>CANCBK010000110.1 GCA_947374315.1 Burkholderiaceae bacterium | reverse complement strand
TTGAGCGTGACTTGATAAGACACTCTCATTCCTTTCAATAAATCGTTACGATGTCACTTATGCAATCTTTTGGTAAACCTTCAATCCTGATTATTGGCTGCGGAGATATTGGTCTTCGGGTGGCTAAACAGCTTTCACGAAGCCATCGTGTTTATGCACTCACTTCTCAACAGAATCGCTTTCAGGAGTTGAGGGAGGTTGGCGCGATTCCTATTTTGGGTAATCTGGATCATCCAGAGTCCTTGTGGCGCCTTAGTGGTTTAGCTCAAACCGTCATTCATCTGGCACCACCTCAAAATGGTGGAAATCGTGATTGCCGAACCCGCAACCTGCTTAGAATTTTAGCCCAAGGCTCCGGTGCCGTCAGGCGCCTCATCTATATCAGTACTACAGGCGTATATGGGGACCATCAGGGCGGCAAGGTAAGTGAAGTAAGCCCAGTTAGCCCTCAAAGTGAGCGGGCTAAAAGAAGGGTGGATGCCGAGCGGGCACTCCGTTTATGGGCTCCTGCCCATGGAGTGGCTTTAACCATTCTGCGTGTTCCGGGAATTTATGCTGCTGACCGTCTACCGATTGACCGACTGCAGGCAAAAACCCCGGCGCTCCTGCCAGAAGAGGATGCTTACTCCAATCACATTCACAGTGATGATTTAGCGCGGCTGGTATGTGCGGCGGTCTATCACGGCAAACCCCAGCGCATCATTAACACTTGTGATGGTGGTGAAACCAAAATGGGTGATTATTTCGATGAAGTGGCTGATGCTTTTGGGTTGGAAAGACCGACTCGTTTGCCTGGAAGCGAGCTGCAAAAAATCGTTAGCCCGATGCTTTGGTCATTTATGCGTGAATCACGCAGGGTAACTAACACTCGTTTACATGAACTCAAAACACCGCTACGCTATCCCAGCGTAGGACATTTTTTGAAGACTATTTCCAAGAATCTTTAAGGCCCACAGTTCGATTAAATACCGGCTTACCAGGCTTGGAATCATTCTTGTCAGCAACAAAGTAGCCGTGTCTCTCAAACTGATAGCGATCTTCTGCTTTCGCATCCTTCATGCACGGCTCTAAATACGCAGCAATCGTTTGCATGGAGTTTGGATTGATTGCATCCAAGAAATTCTTATCGCCACTATCTGGATGAGGGTCGCTAAAGAGGTGATCGTAGAGTCGAACCTCGGTTGGAATTGCCTCAGCAGCGCTGATCCAATGGATATTACCCTTCACCTTGTAGTTGTTTGAGCCGGGCGTACCGCTCTTACTATCAGGGAAGTGGGTCACATTGACTTGGGTCACATTGCCCTGAGTATCAGTTTCAAAACCAGTGCACTCCACTACAAAGCCATGGCGTAAACGTACGCGACTACCGGGCTGATCGCCAATTGGCGGATAAAGCCTGAAAAATCCCTTAATCGGTTCTTGCATGAAGTCATCCGCTTCAATCCACAGTTCGCGCGTGAAGTTAAATTCACGATTACCCCATTCAGGATGATTGGGGTGGCGTGGAGCAGAGCAAGCCTCTTTTGCTGAGGCGTCAAAATTTTCAACAACGAGTTTGAGTGGCTTTAAAACTGCAGTAGCGCGGGGTGCTTTTGCTTCTAGATCATCGCGTAGCGCTTGGTCTAGCGTGCTCATATCAATCCAGCTATCGGCTTTAGAGACGCCAATGCGCTCGCAGAACAAGCGAATGCTTTCTGGGGTGTAGCCGCGACGACGAATACCGACGATAGTTGGCATCCGTGGATCATCCCAGCCCTCAACATGCTTTTCTTCAACTAACTGCAATAACTTGCGCTTGCTGGTGATGGTGTAGGTTAGGTTGAGACGTGCAAATTCATATTGATGCGGTACTGGATCTTTAAATACGCCCAGCTCTTTTAGGGAATGCACAATCCAGTCATATAGCGGACGATTGTTCTCGAACTCGAGCGTACAGATAGAGTGGGAGACATTCTCTAGCGCATCAGAGATGCAATGTGTGAAGTCGTAGAGGGGATAAATACACCATTTGCTGCCTGTGCGGTGATGATCAGTATGGCGAATGCGGTAAACCACGGGATCGCGCATCACAATATTTGGGTGAGCCATATCAATCTTTAGGCGTAGTACGTGCTCACCATCTTTGAACTTACCGTCACGCATATCGCGGAACAGCTGGAGATTTTCTTCTGGATTGCGATCGCGATAAGGGCTATTTTTTCCGGCTTGACCAAAGTTCCCGCGATTGGTATGAATATCATCGGCACTTTGGCTGTCTACATATGCTTTGCCATTCTGAATGAGGATCTCTGCAAACTCATAGAGTTTGTCAAAGTAGTCGCTTGCGTGATACAGATTGGTGCCCCAATCAAAGCCTAGCCATTTCACTGCATCCAAAATACTATCAGCGTATTCCACATCTTCTTTGACGGGATTGGTGTCATCTAAGCGCATATTGCAGCGCGCACCGCCAGCTTGATGGTTGTAATCAGCGGCTAAACCGAAGTTTAGGCAAATACTTTTCGCATGGCCGATATGTAAGTAGCCATTTGGCTCGGGTGGAAAACGGGTGATGATTGATGGAATGGGTTCGCCCGCTAAATTCGTACGCTGAGAAAAAGCACCGCTTGCCAAATCATGATCAATGATCTGACGCAAGAAGTTGGATGGTTCGGCTACAGCGCCAGTATTTGCTTTAGGGGGTTTGCTATCTTGGGACATAGCCACATTGTAGAGAAAACCCCGAGACCCATAAAGAAAAAGCCCGCAAACTGCTGCGGGCTCATTTCTGGAGGGGCGAGAAAGAATTAATCTTCTACGAACGCCTCTTCGCGTGTCTTCTTCACTGCTGGCAGGGCCACGATCACGACCAGGAGGGCTGCCGCGATCAGCAAACCCAAGGAGAGTGGGCGGGTTACGAAGGTAGAGAAGTCACCGCGCGATAACAATAGCGCACGACGGAAGTTCTCTTCCATCATTGGTCCAAGCACGAAGCCCAGAAGCAATGGAGGAGGTTCGCAACCTAGTTTGAAGAATAGGTAACCAATCAAGCCAAAACCTGCTGTTACATAAACGTCAAACACGGTGTTATTTACGGTGTACACGCCGATACAGCAGAACACCAAAATAGCTGGGTAAAGGAAGCGATAAGGAATCTTCAAGAGCTTGACCCAGATACCAATCAGAGGCAAGTTCAAGAGGATCAACATCACGTTACCGATCCACATGGAGGCAATCAGACCCCAGAATAGGGCTGGGTTGCTGGTCATTACTTGTGGGCCTGGTTGGATGTTATGAATGGTCATCGCGCCAACCATCAAAGCCATCACGGCATTTGGTGGGATACCCAAAGTGAGTAATGGGATGAAAGAGGTTTGAGCAGCAGCATTGTTAGCTGCTTCCGGACCAGCAACACCCTCAATCGCACCCTTACCAAATTCATGGCTGTACTTAGAGGATTTCTTCTCAACAGAGTAAGCGCCAAAAGCTGCTAGAGCTGCACCGCCACCCGGCAAGATGCCCAAGATAGAGCCAATTGTTGTGCCGCGCAAGATTGATGGAATCATGCGCTTCACGTCAGTCTTGGTAGGAATCATTGTGGTCATCTTGTTCAAGAAGCCCTCATCCTCGCCAGTCTTCTCGAGGTTGCCCATGATTTCTGCGAAACCGAATACGCCCATCGCTACTGCAACGAAGCCAATACCGTCACTCAATTCAGGAATATCAAACGCATAGCGTGAAACACCTGAGTTCACGTCAGTGCCAATCAAGCCCATCAAGAGACCCAAAATGATCATGCCAATCGCTTTGATCAAAGATCCTGATGCCAAAACCACTGCACCAATTAAGCCTAAGACCATTAAGGAGAAGTACTCGGCAGGACCAAACTTAAACGCGAGCTGCGAGAGTGGGGCGGCAAAAGCAGCCAAGACTAAAGTTGCTACGCAACCCGCAAAGAATGAACCCATACCAGCGGTAAAGAGCGCAACACCAGCGCGACCATTGCGGGCCATTTGATACCCATCGATCGCCGTCACCACCGACGACGTCTCCCCTGGAATATTCAAGAGAATCGCTGTTGTGGAGCCACCGTATTGTGAGCCGTAGTAAATACCAGCCAACATAATCAAGGCAGCAATTGGAGGGAGGGCATAGGTAGCTGGCAACAACATCGCAATCGTTGCGATCGGGCCAAGACCTGGCAAAACGCCAATTAGGGTACCCAAGATACAGCCGATGAGGCAGTAAAGCAGGTTTTGTAATGTGAACGCGGTATCGAAACCGAGAGCTAAGTTAGCAAATAAATCCATTTTTCAGAGTCCCGGTTCGTTATTGTTGTAGGAATACAGGCAGGAGTGGGAACTGAAGTTTCAGACCCAACACAAACACTGAATAAGTAAACGCAACGAGGAAGCCGGCATTAATTAATGAACCCTTCCAAGTAAATTCTTTGCTGGCGCTTGCTGAGACTAATACCAGAACAACCACGGCAATCAAGAAGCCTAGACGAGGTAGAAGCAGTCCGTATAGGACTACAGAGCCAGTAATTTGGGCAATGATGCGCCAATTGAATTTAGGAATGCTTTCAATGGCTGCTTTTGCATTGAGCGACTGTAGTAATACTAGTACGCCCAATAGAGTCATGAGGATCCCTAGAAAGAATGGGAAATAGCCTGGACCCATTTTGGCGGCAGTTCCCATGGGGTACTGGGTTGCCATGATGGCGAAAAAGAGGCCAATAACCATGTACATGATTCCGGCCCCAAAATCCCGTTGATTGCGAATTTTCAAGTTGCTCTCCTTGTTGTCGACTTAGCTGCCGATTTTTATTGATGTTGTGGGATTGTAAGGCAGGTTTAAGGCTTCTTACCTAGCGTTTGCCCTAGGCTAGTGCCAATGCGATAATTATTCGCATGAAAGTCTCCCAAATTCGCCAGGCTTACCTGGATTTCTTCGCCCAAAAAG
>CANCBK010000109.1 GCA_947374315.1 Burkholderiaceae bacterium | reverse complement strand
ACTGAGTCGCCTTTAGTAACAGCTTTAATGATTTGCTCAATAGCAGAATTTAATGCAAATTCAGCTTTGGCTTTTGAGATCTCAGCGTCGTCAGCAATAGCTGCGATTAGTTCTGCTTTGTTCAAGTGAAGCTCCTTATAGATATTGATATCAGCGCACAGTGCGCTTACATGATTTTAACCACAAAAAATTACAAAAATAAAGCTGCGTCACAGCAAATTTTTATATTGCCGCTTTTTACTCTTCTAAAACTGTCACATCCGATACAAAATACTCCGTATCACCAAAACAGCTTGTAGGCAATCCAATGTGCTGATCATATTTAAGCGCAACCTTTTTACCCAAATTGGCATTAATTTTTTGCGCTACAGCATCTTCACGCACCGTAAAGAGGAATTTTTCAGACATCGTGCCTGGCATCGAAACCATGGCCAATTCACCCTCCCAGGTTTTGCAGATATAGCCTCGATTGGAAAACTTCTGAACATAACCAGCGCGCTCACCACTGCCATAGCTCCAATTCAGCATGATCCAGGTATAAGCCGCTAAACCAGCCAAGCCAATCAATATCAGGCTTAAAAGCCACTTTACGAATCCATTCATGTGATTTTCCTTAACAAACGATCCTTACGACCCCTATTGGGCGCATTCCCTAGGGCCTATTTTGACCCCAATCAACATTTGAGCATATTCATTACAAAAATAGGCATGAAATGGTGTTCTATACAAATTAAAATACGAGCGTTAACGCTAATTGGTACATTCCATGGAACTACGTCACATCATCTTTCTGATCTTTGTTGTATCGGCCATTTATGTCTATTTCAGGGGCAAGGTGAGATTTGGCTTAGTGCGCTCCCTAACAGACTACCAAGTCCTGCTGGCGCCCGTTAATAGCCTGCTCTACCTTTTTTCCAAAATAAAGGCTGGTGCGTTTATTCCTGTTAAAGACTTTCCTGAAATGCATATCCTTCAGGACAATTGGGAGGTCATCCGGGATGAAGCGCTCGCATTGAATGCGGATGGCGCCATAGCGGTTGCAACTGGATATAACGACATTGGCTTTAACTCCTTTTTTCGGACGGGCTGGAAACGCTTCCACCTTTATTGGTATGGCAAAGAAATGCCTTCTGCACAAATACAGTGCCCAAAAACTGTAGCGCTCTTAAAGTCCATCCCCTCGGTAAAGGCCGCCATGTTTGCCTCATTGCCTCCCGGAGCAACGCTGGTACGTCACCGCGACCCTTATGCAGGCTCACTGCGCTATCACATTGGCCTGGTAACTCCCAATGACCCAAAATGCTTTATTGATGTCGATGGCGAGCGTTATTACTGGAAAGATGGCGAGCCAGTCATGTTTGATGAAACCTATATTCACTATGCCGCCAATGAAACTGATCATCAACGCATTGTTTTATTTTGCGATGTGGAACGCCCAGTCCATACCAAGTTGGTGCAATTATTAAACCGTTGGTTTGGGCGTTACGTCATGAGCGCCGCATCTTCTCAGAATGTTGAAGGCGAGAAAGTGGGTTTTGTAAACATTCTCTTTAAGTACTTCTACCACTTAAGGGCGCAGGCGAAAAAACTGAAGGCCAAACACCGCAGCGTTTACTACGTCGGTAAATGGGTGCTGATTTTAGGAATTTTGTGGGCCATCTTTTGGTGATGCTTAAGGACTCAATACCTCAATAATTTGCTCTGGAGTGATGGAGCCCCAGATTTCCACCCGCTTGATGCGGCTGTTTTGGCCTGATAGCAACTGAATTTGTTTTTGAGGCACCCTCAATTGCTTTGAAAGCCACGATAAAAGCATCTCATTGGCCCTGTTTTCTAATGCTGGAGCCTGTAGAGATATTTTCAGGCAACCATCGTGCAAACCGACCACCTTGGTCTGTTTTGCGCCTGGCTGGCAATGCAAATTTAGCGCAATGCCAGCGGGAGTTTCTTTTAACCAAATAGGCATTATGAAAGTACTTTAAACTCAAACCATGATTATGAAGAACTCCAGCGCCTTAGACCAGCTATTTGCCAATAATCGAGATTGGGCAGAGGCAATGATTGCCAAAGACGCCGACTTCTTTAAGCGCCTAGTTTCTCAACAAGCGCCAGAGTATCTCTGGATTGGGTGCTCAGACAGTCGCGTTCCAGCAAACGACATTGTTAACCTCCTGCCTGGCGAACTCTTTGTTCATCGCAACGTTGCGAATGTCGTTGTTCATACTGACCTCAACTGTTTATCAGTTATTCAGTTTGCAATTGATCTATTAAAAGTGAAACATATTTTGGTAGTTGGTCACTATGGCTGCTCAGGCGTTCACGCCGCCCTCACCGATAGGCGAGTGGGGCTTGCTGATAACTGGTTGCGCCACGTGAAAGATGTCCACCAAAAACATGAGCGCTATCTTGGCGAAGTCATGCCAACACCTAAACGACAAGATCGCTTATGTGAACTCAATGTCATCGAGCAAGTTGTGAATGTTTGCGAGACTACCATCGTCCAAGACGCGTGGTCCAGAGGACAAGAGCTGACAGTACACGGCTGGGCTTATCGTCTCGAAACTGGGTTAGTAAATGATTTAGGTATGTCCATCAGCTCCACTGAAGAAATGCATGTGCGCTACGCTAAATCCTTATCTCGCTACGACGCATAAACTCAGTTTTGTTTAAAAACTTTTCAAACTACTCTGGGGTAGCCCTCCTTAGATTTCTGGCTTCGCTTCCTTATAAGACTTTAGTCTCCATTGGCTATGCGCTGGGCTGGATAGCGGCACATATCCCGAGCGATCGTAATCGTGTAGTTCAGAAAAATTTAGAGCTTTGCTTCCCGGAGCTTAGCGCGCAAAAAATTGATCAACTCAGAAAACAACACTGGCGACTACTCGGTCGTAGCTTGGTTGAGAAAAGTATTATTTGGCTCGGCACTAAAAAACAACTTGCTGACATGATTGAAGTTCACTCAGAAGTAGACCTCAGCGATAGACAACCCCGCATCTTAGTCAATATGCATTTTATTGGTATTGAAGGCAGCATTATCTTAAGTGCGCTTGCAAAAGATAAAGGCTGGCCACGCACATCTGGCTTTTTTCAGAGAATGAAAAGCCCCTTCTTCAATCAAAAAATTATTGAGTGGCGCAATCGCTTTGGGGGGAACTCCATTGATCGCCAAGGAAACTCCATTGCGCTCATTCGTGAAATACGCAAAGGTAGCTTCATCATCATTGCACCCGATATCGATTTAGGCCTCAAAGACTCCGCCTTCGTCCCCTTTTTCAATATTCAAACTAATACGATTACAGCCGTGTCACGCCTTGCCAAAATTACTGGGGCACAAGTTTGCATGATGATCACGACCCTCAAGCCGAGTGAGGCCGGGTATGTTTGCACTATTAGCAAGCCACTGGAGAACTTTCCAACCGAGAGCCCTGAGGCAGATACCGCGCGCTTAAACCATATTTTTGAACAAGAAATTAGGCTTCGGCCGGCTGAATACTATTGGGTACATAAGCGCTTTAAAAATAGACCATTTAACGAAGCTAGCCCCTATTAGCCCTTCTGCTAAAGACGCTTTTGTCCTATCATTAAAGGATGATAGAACGTATTGGGCTCTTTGCCGATCTACACAGTAATTTAGAAGCTTTTGATGCCTGCATGGAGCAGGCTAAAGAGCTCGGCGTTACCCGCATGGTTTTCTTAGGAGACATTGTTGGCTATAACGCAGATCCTGGCGCCCTGATTGATCGAATTGGCGAAATGGTTGCGAATAAGCAAGCGATTGCAGTCCTAGGCAATCATGATCAGGCAGTTTTTGAAGACCGTCATCATCAGATGAACGCCAGTGCAAATGCTGCAATCGAGTGGACCAAGGCTCAGCTCAACCCCACCCAAGTTCAGTTTCTAAAAGATTTACCATTAATGATTCAAGAAGAAGCGATGTGTTTTGTTCATGCATCGGCCCACAATCCTGCAGACTGGAATTACGTCACCGATAGCATGAGTGCATGGCATTGCGTACAAAACTCAGGAAAGACCTATACCTTTGTTGGCCACGCGCACGAGCAAGCACTGTTCTATCAAAGCGCTGTTGGTAAATTGATTCGTTTTGCACCACATCCTGGTGATGAGATTCCTGTCATGCATCATCGCCAGTGGGTAGCAGTAGTTGGCTCACTTGGCCAGCCACGAGACGGAAATCCCGAGGCTTGCTTTGCCGTATTTGAACCAGAACTAGAGGCGCTCACCTTTCATCGCACCCCTTATGACCAATTCACGGCAGCAGATAAAGTTCGTCGCGCTGGATTGCCAGAAGACCTAGCCAACCGCCTCATCACCGGAAAATAATTTACCCATATCAATGAATACTGATATCGAAGCAGTTGATGAGATTTTTCAAGAAGGCAAGGTAGTCGATGGGTTTGTATTGGGGGCGGAGGTTCATCGCGGTGGCATGGCCAGCCTATACTCCGCAACCAAAGAAGGCATTGATGTTCCTATTCTTCTGAAGATTCCGAGGGTGGGTCGCGATCAGCCTGTTGAGAGTCTGATTGGCTTTGAAACAGAATTAACCATACTGCGCTCGCTTAAGAGCCCCTATGTCCCAAAGTATCTCGGCTCAGGCAATATGGCGACGCGCCCGTACATTGCAATGGAGCGCGTAGAAGGTAGGCCGCTTGAGGACTTCATTCAAGAAGGTAAAGTTTTTACGATTGATGAGGCAGTGCAGATTGGTGCCGACTTAGCACAAGCAGTGCAATCACTACATGCACAAGATGCCATTCATTTAGATATCAAACCTGAAAATATTCTGATTGACGATAAAGGCAAGCTGACTTTAATTGATTTTGGCTTATCGCATCATGCGCGCTTTCCCGACCTGCTTGCAGAAGAGATGCGCAAGGGAATTGGCTCAGCACCATACATCTCACCAGAACAGGTCACTGGTATTCGCTCAGACTATCGAAGCGATATTTTCTCTATC
>CANCBK010000108.1 GCA_947374315.1 Burkholderiaceae bacterium | reverse complement strand
CCTGGACCACGCGATAATGCATCCGTCCACGCATCCCTAACCAAACCCGCATTACCACTCTCAAAAAGCACCTTAAAAATTGCTGCGGCCTGGCCCAAATCTTTATTTGCTTTTGAGCGCTCGCTGACAGGTCGCTCACCATAAATAATAAGTTTGTGAACCGCATACCTCTCGGGTGCTGGAATATTGACTATGCAAGCCCCTTCTCTCGAAAGTATTACTCCTTGGGTGGTATCAACCAGGGAGTACTCCATAAATTTAAGGCACTCCAAAGCCAAGCCCAACTCCGGTAAAACCACGGGGCCTCCAGTGCGGGTCTGAGGTGTAACAAAATCCAAGCGCAACTCAGGGTCTTGAGGGTTGCGGTACTGAGCACCCGTTTTACCGGAGAACTCCGCTATCGGCAAAAGACCCATCTCAAGCGAGCTCAGAGCATCATGGACCGACATTTTGACATTTGCACCTAACGCTATAGATACGTTTCTACCTGCATGGGCAAAGTCAACATCCATTGTTAAGTTTGATGACAGCCACTTCACCCCCAGCATATTCCCCATGACTAAGAAAGCATGGGTTCCAATTAAGATTCCTCCAGCCCCAAAAAAACCATACTGCTCCAGGCGGTTGACTACCCGGAAATGCTTTGTCAATGCAGTGGTGCACCCCAGCGCTTCAGCAGATTTTGCTTGCGCCTTAATCCTACCGTGCGCATCCCCTGCTTTAACTGCTTCGTGTTTTTTAATTAACTCAAGAACCCTGTCATCTTCTGGGCCAACATAAGCCATCCTGCCAGTACCATCCAGGTCCCTATAACCATAATAAATATAGGGCCTACCTTTTTGAGTTTGTTTGTGAAAAGCGCCAGGTAACATCCTAAAGCGGTCGATGGCCTGAATTCTTAGTTGATCCTGCAATTCAGCATAAGCCGTTTGTGCAGATAAAGATAAGGGGCTGTAGAGATCACTTTTCATCCAGTTATTATACAAATATTCTTTTTGTATAATAACTAAGTGGTTATACCCACTACCCATAAGGACATAAATTGAATCAATTGATCTTCTTTGTATTCGAAAATTCCACTTCCGCCCAGCCTTCTGCCAAGCGCACCTGAAATACATTTTCCGTATTCAACTGATTGGGATTGCGCACCGCATGCATGGCTTGCTCTTCCTTACTCAAAATGACCGCATAGCCACGCTCTAGGGTTCTTTGAGGATTGAGCATTTCAAGCTGAGATTGGAAGTGTCCTTGATCACGTTTCCAATTTTCAACCCTTACCAGCCAAGCTTGGTTGAGTCGCTTCTGCCAGCCACTAATTTGCTCGCGCATCCGATCGGGGTTAGGCAAGGCATGACTGAGGCGTAAAGCCAGTTGATCCAAGGTTTGCGCTTCTCGCTCGACACGCTGACTAACTCTTTGCAACAACGCTTGCGCGATGGCATCGAGCTCTTGCAACATTTGATCGCGTCGTGGGGCGGCTAATTCTGCTGCACCGGTAGGGGTTGGTGCGCGCAAGTCAGCAACAAAGTCAGCGATTGTGACATCGGTCTCATGACCAACCCCACTGACAATCGGAATGGGTGATTGCGCAATCGCATAAGCTAACTTCTCGTCATTAAATGCCCAGAGATCCTCAATACTGCCACCACCCCTGACCAGCAAAATGACATCCACTGCATTTTCTTTTTCAGCAGCTTTCAGTGCGGCAATGATTCCCGCAGGCGCATCAGGCCCCTGTACTAATGTGGGATAAATCACGATAGGGATATGTGGCGCTCTTCTAGCCAAAGTACTCAATACATCTTTCAGGGCAGCAGCTTGAGGCGAAGTGACAATACCAATTGCTCTTGGGTGACTTGGAATGGGGTGCTTATTCTCGGCATCAAATAAGCCCTCTTTTGCGAGTGTTGCCTTGAGCTTTAGAAAAGCTTCGTACAGCCCACCCATGCCCGCACGACGCATACTTTGCACCGTCAACTGAATATCGCCACGCGGTACATAAAACCCGAGGTTGGCAGCTACCTCCACCAAATCCCCTGATTGGGGCATAAACCCGACTTGGCCATTACGCCCACGGAACATCACGCAACGAATCTGCCCCTCTTCATCTTTGAGGGAAAAGTACCAATGGCCACTGTCATAAGCCTTGAAATTGGAAATCTCCCCGCTCACCCAGACGGTATCGAAGCGCTCCTCCAACGAGCTCGCAATGGCGCGGTTTAGATCGCCAACACTCAGAATTTCCCTTGATATTTCCGACATTTTTTCTCTTCTTCTACACAGCCATCAGGCTTGGAGGGCAATAAATATCCACAGAAACCAATTTACCCATTGACTAAGCACTATAAGTAAGTAATTACTGACCCAAATCGTCTCATAAATCCAAGAGACAATCTCTATCTTATTGATTTATATCATCAATTATTACACCCCATTTGAGATAGATTTGCCCAAATAAGGGCGCCTCCACCACCAATCAAGGACTGACAACTGATTTTCTAGAAAGTTTTGCACAGAGTTATCCACAGACTGGCTTTCAGAAAACAGTTTTTTAATTCAGCTAAAGTACTGATCTTATGTACACCATCTTACTGTCTGCCGGATGGCCTATTTGGCCACTCCTCATCATCTCCATCATTGGACTGGCCATCATGCTCGAACGAGTCTGGTATTTACGCCAAATCCATATTTTTCCTAAAGATAGCCTCGAAACGGTATTTGGGATGGCAAATGCCCTTTCCCAGCAAAAAAGTGTGTCCGATGCGGAAATCACTGCTGTTAGCCAGCTCACGCCCGTTGGATCGCTTTTTACCTGTATCTTGCGCGAACAGATGAGCGGCAACTCTGCGGATGACGCCTTGGAAGAACTACAAGCAAGCGCTCAATCCACTTGGTTAAAGCTGGAGCGTTACTTAGGCGCCCTAGCTACGATTGCGACGATCGCCCCCTTGCTTGGACTCTTTGGCACTGTCGTTGGCATGATTGAGATTTTTGGCAGCCAAGGAGCAGTTGGTGGTGGCGCCGGTAGCCCGCAACAATTGGCGCATGGCATTTCTGTAGCCTTGTACAACACCGCCTTTGGTTTGCTCATCGCCATTCCTGCGCTGGCCGCATGGCGTGGATTGCGCGCCATGGCAAATCAACGCCAACACGAGTGCGAAGAATTCACGCGCCAGCTATTTAAAAAGCTCTACCCTAACAACGCCAACCCCGTGGATAACCAGTGAGTTGGCTGGACAATAAGCTTCACCGTCGCGGAAGATTTTCTTTAGGCACGAGCACACTGCCGATAGAGCCAGAGATCAATCTCATTCCTTTTATTGATGTACTGCTAGTGGTGCTGATTTTTTTAATGATCTCCACTACCTTTACGCGCTATCAAGAACTAGCGATCACTCTACCAACCGCCAATGGTGCAGCAAGCCAGGCCGAAGTGAAGCAAATTCATATTGCGGTTAGCCGTGATGGACGCTTTGCGATCAATGGCAAAGTAACTGATCGCAACCAGCTCAGCAATGCCCTCAATCTACTCAATCAAAACAGTGCGAACAACGAGAATCCTATTCAGGTCAATATCGATGCAGATGCTAGAGCGCCCCATCAAGCAGTCATGAGTGCACTAGAGGCTGCTCGTGACGCCAATCTATCGAATATTGTTTTTAGCAGTCAAACAAAGAAGTAAAAAGCATTTAAATTACTTTTAATGTCATCCACTAAATCTACTGCACACCTAAAGAAGGCTCCCAAGTTTTGGGAAAGACGTGGGCCTACTAGTCTCGTACTATGGCCTTTGTCATGGGTTTACGGCTTGATCAATCGCGCCCTGGATCTGATGAACGATCTTGGAATGAACAGAGCTAAACCACAAACAGTGCCCGTCATTATTGTGGGCAATATCCGCGTGGGTGGCACTGGCAAAACACCCATCGTCATTGCATTGGCTGAGCGTTTATCTCGCATGGGATGGAAGCCTGGGATTATTAGCAGAGGCTATGGTGCCAATACTTCAAGCGCACCTATTCCAGTACGAAGCGACTCTGACCCCGCTCTAGTAGGCGATGAACCAGTACTGATTGCTCAGCGCACACACAATCAATTTCCGATCTGGGTTTATCCAAAACGGGTCGAGAGTATTCGCGCCCTTCTCAATCAAGATCCCGCAGTCAATGTCATCATTAGTGATGATGGCTTGCAGCACCGTAGCCTAGCTCGCTGGCCTGCGCGTGAAGGGGGCCGTGATATCGAATTCGTGGTGCGAGATGTGCGCGGTGAAGGCAATGGCTTCTTACTGCCTGCCGGCCCCTTACGTGAACCCGCCACGCGCGAGCGTGATGCAACGCTCATGACTGGGGTTGGCAACTCTACAAACCTGGTTAATGAGTATTTCTTGGGAAGACGTACGTTTACCTTGGGCGCTCAATTGGGAGCACCCTATCAGTTGATTAACCCCGGGAACACTCAGTCACTCACTTCAATCGCTGACACCTATCTCCCCAACAAAATCACTGCCGTAGCAGCTATCGGCAATCCTCAACGCTTTTTTGATGATTTGCTCAAACAGGGTATTGCCGCTAAATCGATTGGCTTGCCCGATCACAGCGCCTTCACTTCGGAGTTTTTCTCCTCTATCCATGCCGAATGCATTCTGATTACAGAGAAGGATGCCGTAAAATGTTCTTCAATACAGGATGAGCGCATTTGGGTGGTGCCAATGACCTTAGATATACCAAATGCCTTAGCCGACTGGTTGCAATCGATTTTGCAAAGACCCGATCCCAATCAATACACCTTATAAAAAATAGCAAAGATTAGACATGGACAAGCGCTTACTCGATATTTTGGTTTGCACTTTATGCAAAAGCACTCTGCATTTAGATAGCGAGAAGCACGAGCTGATTTGCAAAGCGGATCGCTTGGCCTATCCAATCCGCAATGACATCCCCGTCATGCTGGTAGAAGAAGCACGCAGCCTGAGCGCTGATGAATGCCAATAG
>CANCBK010000107.1 GCA_947374315.1 Burkholderiaceae bacterium | reverse complement strand
TAGCTCAGCAAGGTGACCAAGGAGTGAAGACCATAGCCTCTCTGGATGTTCCTCGCTATCTAGGAACCTGGTATGAGATAGCGAAGTTTCCGAACTGGTTTCAGAAAAAATGCACCTCGAACACCAAGGCCGTATACACCGCTAAGCCTGATGGCAATCTTCGTGTACTAAATAGTTGCAAAACTGCGAGTGGAGAGACTTCAGAAGCGGAGGGCTTGGCCCGTCAAATTGGCGCTAAGGACTCCCCAAAATTAGAAGTACGCTTTGCTCCGGAGTGGCTTTCATTTTTACCGATGGTTTGGGGTGATTATTGGGTAATAGATTTGGATGCGCAATATCAGGTGGCGGCTGTAAGTGATCCTAGAAGAGAGTATCTTTGGGTTTTATCGAGAACGCCGCAACTCGATCCTAGAGTCTATGCCGATTTATTGCAGCGCTTGAAGCAGCAGCAGTTCGACATTCAAAAGCTTGAGCTAACTTCCCAGAAAAATTAACGTGTCTGAAAAGAAAATCGGCAATTACATGCTGCCTCCCGGAATCGACATCTTCGAACGTGGGTGGTTATCGGCAAATAATATTTTTCTTTTCGGTGATGATGTTTCCTTGGTCGATACTGGGTACTGCGCCCATCAACAGATGACTGTTGATTTGGTCACCAATGCGCTTAAGCAACATGGCTTAAAAACGCTCAATAAAGTAGTCAATACCCATTTGCACTCAGATCATTGTGGTGGCAATGCAGCCTTGTCAAATACATTTGATTGTGAGATCTGGGTACCGGAGGCCGAGGCAATTGCAGTACAAGACTGGGATGAGAATTTACTCAGCTTTCAGCAATTGGGGCAAGAGTGCCCGCGCTTTAGACATCATGCTCTCCTCGTGCCTGGTACAGAAATTACCTTAGGTCCTTATCGCTGGCAAATTCTTGCCGCTCCTGGTCATGACAACCATTCCATCATGCTCTATCAAGAGCGGTATCAAATCTTGATCTCTGCTGATGCGCTTTGGGAAGAGGGCTTTGGAGTCATCTTCCCCGAGCTCTGGGGTGAGGGTGGCTTTGAAGAGGTAGCGCAGACGCTAGAGCTGATTGAAAGCCTCTCTGTTGCGCTCGTTATTCCGGGGCATGGCAAACCTTTTACTGACGTAAAGAAGTCTATCGAGACTGCTAAATCCCGCCTGGACTATCTCTCAAGCGATACCGATCGAAATGCCCGTCATGGAGCCAAGGTGCTCCTCAAGTACAAATTATTGGAATGGCGCAATCAGGATTTGGCAACGGTGAATCAGTGGATTTCAGGTACGCCAGTACTGGAAAGTATTCGTCAGCAAATGAATCTCGGTGCCGAAGAGTTTCAAGACTGGTTAGTGCAGGCTTTAGTGAAATCGAAAGCGGCAACTATCGAAAAAGATCACCTGGTAAATCTTGATTAACTCTTTTAACTAGAAATTAAACGAGAGCTTTCCATAGAAAGACCAGTCGTAAACAGGATAGCTCTGCACTACCTGTTTGCTAGCCCCTACCGCAAATAAGAAGTGTTTATTGAGTCGATGAGTCACCATGGCATCAATTGGCACAAACCAGCCACCACCTCCACCAGTGTTCCACGCAATCCCATTTTCATCCCAAAAACGAATTTGAGTATCGGGAGAGATATTAAATCCTAGCGTTGGAAATATATTCAGATTGCGAGCTAAAGGTGGCTGGTTGGAATTATTGGCAAATGAATTGCCTTTGGTGTTAAACCCATACATGTATCGCAAGAGTGGTGAAAAATCTGAGAGCCGTGAGTCAGATCCCTCTTTGGGAACATATACGGTCCCTATCTGAGGGCCAGCTGCCCACTGCCCATAATTACCAAATGGAAAGATGATTCGACCGCCCAAAGTGCCTTCCCAATTTTTTAAGATGCTAGGATGATTTCCCCAGACGGTAAGCATAGTGTTACCCGCACTATAGGTTCCAGATGATTGCTCTGGAAGTTGAGGCCCATAAGTAGATACATAGGAGGTATCTAAGCGCAACGTGCCCCGCCATTGATCAAGCTGTAGAGGTTGGTAGTAGCGCAGTTTCAGGGTGTCGCTTTGAGTTTGCTCTCCAAAGGTATTGTGGTACCCCCAAAATTCGAGAACCCGTTGACTAGAGTACTGATCAGATGCTTTTTCAAGGTCTAAAAACCCACCAGAGAATTTGCTTTCATCGGCCAAAGCTGACCCCATTAATCCCAGAAGTGCCAAGGAAATCAGATGGTGAGTAAAAATCCGCAGCAATGTCATATAGGCATTAATATAAATGACTCGGTCAATTAAAAAAGATAAGCAGAGGGAATATGGAACATACAGTTTTAGTAACCGGCGCTACCGCTGGCTTTGGAGAGGCAACCGCTAGACGATTCCTGGCGAATGGTCATAACGTGATTGCTGTAGGCAGAAGGGTAGAGCGCTTGGAGGCTTTAAAAGCATCCCTTCCGGCGGAACAGCAGAAAAAATTACTTACCTTAGCTGTGGATGTATGTGACAGCGCGAAGGTTGATGGTCTTGCGGCAACATTGCCGGCAGACTTTGCCAAGGTAACAGTGCTAGTGAATAACGCTGGCTTGGCTTTAGGTTTAGAGCCAGCACATCAAGCATTTCTTTCGGACTGGGATCAGATGATTGATACCAACATCAAGGGTCTAGTTCATATGACGCGCGCTTTCTTGCCTGGAATGGTGGAGCGTAAATGTGGGCATGTGATCAATCTAGGTTCCGTGGCGGCAAACTATCCCTACCCAGGCGGCAACGTTTACGGTGGTACTAAAGCCTTTGTGCAGCAATTTAGTTTGAACCTCAGGGCCGATTTAATTGGCACACCAGTACGCGTTACTTGCGTTGAGCCTGGTATGTGTTCTGGAACAGAGTTTTCCAATGTGCGCTTTAAGGGTGATGACGATAAGGCGGGCAAGGTCTATACCGGCGTTAAGGCATTAAGCGCGGATGATGTTGCTGAGGCTATTTACTGGTCCGCCAACTTGCCAAGCCATATGAATATTAATTTAGTCGAGCTGATGCCAGTGCAGCAAGCCTTCAACGGCTTTAATGTTCACCGTGGTGAGTTTTAAGGAAACCTAGACTGTAGGTTTCCACTTGTAAAACTTGGGATAAACGCGCATCACTACTGGTCCGTCAAAGTCCCAAGATTTACAGGTTCCCAAATAGAGTGGTGGCTTGTTGTCATCCGGATCAAATAAGGCTCCGGGAATAGATTGGAAAGCCGCTGTTGCAATATTACTCAGCAGCTCTCGCAAGTGCGTGCAGCCTTTAATTCCGCCAAGATGTTCATTGATAGTTTTTCGCCAGCCTTTGCCAATGCGCGCTCCAATGAGTGCATCCATTGGAGGTATCACTTGGGGGCATTCTGGGTGCGGATGACTATCCATTGCTACCTCAATTGCTTGAATAACTAATTCTGTGTTGACGGTAATCCGAACCCACATATCATGAAAAGCCTGGCCAGGCTCCCAAGTTTTTCCACCGGTAGTAAAGGGGTGAAATTTGAAATCCCGTAAATGGGCCTCAATGTCCCAAAGACCATCTTCTCGAGCGTAGCCCTGAAAAGTAATTTCACGGGTAT
Organism: Burkholderiaceae bacterium; assembly: GCA_947374315.1. Next base: position 1,456 of record CANCBK010000107.1, on the reverse strand, counting down.
GTAAGGGGTTTCTAGGGGCTGGGGTTGAGAGCATGGCGGTAGTAAGTAAGAATCTGAGAGAAGGTATATATCAATCATAACGACTTCATTTCGCAGTCGCATAGTCAGTCTGCTTTGTAGTATTCTCGGCAAGATATGGCCAAACCAATTTCTCTCGAAAAAATATTATTCAGCCAAGGATTTGGCACAAGGCGCTTCTGTAGCGATTTAGTCTATGCCGACCTAGTCAAGGTCAATGGTGTGTTGGCGGAAGATCCTGAAGAGCGCATTGCGACAGAGGGCTTGATGCTCAACGTAGAGGGCAATGATTGGGAGTTTCATGAAAAAGCCTATATCGCCTTTAACAAGCCTCCAAACTATGAGTGCTCCCACAAAACTACACACCATCCAAGCGTCTATAGCTTGCTACCTAAGCCTTTTGTAGAGCGGGGCTTGCAATGCGTTGGCCGCTTAGATTTTGATACCACTGGCTTAATTCTGATTTCAGATGATGGTCAGTTTATTCATAAGATGACCACGCCAAAGAAGAATATTGGTAAGGTGTATGAGATTACTACCCCGGAACCTATTACCCAAAAACAGATTGACCATTTACTCAATGGCGTTGTGCTGGATGACGATCCAAAGCCTTGTTTTGCCACAGCATGCAAACAGCTTGGCGAAAATAGATTGGCAATGACTATCGTTGAAGGTCGCTACCATCAGGTGAAGCGAATGATGGCTGCGGTAGGCAATCATGTCGCCAAACTACACCGTACTGAAATCGGCCAGTACCTTATGCCTGCGGATTTGGCTGAAGGTGAGTGGCGTTGGCTATATCCAGAAGATTTACAAAAGTTATCTAAAAGCGTGGACGCCCCTAGTGCCTAAGCCAAAACTAGTTGCAAGCGATTTTGAGTTTGAAAAAATACTACCTGAGTGGCAGGTCAGCCGTGACACTCAAGAGTTAAGCCGAGTCTTTGAATTTAAAGACTTTAAAGGTGCCTTTGCGTTTATGACGCTGTGTGCAGACTTCGCTGAAGAGTTGGATCATCATCCAGATTGGTCTAATTCTTGGAATAGGGTGTCAGTGCGCTTGAGTACCCATTCTATGAAGGCCTTAACTGAGCTAGATATCACCATGGCAAGCGCCATGGATCAATTTGCCCGTCAAGTCTTAGCCTAACTTGCTTACTGAACTTCCTCGTCATCTTCGTCTTCGGAAGTAATACTCATGAGGATGGTTGCTAGTAGGCCATAAACAACTTCGGTTGCGATCATGCCGTCTTCATCAAGCTCGTCAATCAGATCATTCAAGCAATCTTCTGTCGGCTCATTTAAGAGTGTCATGGCGCATTCGCACCCATAGTCAAAATCTTCGTCGTTTTGGGTTTGAGTGTCGTTTGTCATATAAATCCTTTAAGTGATGATGCAGAATAGCAAATAAAGTCTCGCTAGCCCAGCCCTATTATTTGAG
>CANCBK010000106.1 GCA_947374315.1 Burkholderiaceae bacterium | reverse complement strand
TGCTGCATATTGTGGGTAACGATGGCAATCGTGTATTCATGCTTGAGCTCATTGATCAACTCTTCGATCTTGCCTGTAGAGATTGGATCTAAAGCTGAAGTTGGCTCATCGAGCAGGATGACAGATGGTTTTACTGCAACACCACGTGCAATACAAAGACGCTGTTGCTGACCACCAGAGAGGGATAAGCCGCTTTGGTTGAGCTTATCCTTAGCTTCAGTCCATAAAGCGGCTTTATTCAAAGCCCATTCAACGCGCTCATCCATTTCAGAGCGAGAAAGTCTTTCATAGAGACGTACGCCAAAGGCAATATTCTCATATATAGACATTGGAAACGGTGTTGGTTTTTGAAAAACCATACCGATGCGTGAGCGGAGTAAATTCAGATCCTGCCCAGGCTCTAGGATATTTTGGCCATAGAAGTTAATCTCCCCTTCTGCGCGTTGACCTGGATATAGGTCATACATGCGGTTGAGAGTTCTGAGCAAAGTAGATTTGCCACAGCCAGATGGTCCGATGAAGGCGGTAACTTTGCCCTCTTCGATGTCCAAATTAATGTCTTTCAGACCCTGAAAGGATCCGTAAAAGAAATTGAGGTTACGCACTTCAAGCGCATTCTTGACCTCATGTTGCGTCTCTTGATTTGTATTCATATTCGTTCTCACTCCTTGACTATCGATCTGATTTAAGTCAAACATTGTTTTCATATTGCTCATCATCCCTGGACTTTCTCACGGAAAACTACTCGAGCTAGGATGTTTAAGCCCAATACAGCAAAAGTAATTAACAAGGCCCCGCCCCAAGCAAGCTCCACCCAGTTATCGTATGGACTCATCGCAAACTGGAAGATCACAACAGGCAAGTTCGCCATTGGGGCATTCATATTAGTTGAGAAAAACTGATTGTTGAGTGCGGTAAAGAGTAAAGGTGCTGTTTCACCGCTGACGCGAGCCAGCGCCAATAAGATTCCTGTCATCACACCACTTTGAGCAGCTCTTAGGGTGATCATGAAAGCCACTTTCCACTTTGGTGTACCCAAAGCATAAGCAGCCTCTCGCAAGCTACCAGGCACCAAGCGCAACATATTCTCTGTCGTACGTACAACCACCGGAATCGCGATCAAGGCCAAGGCTATTGTTCCGGCCCATCCTGAGAAGTGACGCACCTGAGCAACTACGAATGCATATACGAACAGACCAATCACAATCGACGGTGCTGAAAGCATGATGTCAGTAACAAAACGGGTAATGGCAGCAATACGGCTGCGATCACCATACTCAGAGAGGTATAGACCAGCCAAAACACCAATAGGCGTGCTGATCAAAGTGCAACAACCCACCAACATCAAACTACCAACAATCGCGTTAGCTAAGCCACCACCCTCAGATCCAGGTGCCGGGGTACTTTGAGTAAACAGCGTAATATCCAGCGCAGAAAAGCCTTTAAAAATCAATACACTCAGAATCCAAAGTAGAAATACCATGCCCAAACCCATGGCAAACATGGACAAAGCGAGGCCAATCTTATTGGCGCGCTTACGCTTCGCAAAAACCGCTGGATCAATATTCGTAACGTTGTTCATGTTTTTAAGCCCTGCTTCTTCTCCATATTGTTTAGCATCCATTTAGCGAATGCCAATACAACAAAGGTAATGATGAATAGCGCCAAACCTAAGGCGAACAATGAAGATAGATGGTTGCCTGCCTCTGCCTCACCGAATTCATTCGCAAGTGTTGATGCAATTGAGGTTCCAGGAGCAAATAAGGAAGGAGATAAACGGTGCGCATTGCCGATAACAAAGGTTACAGCCATGGTTTCACCGAGAGCCCTGCCTAAGCCCAACATGACACCACCAATTACACCAGCCTTGGTGTATGGCAACACAACATTCTTAACTACTTCCCAGGTTGTGCAACCAATACCATAAGCGGACTCTTTTAGGACCGGAGGGACAATTTCGAATACATCGCGCATCACAGATGCAATAAAAGGCAAAATCATCATTGCCAAAATCAAGCCAGCGCACAAGATGCCGATACCATTAAATGCACCGGAAAATAAAATGCCTAAACCAGGAATCTGGCCAAGTGTTCCAGCCAAAGCTGGCTGTATATATTCAGCAAATAGCGGAGCAAAAATGAAGAGGCCAAACATACCGTAAATAATCGAAGGAACAGCGGCCAGCAACTCTACCGCAGTACCCAATGGTCTGCGTAAAGGGCCAGGACAAAGCTCCGTAAGGAAGACTGCGATACCAAAACTTAGTGGCACAGCTATTAGCAAGGCAATTAAAGAAGTTACTAAGGTGCCGTAAATGGCAATCAGGCCACCAAACTCGCCATTAACAATATCCCACTCTTGGGTAAAGAAAAATCCAATGCCAAAGGTACTCAAAGCGGGCCAGGCATTACTTACCAAGGACACCATGATGCCAAGCAAGGCGATTAGCACGGATAAAGCAAAAAATTGCGTGATGCCGTGAAATAGAAAATCTTGAATACGCTGTAGCTTAGCAATTCGAAGCGCCTGTGGCGTCGGTGCTGAGTGAGACTGGGTCGTTTCAATCATAAATTAGACTTAATTAAATATTGAAACAGCCCCACATAGTGGAGCTGTTTTTAGTAGCGATTGATCAGAATCAATCCCTAAAATTTACTTAGTTGCAACCTTTGAAAATACATTCTTGCGAATGAAATCTGTTGTTACATCAGGCATCGGTACATAGTCCAACTCTTCAGCCATCTTCTTACCGTCCTTGAAAGCAAAGTCAAAGAACTTAATTACTTCAGCAGCATTGGCTTTGTTCTCTGGATTCTTGTAGATCAAGATAAAAGATGCGCCAGTGATTGGCCATGATTTAGCGCCAGAAGCATTGGTAATGAATGTGCCCATACCAGGAATCTTTGACCAGTCTGTACCAGCAGCAGCTGCCGCAAATGTAATGTCATCAGGCTGGACAAATTGACCGTCCTTATTCTTCAAAGAAACGCTGGTCATCTTATTTTTCTTAGCGTATGCATACTCAACATAGCCAATCGCACCCTTAACACGTGAAACGTTTGCTGCAACACCTTCGTTACCTTTACCACCTACAGATGAAGCAGCAGGCCATTTAACTGCAGCACCTTCACCAACTGCATCTTTCCAGTTCTGGCTAACCTTAGCTAAGTAGTTTGTAAAAATAGCCGTAGTTCCAGAGCCATCTGCACGATGTACTACAGTAATTGGCAAGTCAGGCATCTTCATACCTGGGTTGTTCAACACAATACGTCTGTCATTCCAGTTGGTAATAGCGCCCTGGAAAATATCAGACAAGGTGTCTGGGGACAATTTCAACTCATACGGCTTAACGCCTTCCACGTTAATTACTGGAACTACACCACCAATAATTGCTGGAAACTGAACTAAACCGTCTTTTTCTAAATCTTCGAACTTCACTGGATTGTCGGTTGCACCGAAATCAACAGTCTTCGCTTTAATTTGCTTAATACCGCCTGAAGAACCAATTGATTGGTAATTCATATTAGAGCCTGTTTTTGCTTTATAGGCTTCAGCCCACTTAGCATAAATTGGGTATGGGAATGTTGCGCCGGCGCCGGTCATATCCGCTGCAAATGCAACTGGGGCAATTGAAATCGCGCTGATTACTAGCGCTTTTTTCAAGAATGAGTTCATGTGTATCGTTCCTCAGATAATTAACGCAACATTGCGATAACTGAACGATACGTTTTGAGTATGACTCTTTTATGACAGGCGTCATAAAAGAAATAAACCCAATAAAATCAATGCTTTAGATAGTTGGCACTAAGTCAGCAATGCTCTTAGCAGAGCTCATGGCTACATCGCCATCTTGGGCCTCAACCATGACGCGTAGGACGGGCTCTGTGCCTGATGCGCGGATAAGTACTCTGCCAGTGCCCTTGAGGTCACTTTCGACCTGGCATACCTTGGATTTGAGGGCGCCATCTGCCTTCCAGTCATACCCCGCCTTGAATTTAATGTTCAGAAGCACTTGGGGGAAGATTTTGATGGAATCTAATAATTGAGCCAGACTCTTCTTGGCCTGACTCATGGCGGCAAGGACCTGTAATGCTGCAATAGTGCCATCACCAGTTGAATGTTGATCTAAACACAGGAGATGACCTGAACCTTCGCCACCAATAATCCAGCCTTTTTGCTTGAGCAATTCCAAGACATAGCGATCGCCTACATTGGCGCGCTCAAATCCAATACCCAAACCTTTGATAGCGTTTTCTACGGCTAGGTTGGTCATCAAGGTGCCAACCACCCCACCCATAGCTTGACCACGTTCGATGCGGTCTTTTGCAAGCACGTATAGAAGCTCATCACCATTGAATAATCGACCCGAAGCATCGACCATTTGCAAACGATCGGCGTCACCATCCAAGGCGATACCAAGATCTGCTTTGGTTTCTTTAACTTTAGCAATTAAGGCTTCAGGGGATGTCGCACCAAAGCCATCATTAATGTTGCGGCCATCGGGTTGAACACCAATAGAGATTACTTCTGCACCAAGCTCATGAAAGACGTGAGGAGCGGTATGGTACGCAGCACCATGTGCACAGTCCACAACCAACTTCATACCTTTGAGATTGAGCTCACCTGGAAAGGTAGATTTACAAAACTCGATATAACGACCAGCGGCATCATCTAGACGAAATGCCTTACCCAACTCTTTTGAACTAACGCAGCCCATCGGTTTTGCAAGCTCAGCCTCAATCGCCAACTCAAACTCATCGCTTAACTTACCACCTTCGGCAGAGAAGAATTTAATGCCGTTATCTTGGTAGGCATTGTGTGATGCTGAAATCACTACACCTGCAGATAAACGCAAGGCCTTGGTGAGATAAGCGACGCCAGGGGTTGGCATCGGACCACATAACATCACATCAACACCAGCGGCAGCAAAGCCAGCCTCTAAAGCGGCTTCCAATAAATAACCAGAAACACGCGTATCTTTACCAATCAAAATCTTGCAACGCTCACCGGGCTTTGCCTGGCTACTCAGTACTTTGCCGGCAGCATAACCAAGGCGAGTGATGAACTCCGGAACAATCGGAAATTGCCCTACTTCACCGCGAATGCCATCAGTACCAAAGTA
>CANCBK010000105.1 GCA_947374315.1 Burkholderiaceae bacterium | reverse complement strand
TGATCGAGCCAGATGCAAGCGAGATTTGATCAGCACCCACACCGCCAATAATGACGTTACTACCTGATCCACCTTCAATGATGTCATTGCCATCTCCACCATAGATGGAATCATTACCATCTGCTCCATTGATGGAATCGGCTGCAGATCCACCAACTAATGAATCACTTCCAGAGCCCGATAAAAGGGTGATGGAAGTATTCATCAAGCGCGCATCTAAGGTCTCATCACTCGCACTTGCTGTGCCATCAACAGTAATTAGACCGGCATTCTGAGCGTTTTCACCCAAAATAACTGACTGAGAGCCTGACTCAGAGGTAAGAACCAGCTTTTGTACATTGGAAATATTTTGAAATGCGCTATCACCAAATGAGGCACCATCAGCAACTTCAATCGAAGCAGGGTAGAGGCTGGTTGAAGGTTGTCCATTTGAATCAAGTCCAGGAATGCCAGTCAATGCAGGTGATCCATTTAACTGCTCACTAGTCACAAGGAATGTATAAGATGGAGCCAGAATCGCCGTTGAAACAGCGTCATCAAACTGAAGAATTACTCCATAAACACCCCTGACGCCAGCGTCAATATCTGGGTCAACTCCTGAATGCAGTCTGTCACTGGTAATCAAAAGATCAACCGGCAACGAAGCATCTTCATAGATGCTGAAGTTGGTATACCAATCGGATATCGCAGCATATCCTTTAACCAAGAATTCGGCAGATTGCGCGAACCCAATAATAACGTCTTCTACAGTTAAAGCACCGCTATATAGTGAGTTGGCCCATGAATTTAACCCAGCAGCGTCTGGGGTTCTTGCCAAAAAATTAGCGTACATGGCGCTAACAAAATTTAAATCCCATTCAAGGCTATTCGTGTCAGGCGCCCCATATAAATAACTAAATTCACTAGAATCGACAAAAAGAGTTGTCATTTCGGTGTATGAGCCACCACCTTCTAGATAAGCAGACCAAGAATTGAAACTGCCCGCATCAGCCAAGCGTCCCAGAGCGCCTTGATAAAGGCTTGCAACTTCAAATTGATACTCGTTGAGAACGCCGCCTTCGACATCACCCAAAAAAGGGTGTGATGCATCAGCAGGCACTAACTCCAAATAGCTTGAATCATGCAGTGCTCTTGACTGAGATGTATTCAGATACTCTTCTGAATCAAGAAAAGCTTGGATTACATCAACTCGAGTAAATTGATTGTTTAAAGCGGAAACCCAGCAACTAAAGCCTCCGGCATCAGAAGAGCGACCCAATAAGCTGTTGTACAAAGACTCAACGAAAACCTCATTTGAATCCGAGCCGAGACCGTCAATATATTCGGCATTTAAGACAAGCTCTGAAACCAACTCAGGGACAGTAAAACCTTGCCCCAATAAGTAGTTAAAGGCATCAGCGCTTGGGCCTGTGCCTACTAAACCAGAGTAAATCTCAAAAATATCAACTGAACTTGCTGTGCGCATAAGTAATTACCAAAAAAGGTGTGCAAATCTCTAAAAATAGAAACACTTAACGCGATTCTACAACATTTAAATATAGTTTTTGACAGTTTTTTGTTGTTTATTTGTCGCTTTACAATCAAGTAAACCAAGGGATGGGGGGGGTAAAACCCTAGCGATCACGCTCGAAAAAATTAGCCACTCGACTTAAATCGTCCTCGCTTAAGGTGCCTGCTAACTGCCGCAAACGAAGAATAGCTAAAAGATAACCATATTTTGCTTGAGCCAAGTCCCGCTGGGCTGTCGCCAAACCCTTATCGGAGACCAATACATCTAAATTGATGCGCTGACCTCCAATCACACTCTTTCTCATAGCCTTAGTTAATTCTTGGGCTGACTCAACGCTTCTGTTTAATGCTTCAATCCGCTGGCGACTGGAGACCGTAAGATCAAACTGTTTGCGCAAGTCTATTAAGATGCGATTTTGAATAACATCTCGATCTGCCTGAGCCTTTTCATAATTGGCGTAAGACTGAACCATCAACCCCTGCGTGCGTCCACCGGAGTAAAACGGAATCGAAAGCTGGATGCCTGCAGTAGTAGTAATAGAGTTCTGAGATATAGACTGAATGGTTTGGCCATTAGACTGCCCCCAAGAAACCACCGCAGATAAAGTGGGCATATGCCCTGCCTTTTGACCCTCGTACTGCTGTCTTGCAACCTGTACATTCGAATTAGATGCCCGAAGCTCAGCGTTATTATCCAAGGCTAATTGTCGCCAACTTGCAAAGTCAGCCGGAACAACTGCCTCAAACCCAAAAGAGCGCTTAAGCTTTTTAATCAAATCAAGTGAGGTAAGCTCAAAGCCCAGGATAGCCTCCAGCTTTCCTTTTGCTTCTTGTATTTGATCGCGAGCCTCAATCACCTGAGCCACCGACAATTCATAACTGGCGCGGGTTTCAAGGGCATCAGTCACAATTCCTTCCCCGCCTTGAAATAAACGATTGTTAACTTCGAGTTGCTCTTTGTAGGCATCTCTTTGCGCCGTTAAATACCGCGCATTATCTTGAGCATAAAGAAGGTCTGTGTAAGCTTGTGTAACCCTAACCAGCAAATCATGCGTTCCAGATAAAAACTTGGCACGGCCCTGTTCTGCCTGAGCAACACCTTGTCGCATTGAGGCTAATGCTGCCAAGTTAAAAAGAGGTTGCGATATCTGCGCTGAAACACCAGAACTTGGGTAGGTTCTAGTAGTGGTGACCCAAGGACCATTTAAATAAAGAGGTCCATTGATATTACTTTTATTACCCGCCTCAGTAATATTGCCAGTAACTTGCGGCAATAAAGCAGATCGCCCAATCGAACGGTTTGCTTCGGCTGCCTCAAAATCCTTAGTTATAGACCTAAAAACTGGGTCGTTACCGAGAGCATAATCATAGGCATGCATTAAATCCAATCCATACGCTGAAAATGATCGACAGCAAAACAATAACAATGCGGACCTTAGAAGAATACTTCTCATCACTACTCTTCTATCAGCGCATTATGCGCCCTATCTAACATTGGCTTGAATATGTAATTGAGCAAGCTTCGTTCGCCTGTGCGAATAAAAAGATCCACCGGCATCCCCGGCCTAACATCATGCTCCTTCAATAAGCGCAAACCTTTTTCTGAGACTTCAGCCTGAACTTTGTAATAGATCGTGTCAGGGCCCTGCGCATTAGGGTCAGAAGACTTATCTGAAGAGACAACGATTAATGTACCGGGGATTCTTGGGGTAGTTCTCTGATTAAAAGCAGTAAAAGCCATTTCTACCGGGAGACCAACGCGAACCTTATCAATTAGATTTACAGGCACCTTTGCCTCAACAATCAAAGGTTGATTGACTGGAACAACCTCCATTAATTTTGCCCCTGCTTGAACATATTGCCCGACGGTAAAGACGGATAAATTAATCACATCGCCATCTACTGGTGACTCAATGGTGGCATTGGCATAATCAAACTCAGCGGCTGGTAATTTATTTTTTAGCTCGTTTAATTGCCTTCGATAGCGCTCCAAATTACCTAGCGTCTCGGCGTAACTTGCCTCAAGCTGGGCTTTTGCTCTTTCTAACTCTAACAGGCGGTTTTTTGCAACATAGCCATCCTTGGCTAAATCTCGCATCCCGACTAGTTGTTGACTGATAAAGCTTAGTTGTAGCTTTTGGTTCTCGCTTGACTTTTCTAGACCTGTAATTTGAGCAGTTAAACCTTCTATTTGCTCTCTAACTGCACTAAATTGGGCATTAGTTTGCAGGTCATTCAATCGCAACAATAGCTGCCCTTTTTGGACATGGTCTCCATCTTTTACCAAAATCTGCTCAATAACCCCATTAATAGCCGGTTGAATCAACTTGCGCTGACCATCGGTAATTACGCTGCCGGGAGCCACAACCCCTTTATCCAACGGGGCAATAGCCGCCCACAACAAAAATGCACAAAAACCGAAAATGACGATACGCCATCCCCAATGAACGTAATAGAGCTCATCTTTATCTTCCTCCTGAACCGATCGAATCGATAGAAGATCTTTGAAAAAGTGAATGAAACGCTTAAGTAAATCCATAATTATCGAGTAAGCTAGGTCAGTAGATGACGCACCTGGCCCTTTTATTTAAGGTTGGCAGGGTTATTTTGCGCTGTGGCCCGTTGCCCAGCCTTATTAAGCCCCTCAATCACATCTTTGCTTGGGCCAAAAGCTTGCACCTGACCATCATTGAGAATAAGCAATTTGTTGGTTACCTTAATTGTCGAATTTCGGTGGCTTATTACAATTGTAGTCTTTTGTAGCTGACGCAGTTTTTCTATTGCTCGGGTGAGAGCGACCTCGCCAGCCTCATCCAAATTAGAATTAGGCTCATCAAGCACTATGAAGCTAGGCTCACCGAACAAAGCCCTAGCCAATCCTATACGTTGCTTTTGCCCGCCAGATAAACCAAAGCCCGCATCGCCAATTTTGGTGTCGTACCCATTTGGCATCTTTAAAATCATGTCATGCACGCCAGCAAGCTGCGCTGCTTTAATCACTTTTTCTGACTCTACAGGGCCAAATCTGGCAATATTTTCAGCGATAGTTCCCGAAAATAATTCAATATCCTGTGGTAGGTAACCTATGCTTGGACCCAACTCTTCTTTATTCCACCCACCAATTTGCGAGCCATCTAACCTGACGTCTCCAGACAAAATTGGGAAAACCCCAACTAAAATTCTAGCTAAAGTTGTTTTACCAGCTCCACTGGGACCAACAATTCCCAAAATATCGCCTTGGTTAAGCTTAAAACTGACGCCCTTGAGAACTAAGTGCTCAGCGCCAGGAGGGGTGGCCCTCAATGAAAAAACCTCTAGGTTGCCAAGTGGGGCAGGTAAAGTCATCGTTTCTTGGGGTTTAGGGTTGTTCTCTAGCAATTGAGTAAGCCGATGATAAGCATCACGCACGCCATCCCACTGGCGCCAAATCCCAATGATTTGCTCAACCGGAGCCGTTGCCCTGCCAATTAAAACTGACGCAGCAATCATCATGCCTTGGCTAACATGGCCCGAAATGACCAAATAAGCCGCTATACCCAGAATTAAAGATTGAATTGCAATTCGAACAACCTTAGTAGTGGCAGTAATGGAAGCAGCTTTTTGACTGACATCAGCCTGCAACGCCAAGTACTGAGAGTGAGTTTCATACCAACGGTTGCGTAAATTTGGCAACATCCCCATA
>CANCBK010000104.1 GCA_947374315.1 Burkholderiaceae bacterium | reverse complement strand
ACAAAAATAGGATAAAATCTTGGATTGTTTTGAGTGTCTTGTAGTTTTATTGCGAGATTACGGGGGTATAGCTCAGCTGGGAGAGCGCTTGCATGGCATGCAAGAGGTCAGCGGTTCGATCCCGCTTATCTCCACCAAGCATTTAGAATTGCAGTATTAAGTATTAAGTAGCAGTCCAGGTCCCCATCGTCTAGAGGCCTAGGACATCACCCTTTCACGGTGAGTACGGGGGTTCGAATCCCCCTGGGGACGCCAAGTTTTTGGCTAGTTGTGAGAAGTAGCAGTAAGTGACACAAGTAGTACGGTAGTAAGCGTTATATTTGGAGCGGTAGTTCAGTTGGTTAGAATATCGGCCTGTCACGCCGAGGGTCGCGGGTTCGAGTCCCGTCCGCTCCGCCAGATATGTGACTAAAAAGCCCGAGAAATCGGGCTTTTTCTATTTATAGCCAGACATCAACAATCATGAATTAGTCAGACACGATGGATAAAGCACCCAAAAATCTTCACAGCAAACTGAATTCCAGAATAAGTGATGTACAAAAGAGTCGTGGCGCTAATTATGCTGAGACAACATTGAGGGAGGATGTGTTCGAGGCAAATAGGCATGTTGGGGAGCACATTGATTCACTCACCCGGCGGTCGACCTTGATCTTTGAGCGCCTTATAGTTATGCATCCTGATGTCTCCATACGAATGATCTCAAGAATCCTCTCAAAGAGTGTCGTGATACCGGATTAGATTGCATCTTAACCGTCATTAAAATGATGACTTTCGTCACTCTTTCTTAATGCTCGAACTTCTATTGGGAGGATGTCGGTCCGGGGGTAATGTAGCCACTATTAAGATCGGATGGTCCGCCAACATTCACTGATGGCTTAGCCACTCCCGAGTCACTTCCGCTGCTTGCAGGCTTGATACTTTTATTTCCCAATGCCGAGCTAGGTGAATTAGCAGCAAGCGGGGTCTGGGGTTTAGCTTGAGTTGAGCTTGAGGCTGAAGAGGGGGAGGCGTTTTGGCTTGATGTAGTGGCCGTAGGTGAGATTGCTTTAACGCTCGAAGTCGTTGTCTTCTGAGCTGCTGCCACTGCCACTGCCGCAGCTGCAGCTTTTTGAGTCGCTGCCGCTGCTGCTGCTTTCTGGGCAGCTGCCGCCGCTGCTGCTTTTTGAGCTGCCGCCGCTTTCTGGGCAGCTGCGGCGACTTTGGCGGCTTCGGCGGTTTGAGCGGGGGTGGTGGCAAAGGCTGGCAACTGACCTGCCAAGGCAAGGAATGCGGTCAATATTAAGGCTTGTAATTGCGGTATCAATTTCATACGAACCTCAGTTTAAATTTGGTACATCGAAGTTACCACTTAATCTTTGCAACAGTATCAAAGTTTTTGCATGCGTGGTTCTGGCATCGAATAGTTCTGACTCGATTTCGCGGAATTTAAGAACTGAGTCGACGCTGGCAAAGCCTAATTTTTTTGCCCCTTGGTAGGCCTTGTTTGCTGCATCTAAACGATCAACTGCGGCTTGATACTGCAAGTAGGTTTGATTAATTTCTACTGCAGCCTTGGTTTTCATGGCTTGAAGATTGATTTCCTGTTGAGTTTGATTATTGACCGCGCCCACAACATCAGAGTCATGAAATAAATTATTCGATAAGGGGATTGAAACGAGCAGGCTAAAAGATTTTTGTGCTCCATACATGTTCCCGCTAGAGGAGTAGGGCGGCGTTTCCGTGTAATACAGACCTGGAATGATGTCTACATTCTTACTTGTTTTTACAACATCTAAATTAGCTGAGGCCAATTCAATTGCTGCTTTATTGGAGGCTATATCCACTCGTTTTTCCTGCGCCTGATCTACCAGTTCTGAAATGCTAAATTTACGTGGCTGTATGTTGAGGGTCCCCATAGGCATGGGCAGCACTTTTTCTGGCTTGCCTATGTAGTTGACTAGACCGAAAGAAAAGTACTGCAAATCATTTGCCAAGGTTTTTTGTGCGATTCGCAATTCAACTTGATTTTGTTTGCTGATGGCGCTTTGAAAATTCTCAAGATGATTAATTGCTAGTTGATAGGATTGCCACAATAGTTTTGTACGCAAGGCATCGATGTAGGTAAAGATTGCTTCAGTTTCAATAGACTTGGCTTCAGCAACCATTTCTGCGTTTAAGCGATTTGCATCTGCTTTAGCTTGTGCCTCGCGCGCGGACCGCTTCCCCCAGCCTTCTACAGTAACCATTGCCCCAAAGGTATTGGAGGACGGGTTTGTGTAGCCGGTATAAGGGGCTTGTGTATACATGCTCCCTCGTGCATAAGTTAGCGTTGGACTTAAGGAAGGCATTGCTGCCTGTTGAATATTGGAAGTTGCTGAATCAAGCCCCAACTTTCTTACTTGGATGGTTTTATTGCCCTCTGCAATTTCGCCTATGAAGGTTGATAAATCGATCGATTTATAAGTGATTCCAGGGCTTTGAAAGGGGGGTAATGTTTGGGCCTGGCTTGATAGAGCAATGAATAGTGATGCAAAAAATAGATAAGCGATTGAATTCATTATTGATATGCCCTGAATTATTTCGCTGGTCGATTTTTAATAACCAAACCATGCGCTTCTGATGCCAGCCTATCTGTTAACTTACTTTTTTCAATCGTTTGATTTATAAAGTTTATTGTTTCATTAGCAACAATTTCTTTTTCATTGTCAACTGTAATCATGTGATAGCAATTGCCAAGCCAAATTACCCTCCTCATTTCAGAGGATACATTTTGCAAAATAAGGTCTGGGTTTTTTGGAGAAGCCGTTTCGTCATCAATGGCGTGAATAATCAATAGGTCGGCATGAACGAGAGAGAGGTATTTATTTGTATTGGCTACCAATTCTAGCGATTGATATAAATGCTTCGCTGGTAAGTGAGCGGCACCTAGTTCGCTGATAGTATTTTCTTTCACCGCCTTCTCAATCCTGCGTCGTAACTCTAAATTCTTAACCCCGTAAGGGTGGCTTTCTTTATGATGCCAATTTCTCAATCCAATTTTATAAGCCAAAGAAAGCAGAGGGTGATACCAGGGGACTGCCCATCCATCGAACGCTAAAACTGGGGCCAACAATATCAAGCTTTGAATATTTTGATTTCTCTCTGCAATTGATAAGGCCAGGGTGGCTCCCATACTGAGGCCAACTAAGCTGATTGTTTCATGAGCTTCTAATGCCGTCTCAATTAATGCATCTACATACTCAATCCAGCTGCTGAAACGAGTAATGCCGGTATGAGCCGAATAGCCTGGAATACGGGGAATGATTAAAGTATGTCCAGATTGTTTTATCAATCTTGGGATTGGGCCCATCTCCATTTCCGACCCGCAAAGCCCCGGCAATAAGATAACTACATGTCCTGTATTACCTTGATAGAATGTCTCGAACTGTTGTTTCTTTTTTTGAGTTTCCGGCGTCATTGAGCTTTTAGCTTTTTTGGCATTAATTATTGATGATAGGTTAATTATTACTGATGCAGATTAAAAATGCGAAACGGTGGTCTCCCTTGGGTTCGCAAGGCTATTTCTTCGCTTTAATTGGTGTATTTGTAGCTTTTTGCATCCGTTACAGCCTGCATGGATTTCTGCAGGCCAACTTGCCGATGACCTTTTTCATTGTCAACACGATTATTATCGCTTTGCTTTATGGCTTTGGACCCAGCCTGGTGACCGTTTTTTTGGCCATACCGCTTGCATTTTTCTTTTTTGTGCCACCCTTTGACTCTTATGACTTACCAACTGCGCAGGATGGGTTCGTATTCATTTCTTACATTCTGATTGCATTCATAGCTGTTGGAATTATTGAATGGTTGCAGAGGGAGCGCTATAAGGCTGTCTTGCTTGCCAGGGTCAGTGATAGTCGATATCAGCTTTTGGCCCAAATTAGCTCCACCTTAAAGAGAGCTCAAGCTTACTCAAAACCCGACTCCGAGCATCACTCAACGTAAAATCAAGGCATTCCAATAAAGTTGATGAAAATCAAGTATTTAACACTTACCCTGCAGTTTTTTCTGCTATATTGCGTCTTGTGAAATTCTATTTGGCTTTGGCTTCTCTATCTTTTTCAATCTCAGCAACTGCTGCAGGGTTGGGAGTCGACCCATTTGCTAAGTCTCCAACTTCAGCTCCGCACCCAAGCCCAACTTCAGGCTCATCGATTGCCAAACCAGTGCAACCGATTGCTGCCCCTGTAAAAAACCCTGCGCCTGCCCCAAGCCCTTCCTCGGTAGCCCCTACCAAAAAAACCAAGTAATTCGCTTTAACTCTTATTTTGAGATTTAACTGTATTAGATATCCGCTACTTAGTTTCAATGGACGGCAACAAGATTGATCGTTTATCTGTGCGTTATATCTTCAGATTTGCCTGGATAAAAGCGCTATAGACTGCTTGTTTTTCGACGCTATTTAAAGCGGTAGGCAAGGGCAGCAAAAATATTATCCTGAAATGATTTAGTCATGACTGGGCTATTGTTTATGCCGCTGCCCATCCATTTGCGCTTAGCGTACACATTCACATACCAGTTATCAACAATCGGGATTTCAACCATCATTCCGGCCATTGGATTGGTCGTTGCGGGTGCCGAATAGGCGCTGTATCCGGTGGCACTTGCTTCCCCAGGGCTCAACCCATAGTAGTAATTTGCAAATTGCGATGATTGACGCTCAATCCCAACCTGAGGGTAGAGGATGATTTTATTAACGGTTTCAATCTCTCCAAAGTAGAGCAATTCAAATAAAGCCCCTTTAGATTTACCAAAATCATGGTAAGCGTTAACGAAAAAGGCTCCCAAGGGCGTTTCTTGCATGGTTCCAATGCCAAGGGGGATGGGGTCGGACTTGTTAATTGAATATCCGTTATACGGGGATTTGATTTTGTAAGAATCAAGGCTAACCTTACCAATCACCTCTAAATATCCATATCCCATTTTGAATGTTTTGATACCCAGCTCATCGATGCGCGCAAAAAAACGTTCATAGTCAAAATAAGCATACGGAAGCGCCAAAGATTGGGTGCCTTCTGTACCGATATGTAGATTGGAGGTGTAGATAGCTGCGCCAATATCCCCAACAACATGATCGGGCAGTCCATCATCCGATAATTCGCTCTGAGCAAGAGAGGATGTACTCAGAAGGAGTGTAACCATTAGCGGAAGAAGATATTTCACTGTCAATAACCTATAGAATTAATCATGTGATCTAGATTTAAGTTGCTTCTGTCTTTGCGAGTTT
>CANCBK010000103.1 GCA_947374315.1 Burkholderiaceae bacterium | reverse complement strand
AAAATGCTATGATCATCGCCCTATCTGAGGCAAATCATGCGTTATTCAAAGAACTTCGATGTCATTGTGGTTGGCGGCGGTCACGCCGGAACCGAGGCCGCCCTCGCGGCTGCACGCATGGGATGCGACACCCTTCTTATTACCCATAGTATTGAGAATTTAGGTGCCATGAGTTGCAACCCCTCAATCGGTGGTATTGGTAAAGGCCACCTAGTTAAAGAGATTGATGCTATGGGTGGCGCCATGGCGGCCGCTACTGATGAGGCTGGAATTCAATTTCGAATACTGAACTCAAGCAAGGGCCCCGCTGTTCGTGCGACCCGCGCACAAGGCGATCGGGTTTTATATAAGGCGGCGATTCGTCGTCGCCTCGAGAATCAGGAGAACTTAACCCTTTTCCAGGCTGCCGTAGATGATCTCCTAGTACAGGGCGATGAGGTTCAGGGCGTGCTGACGCAGATGGGTCTCAAGTTTATGGCCAAGAAGGTGGTGCTAACTGCTGGCACTTTCTTGGATGGCAAGATTCATGTGGGCTTAAATAATTACGCGGGTGGTCGGGCTGGTGATCCAGCGGCCGCTTCTCTGTCTGCCAGGTTGAAAGAGTTAAAGCTTCCCCAGGGAAGGTTGAAAACCGGCACCCCACCCCGAATTGATGGGCGCACTATTGATTTCTCCGTGATGTTGGAGCAGCCGGGGGATTTAGATCCTGTGCCCGTTTTTTCCTATTTGGGTCGGCCAGAGCAACACCCAAAGCAGGTTCCTTGCTGGATTTCCCATACGAATGAGCAAACACACGACATTATTCGGGGTGGTTTGGATCGCTCCCCAATGTATACGGGCGTTATTGAGGGGGTTGGCCCCCGCTACTGCCCCTCTATTGAGGACAAGATTCATCGCTTTGCCTCTAGAAATAGCCACCAGATCTTTTTGGAGCCAGAGGGCTTAACAACAAACGAGTTTTACCCTAATGGAATTTCTACCAGCCTTCCGTTTGATGTTCAGTGGGACTTGGTGCGCAGTATTCGCGGGTTAGAGTCTGCTGTAATTGTGCGCCCTGGCTATGCCATTGAGTACGACTTCTTTGATCCACGTCACTTGCGCCATAGCTTGGAAACCAAGGCAATTGCCGGCCTGTACTTTGCTGGACAGATTAATGGCACAACAGGCTATGAAGAGGCTGCCGCTCAAGGCATGCTTGCTGGTATTAATGCCGGCTTAGCTGCTCAAGGCAAAGAGCCTTGGCTGCCCAAGCGTAGTGAGTCCTATATTGGTGTTTTGGTGGATGACCTCATTACCTTGGGTGTTCAGGAGCCATATCGCATGTTTACCAGCCGTGCGGAATACCGTTTGAGCTTGCGTGAAGATAATGCAGATATGCGCTTAACCACCATTGGGCGAGAGCTTGGCCTGGTGGATGACTACCGCTGGAACACGTTTTGCAGGAAACAGGAGGCTGTTTCACGTGAAACATCACGTTTACAAGATATTTGGATTGGTCCAAAGCATGCATCAGCAAAGGCTGTTTCTGAGCTTTTGGGGCAAGACCTCTCCCATGAATGTAGTTTGGCTGATCTTTTAAGGCGTCCCGGCATTACTTATGAGGCGGTTACCAGCTTGGCTGAGGGTCTTTGGTCTTCGGGGGCGCTGGATGATGACTTGGGTTTGGCTCAGCAAATTAGTGATCAGGTTGAGATTTCGATTAAATATCAGGGTTATATAGATCGGCAGGCGGTCGAGATTGCCCGACAAGAACATAACGAGAGCTTCCCTTTGCCCGAGTCTTTGGACTACACCCAGGTTCTTGGTTTATCTAAAGAGGTGCAGCAAAAACTGAATCTGCATAAACCTGGCACCTTGGGTCAGGCTGGCAGGATTTCTGGTGTGACACCTGCGGCGCTCTCGCTGCTATTGGTCCACCTTAAAAAGGGTTTAGGCCGCACCCAAGAAGAAGCTCATGAGTAACGATTTGGTTTCTTTGGGGATTGAGGGTTTGGGCCTCAACCTCAGCCCCGCAAATATTGCAGATTTAGAGCTCTTCTTGCAAGAAATGGGCCGTTGGAACCAGGTGCATAATTTGACAGCAATTGAGGGTGAAAAGAACTCAGTACGTCTGCATCTTATTGATTCTATTACAGTTTTACCAATAATGCGGCAATTTTTAGCCCTGCCAAACCCCAAAATTGCAGATCTTGGCTCGGGCGGCGGCCTGCCAGCAATCCCGATTGCTATTTTGCAGCCAGAGTGGCACGTCACCCTGATTGAGGCTATCCGTAAAAAGACGGCGTTCCTTCAGCATGTGCGCGGCAAACTAGGTTTAAAGAATATTCAAGTTTTGAGTGAGCGTGTTGAGGCGGTGGCGAAATCACAGCCAGGGCAGTTTGATGCGGTCATATCTAGGGCATTTACCAATCTTGCCCATTTTCTAGAGCTTTCCCTCCCCCTTCTCAAGTCTGATGGCTTAGTCTTTGCGATGAAGGCTAAGCGCGCAGACGAGGAGTTAGAGGATGTTTGTATGGATGACTGGCGCTTGGTCGCCGACGAGCCCTTGCAGATCCCGAATTTAGCGGTGGAGCGCCGACTTTTAGTCTTATCCCCCGTGAGAAAATTACCCCTTTAAAGCACGACATTTTTAAGAAAAATTATGGCCAAAATATTTTGTATTGCGAATCAAAAAGGTGGGGTTGGAAAAACCACTACCGCTGTGAATTTGGCCGCCGGTTTAGCTGGACATCAGCAGCGTGTTTTATTGGTGGATTTGGATCCACAAGGCAATGCGACGATGGGATCTGGAATTGAAAAAGCGGATCTTAATAGCACGGTATATCAAGTGTTGATTGGCCTCGCATCAGTGAAAGAATCTGCAGTGCGTTGTGAGAGTTCTGGCTATGACGTGCTGCCAGCAAATCGGGATTTGGCTGGAGCAGAAATTGAGTTGGTGGATTTAGATTCTCGCGAACAACGACTGAAGGATGCGCTTGCCCTCGTAGCGAATGATTACGATTTTATTTTGATTGACTGCCCACCTGCACTATCTTTATTAACATTGAATGGATTGTGCGCAGCGAATGGCGTGATTGTCCCAATGCAGTGTGAATATTTTGCATTGGAAGGATTGTCTGATTTGGTTAACACCATCAAACAAGTACATGCAAATTTAAATCCTGACTTGGTGATCATTGGTTTGTTGCGCGTAATGTTTGATGCGCGCATGACATTACAACAACAAGTTTCCGATCAATTGCTTGAGCACTTTGGCGACAAAGTATTCAAGAGCATTATTCCTCGTAACGTCCGCTTGGCCGAAGCCCCGTCCTACGGGCTTCCTGGGGTGGCGTTTGATAGGTCATCGCGTGGTGCCAAGGCTTATCTAGAGTTTGGCGCTGAGATGATTGAACGCATTAAGCAAATGTAAAACCCAGGAACAATAAAAATATTATGGTTGCAATAAAGAAAAAAGGTTTGGGTCGCGGTCTAGAGGCGTTGCTGGGCGACAAGGCGAAAAAAGAAACCACAGCTGAAATTAATCGTTTACCGTTATCCGCATTGCAGGCCGGCAAATATCAGCCGCGTCAAAAAATGGAAGTAGGTGCATTGCAAGAATTGGCTGAAAGTATTCGCGAGCAAGGTGTGATGCAGCCATTGTTGGTGCGCTTGGTTGCCCCTGGCAAATATGAAATTATTGCGGGTGAGCGACGCTTTCGTGCGGCAACTTTAGCTGGCTTAAAAGAGGTTCCTGTTTTAGTTTCTGGTGCCAATGATCAAGCTGCTGCAGCAATGGCTTTGGTTGAAAACATGCAGCGCGAAGATTTGAATCCGCTGGAGGAGTCTCAGGGCCTTGCAAGGTTAATTGAAGAGTTCGGCTTTACACATGAGCAAGCTGCAAAAGCGGTGGGCAAGTCACGTAGTGCTGTAACCAATTTATTGCGCTTAAATCAATTGGCAAAACCAGTACAAGCCATGCTCTTAGCAGGCGATATTGATATGGGCCACGCGCGTGCGCTTTTGCCTTTGCCTGGAGCAAGCCAGGTAGCTTTGGCGCAAAGAATTGCGGCCCAAGGACTATCAGTTCGTGAGGCCGAAAGAATGTCGGCTGCGTTAGCGCTCGCTGGCGGCCAGATCGGAGATAAAAAAGCTAAAACTAAGGCAGAGGGAGGCGCTCCAAGTCGCGACCCAGATATGCGTCGTTTAACTCAGGAAATCGCCGATTTGATCGGCTTAAATGCAGAATTTAAGTTCAAGGGCAAAGGGGGTGAGCTCAGAATTCGCTTCAGCCAGTTTGATGAGCTGGATTCTTTGTTAAAAAAGCTAGGCGTCGAGGCTTAAAAGTCATCAGAAATGACTCTAAAACATTTGACCTACTGCAGTGCACACATTAAACTCAGGGGCTAAATTGATTCCTCAAAAAAATCGATTTTCCGAGGTAAGTGATTGGGATGAGCCCGAAGAAGAGGTGTATCGGGTTTTAAGTAAAGAGGAAATGACGGCGCTGCAAGCTAGCAATGCCGTTAAGCACCCCCCGCTGTCGCCCTGGAGAATTTTGGCTGCGCAAATAGTGGTTACTGCGCTCAGTATGGTGATTTGGTCACTTTTTGGGGAGCCGGTAGGGGTAAGCCTTTATACTCAGTCGGCCTTTTTAGGTGGTTTAATTAGCGTCTTGCCGTCAGCCCTGTTTTTAACTAGGCTGGAGTTAGCAAAGAAAACGCAGATATTGAATCCAGGAAATTATTTGGCGGCATTGGTTTCGGGCGAATTTATCAAAATCGTCGTTACTTTGATGCTGTTTATAGGGGTTGCGTATTTGATCCCGGGCGTGCATTGGGTCCCACTGCTGGTGACTTATGTGCTTACCCTAAAGTGTGTGTGGCTGGCGTGGTTGTGGCGCTAAGAGTAATAAATGAGATTGAACCAAAGGACTAGTTAAGAGATGTCTAGCGAAGTAAACCAAGCCCACGCGGCAGCCGAGCAAATGACGCCTACAGCGTACATTTCTGAGCACTTACAAAATCTCACCAGCACTGGTGAGCATCAAGCTTCTATTATCGATTTCAGCATCATCAATTTAGATACTATTTTTTGGGCATCCCTCATGGGCTTGCTCGCAGTATTCATTTTGTTGATTGCAGCGCGTCGCGCAACCCCAGGCGTTCCAGGTCGCTTCCAGTGTTTTGTGGAGATGATTGTGGAAATGGCTGACACACAAGCCAAGAGCATTGTTCATGGCGACCGTAGCTATATTGCGCCACTCGCTTTGTTT
>CANCBK010000102.1 GCA_947374315.1 Burkholderiaceae bacterium | reverse complement strand
AGCAGCGCAAGAGGCAGCCTCACAATTTATCGCTGTAGCGGCGGAGGCGGCTGCGCAATCTGCCATTGCTGCAGCAGAGGCTGCATCAGAAGCGGCAGCAGCAGCGGCGGCTGCTTCTGCGGCTGCAGCGGCCGCAGTTGCAGAGCAAGCTGAAGAATCTTCAATACAAGCTGCGGCACAAGCGGCGGCCGCAACAAAAATCGCAACTGCGGCTGCTAGAGAAGCGCAAAAGATGTCTAATGCAGCTATCCAGTCAGCCATTTCCTCCAAAAGAGGTAAATAAATCCCTTTTACAAGGACTTGCTACTGTAGAGCCCGTTCTTGTTGGCGATGATGACTGCGCCCATTCTTGAGTGGGTACCAAGCTTTCCGTAAATACTCCGGAGATGTTGATTGAGGGTATTGATTGAAATATTGAATTTCGATGCAATAATTTTACTTTGATCGGTGGTATTTAGTACCCCTAGAATCTGAAACTCTCTTTCGCTCAAGTACACACTTTCGCCCGCGGCATTGAGAATATAGTCTCTAGCAAAATATCCTCCCGAAGTCATCAAAGTCAAATTCATATTCCATTTACCATCGATTTTTTATACCACCCAATTATCAAAGGCGTTCCTATAGGACTGGGAAGGCATTCATTCGAATTTCGACATTTTTTATACGATTAATTGCAATTAGCAAGATTAAGTAAGCAATTATTCGTAAAATGGATACATGCAAAATAGCTATGCCGATTACCGCATTCGGTGGCCTGATGGTCAAAATGCCGAAGAAGTGATCTTTTCTAGAATTAACGAAGCAACGACTAGCAGAGCAATTCCATTCGATCCCAGCCTAGGAAGTATTCAGCTAGAAACTCAGCAACTTGGCCTTGGTATTACAGTCTTTCGTTGGAAATTTTCGCTAAGCAACAAGGCCATTGGAAGGCGCATTCCCTTCGCCCTTCTGGAGTCCGAATATCCCTCTAAGTCATTTACCGTTCGCAGCGTATTTGGTGGAAGTATCGGGTTTCACGACGATTCCGAAGATCGCGAAATAATTGTCGGGCCCGATAGCGAGCTCTTCTCATTTACCGATCACTTAAATTCACAACTGTGTATTTATGGTTCGCCAAAGATCGAGCTGATTCACTTTAGGATTCCTGAAGAGGGTCTTCGGCAACTTATCGGGAATGTAGCGGTTGGAACCCTGTTTAATACACTGGAACTCAATTCCTCACCACACCATCGGCTAAAAAGCACTCCCTTAAGCATTAGGCTACCTCTCTATTCCACCATCTTAGAAGCGAATATCGAGAGAAATAATAATTTTTATGTGCAAGTAAAAATTATGGAATACCTGGCTGGCTTAATGAATATTGACGCACTCAATTCTGGCCAAGAATTCTCCAATAAGTTAAATGGTCATTTGGATGAGCTTCATAAGTTGCTATCTTCCATTAATGGCAATTCAGACTCTTTGTCTGAAATCGCCAAGCATCATCACATTTCAATACGCACGCTCGATGCTGAATTTAAGAAAAAATTCCATCAATCCACATTTACCTTTTTATTATCCAAACGTCTTGACGAGGCGCATCTAGCTCTCTCGACCGAAACCACTGCGCTCAAAATTATCTCGGCCAAATCTGGCTACAGCCATGTAAGCCACTTCAGCACGGCCTTTAAAAAGAAATTTGGGTACTCGCCAGGAAAGCTAAGGAAGTAAAGGCTTTACCTGGGGAGGCGCGCTTAATATAAGCTGGCCGTTTGAATGAATCTTACCGTTTATTTCGGTATTTGAGCTACCCACTACACGCATTAGAGTGCTACTAGTAGGCTTTGGCACGATTAAGTTGATGATTGCATTTCTTCCTAACGAAAAATCATCCCACTCAATAACGGCTCTATCTGAGGCCTGATCTATCGTTAAAACAGGATGTGTATTTGAGATGAACTGGGTAATTTTTGCCACGCCCATAACCACCCGCCCATTTATTGGCAATGCATTTAAGGCAATTGATTCTTCAGCATAGCAAGACGTGATTTGAATGAAGTTAGCAACTAAAATGGCTAACAGCAAACATGCTAACCTCATCACTTAGAAAGCGCCAGAAAGTTTTGGCGATCATCAATAAAAGCTTTCACAATATGCGGGTCAAACCTAGTTCCACTATGAGAAATGATTTGATCGCACGCGTCAGTATGGCTCCATGCTTTTTTATATGCCCTGATACTTGTGAGCGCATCATACATATCGGCAATCGAGATAATACGACCGAGCAAGGGAATGCGCTCGCTGATTAATCGTCTTGGGTATCCGGCGCCATCCCACCTTTCATGGTGACTTGCAGCCATCTGCATGGCGGCACTGAGGGCAAAATACAAATGGGGATTTTTAACTTTAAAACCGCTCAGAATAGATTCGCCATGTATAGCATGCCCCTCGATCACCGCGCGATCCTCAAGCGATAGTGCGCCGGGATAGTTCAGTATCCGATTTGGTACCTGAGTTTTTCCAATATCGTGAAACTGAGCGGCACTAGAAAATATTTCTATATTTGAATTCGATACGTAGTGCTTGGGTGAATCCGATTGCCCTACTTTGATCAATAGACTTTGAAAATAATTTCTCACGCGTGCGCCATGATTTAGCCATTCCAATCCATCAACACTTACTCTGGAAATGAATTTGCTTATCAATGGATCACCAAGAATGATCAACTGGTACTGCCGTCTTCACCAATTCGGATGATAGTTTCACTCAAATACATATGCGGAGGGACGGCCAAGTTATCAGGTGCCGGCTTATTTTTGTAAACGCGTCCCGCCAAATCAAAGGTGGATCCATGGCATGGACAGAAAAATCCGCCCGCCCAATCTTTGGGTAGCGATGGTTCCGGTTCTTTAGAAAACTTTTGAACAGGCGAACATCCTAAATGCGTGCATATACCTACCGCAACCATGTACTCAGGGTTGATGGAGCGGTAAACGTTGCGGGCATACTCGGGGGTAAATTCCGCCTGGTTTCTTTGTGAATTTGGATCCGCCAATTGTGATGAAATAGCATCAAGATCGGCAATCATTTCGGGCGTGCGACGTACCACCCATACTGGCTTACCCCGCCACTCTGAGGTTCGCATTTCCCCTGGGTTCATCCCAGCAATATCGATCTCAATGGGAGATCCAGCAGCTCTTGCTCTTTCCGATGGCATTAATGATGTCAACAAGGGGATAGCAAGTGCGGATACGCCTATTCCTCCAGCTAATGAAGTAGCAATAAGAGCGCGACGCTTTTCAATATCAACGCTTGATGTATTGGAGATGGCGCAGCAGCTAGACCCATTACAACAATCACTTTTATTATCTAGATTCATTCAATTCATTCGGCAGTGAGTCAGGGGCTCAATACTGCACCGATTAGATTTCTCTGTCTTGACCTACATCAATACAAGTCATCCTGAAAACTATTTGAACTTCATCCCTAATATTAGTTATATACAAGCCTTAGGCATACTCTGACAATTGAGCCTCAAAAAAATAAAAAATGGCCTCAGATGAAAAGAATCGAATGTGACAGATGTGGCGCTCACTTAATCCAAAATCCAAGGTTTTGCAGTGTTTGCGGAAGAGACAATTCTCGTGGAAAAGTCTATCTTGATTTTTCTCTACTTGCATTTGCCGTCATGCTTCTAGTAAGCGCATTCGGATGGGTGGTTATGAGGTATTTACCATAATGGTTTTCTCTAAACAGTCCTATCGCGACATCAAGTTGAAGGCTGCTGCTTGCATTGTTTCAATTGTTGGATTTCTATTGCTTAGCATATCTGGTGCATACAAACCTTTGCCAATAATTATCATTGGCCTGTTATTACTCTTTTCCATTTACTTGGGCCTGTTACCCTCAGCTCGCGTATCCAAAACAACAACTATTCACGCAAATAAAATTCCTACAAAACCAAAGGCAAAGATTGATCCCTTGTCTTTTTAGATCTAGTTTTTTCAGGATAGTCATCCACCGCCCTTAATCGAGAGGGTATAAGCCATATTGGCCTATGGGCCGGATGGAAATTTCTAGATGGGTGGAATTCTATAGAAGCTAAATATCCAGATCGTCTAAGTAATAGGCATCAGCAACATAAGCTGGGCCCTTCATCATCTTTACGATAAGAGCGCCTATTCCGATTGTGGATATTGCAAGCGCATAAATGATAAGGCTGGCAATCGTGAAAATGTTAATCATTTCTGGTGATGATTGAATTCCCTCATGAGGGAGAAATCTAACCAAGATTGATGGAAGGGAGATGCAGGCAGCTCCCGTTATAAATATCCCAAATATATGCTGAAGAATTCTTGCCTCGAAGCCAGGTTCTTGTATTTTGAAACCGGGTAATTTTTTGAATAGTGTTCTCATATGAGGCAGTCTACGGCCATAAACATATTTGGCCTTTGTTCCAAGTCAATTGCAATCTAGTGCATTTAAGTAAAGGCATAGATGGCAACGGTTGGCCAAACAAAACCTACAACGACAATAACGGCAAAAATAATCAAAATACTTTTCTCCAAGTAGATCCGTAAAAAGTGCTTCTGAATAATTGGATCTAAGGACAGTCTAGCAATTCACCAAAAATAATTACATCCCTAGTTGTTGTTATTGCAAGACCAGAATCATTGGATTAAGTTATCTTTGAGATTTGCCAAACCCTGCGTCATATGCCAAGTAGACATCCCTTCATGCGCTTGGCGCAGATCATTTATAGGTTAATAAATAATGAAAATAGTACTAGTCCATCAGAATGGGGGGCATCCCATTTGTATGGCTTCGTCTGATGACATGCGCCTTGGAGTCGCCCTCCAGGTCGATTCGAAAAAATACCAATACCTCAGCCAAGGTCTGGGTAGGATAATTAGCTGGCAGGATTTTGAAAAGACTCTACTTGAATCCCTGCAGTGCGCCAATAAGGCTCGATTGAGCTAAGTTTCTTGCGTATAAGCGCCTTTGAACGGCGCCCCAGGAAATCTTAATAGCGCGCTTTTCTGGCGACCTTTTGAGGCAATGTTTTGGTGGTGGGTAGAGTGGTGGGTAGAAGGGCCCCAAAAACAAAGAGCCCCGTGGTTAGGGGCTCTGCTGTCATGTATGGCGGAAGAGGTGAGATTCGAACTCACGGAGGACTTTCATCCTCGCCAGTTTTCAAGACTGGTGCATTCAACCGCTCTGCCACTCTTCCTTGCGATTTGAGTCCTAGATTATAAAGAACTTTTGATTTGTGCCTCTAAATGCTGGGCAATCGCCAAACAGGAGGTGAGGCCTGGGGA
>CANCBK010000101.1 GCA_947374315.1 Burkholderiaceae bacterium | reverse complement strand
TTGCTTGTGCTCGCCGACTGACTTTAGCTAAGCAAGGCGTTAAAGGGGATGTATCTCACCAGCTCGCCCGCCTTGAAGGTTTGTCCTGGCGGGCAATCTACCAAACCATCCCCCCAAGAGGCGCTTGTGAGCACTCCAGAGCTTTGATTTGGGAATAGATCCAAACCACCCTGCGCGTTTATTTTGACGCGAAGAAACTCATTGCGACGATCCGCCTTAAGCCAATCAAAGTCAGCCCGCATTGGGTAGGTCTGTGGTGGACTTGTGTCACGCCCTTGCAGCTTAAGAATAAATGGCCGCACAAACAATAGGAAAGTGACAAAGCTTGATACAGGGTTGCCAGGCAGACCGATAAACCAAGTTTCCGCTTCAGCACCAGCTTCAATGTCGCCGCTCTTAGGAGCATCTGATTTGCGCACGGCACCAAAAGCCAAAGGTTTGCCAGGCTTAATGGCAATCTGCCAAAGATCAAGCCTACCTTCTGCGGTGACCGCCGGCTTAATATGATCTTCTTCACCGACAGATACTCCACCAGAGGTAATGATCAAATCGTGATCTTTACTTGCTCTACGCAAAGCCGCTTTTGTTGCATTCAAATTATCCGGGACAATGCCAAGATCGGTGGCTTCGCAACCCAGAGATTGAATACACGCCAACAAAGTATCACGATTGGAGTTGTAAATGCCGCCTGGTTTAAGCGGCTCACCGGGGAGAGAAAGTTCATCACCAGTAAAAAATGTGGCTACCCTGACTTTGCGTCTCACATTTAAATGCGTTAAGCCAGCAGATGCGGCAACACCAAGCTCCTGCGGGCGCAAGAAAGTACCTGCAGTTAATGCGGTCTTGCCTGCCGTTAAATCTTCGCCCTGCTTACGAATCCACTGACCCGATGTTGGCGCAATATTAATTTGGACCTGATCGGCCGCTCCCTCTAAAACAGTGCAATCTTCTTGCATGACAACGGCATTAGCACCAGGCGGAACTGGGGCGCCGGTAAAGATTCTGGCTGCAGTTCCTGGCTCTAGCTGCATCCCCATAGATCCAGCCGGAATGCGTTGCGCAATCTTGAGAATGCCTCCCGGAATACTGGTATCCGATATTCGAACTGCGTAGCCATCCATCGAGGTGTTATCTAGAGGGGGCACATCTACCAGGCTACTTACATTATCTGCGAGGATACGCCCTAAAGCGGCCTGCATGACAACAGACTCGCTCTCACCGACAGGCTTTGCATGGGAGAGCAAATGTTCTAAGGCCTGCCCTGCAGTCAACATCGGAGGCTTAGTCATTGGGCTTAATTTACTTAATTGAGATGGGTGGTGATGAAGTGTTTAACTTGATTGACATCCGCATCGATATTTTCAACGCGCTGTGGCTTTGACTTGATATCTTTGAATGCTGCTGGACATTCTGCTGGGCGGCCCAAGGCCACTTCAATCGTTTCTTCAAACTTAATGGGCAAGGCAGTTTCCAAAACAATCATCGGAATGCCTGCTTGCAAATGCTCGCGGGCGACCTTCACGCCATCAGCAGTATGAGTATCAATCATGACGCCATATTGCTTATCAATATTACGAATAGTATCTAGGCGATTTTGATGGGTGCTACGACCTGACTGGAAGCCATATTGGGTGATCTCTTTGAAGATGGCATCTTTGGAGATATCAAAACCACCAGCTTGATCAACTTGCCTGAACATCTCCGCAGTTGCTTTGCCGTTCTGACCCATGAGATCGAAAACAAAACGCTCAAAGTTGCTCGCCTTAGAAATATCCATGGAGGGACTAGAGGTATGCAGTGTCTCGGCAGACTTACGTGCGCGATACACGCCAGTACGGAAGAATTCATCAAGAACATCATTCTCATTGGTGGCGGCAACCAAATGCTCAATTGGCAAACCCATCATGCGGGCAATGTGGCCAGCGCAGATGTTGCCAAAGTTACCAGAAGGCACCGTAAAGGACACTTTTTCAGAACTAGATTTCGTTGCTAATAAATACCCTTGGAAGTAATACACGACCTGAGCTACAACACGACCCCAGTTAATCGAATTCACGGTACCAATTTGGTTGCTTGCTTTAAAGGCGTGATCATTGCTCACTGCCTTCACAATATCTTGACAATCATCAAACACACCAGCAACAGCCAAGTTAAAGATATTGGGATCTTGCAAAGAATACATCTGCGCAGATTGGAAAGCACTCATCTTGCCGCGCGGTGACAACATGAACACCTTCACGCCCTCTTTGCCACGCATGGCATATTCAGCCGCACTACCAGTATCACCAGAGGTAGCGCCCAAAATATTAAGCTTTTGACCTTTCTTCTGCAAGGCATATTCAAAGAGATTGCCAAGCAACTGCATAGCCATATCTTTAAAGGCTAAAGTTGGGCCATTCGACAAACTCAACAAACCAATGCGAGTACCCTGCTCTTCGCCAAGCCAATGTAGGGGCGTAATGTCTTTGGCGTTATCTTCGGTGCGGCCATTGCAATAGACTTGCTCGGTATAGGTCTTGCGCAACAAAGCACGCAAATCCTCTTCGGGGATGTCATCGCAATACAAACTCAACACCTCATAAGCGAGATCTGCATAAGACATACCACGCCATGCGTCTAATTGCGCTTTAGTGACCTTAGGATATTCCGTTGGCAAATACAAGCCGCCGTCTGGAGCTAAGCCGCCAAGTAGGATTTCGAGAAAGGATTGCTGTGGGCTATTGCCCCGAGTAGATTGGTAACGCATGATTTATATTAAGACAGATTCTCTAAGCGGATCTTCACGACTTCACCGGCAACAGTCTTCAGACTCTGAATCTCCTGAATCGCTGCAAGCATGTGCTTTTCCTTGGTCTCATGAGTCAGAGCAACCAAATCAGTTTGGCTTTCTCCTTCATCCGCTTCTTTTTGCAAAAGCGCATCAATCGAGATGCTATGAGCAGCCAAGATCTTAGTAATGTCAGCTAACACGCCAGCTTGGTCTGCGACACGCAAACGCAAGTAATAGCTGGTGGTAATTTCACCCATGGGCAATACGGTGATATCGTGCACCGCATCAGGCTGGAACGCCAAGTAGGGAACACGGTTTTCAGGACTCGCGCCCAGTAAACGGGTGATATCCACTAAATCCGCAATCACAGCAGAGGCAGTTGGCTCAGAGCCCGCGCCTTTACCGTAGTAGAGCGTAGTCCCCACTGCATCGCCGAATACCTGCACTGCATTCATGGCACCCTCGACGTTAGCGATTAAACGCTTGGTCGGAATCAAGGTTGGGTGAACACGTAGCTCAACGCCAGTAGTAGTCTTTTTAGCGATGCCGAGCAACTTAATGCGATAGCCCAACTGTTCAGCATATTTAATATCGATTGCATTTAACTTCGTAATGCCTTCAACATGGGCTTTTTCAAACTGCATCGGAATACCAAATGCAATTGCACTCATGATGGTTGCCTTGTGAGCAGCATCCACACCTTCAATATCAAATGTTGGATCTGCCTCGGCATAACCCAAGCGCTGCGCCTCCTTCAAGGCGGTCGCAAAGTCCAAGCCCTTGTCGCGCATCTCAGAAAGAATGAAGTTCGTCGTGCCATTAATGATGCCGGCAATCCACTCGATACGATTCGCAGTTAAGCCTTCACGCAGCGCTTTAATAATTGGAATACCACCAGCGACCGCAGCTTCAAATGCCACCATCACGCCTTTTTCATGCGCAGCTTTAAAAATCTCATTGCCGTGAACAGCAATCAAAGCCTTATTGGCTGTAACCACATGCTTACCAGCGGCGATAGCTTCTAAAACTAAATCTTTCGCGATACCGTAGCCACCAATCAACTCAACGACGATATCGATTTCAGGATTATTGATGACAGCGCGAGCATCACTCACCACTTGGGCGTGATCCTTTACCAATTCTTTAGCGCGCTCTACATTGAGATCGGCCACTGTATGAATATGAATGCCACGACCAGCGCGGCGCGTAATCTCGTCTTGATTACGCTCGAGAACAGTGAATACACCACCACCTACAGTTCCAATACCTAATAGACCCACTTGAATCGGTTTCATAATGCCTTTGTTGCTGTTGAGCTAGCCGCTTTGCGACTATGTTTTTGACGATAACGCTCCAGAAAACGCGCAAGACGACCAATCGCCTCCTTAAGCACATCTTCATGAGGTAGGAACACTACACGGAAATGATCTGACTTCACCCAATTAAAACCAGATCCCTGAACCAATAAAACTTTTTCTTCCTTGAGAAGGTCCGCAACAAATTGCTGGTCATCTTCAATAGGGTACATCTCTGGATCCAGCTTGGGGAAAAGATACAAAGCCGATTTAGGTTTAACGCAAGTGACCCCCGGAATTTCTGTAATCAGCTTCCAAGCGAGATCGCGCTGCTTTGCCAAGCGTCCACCCTCATTCACTAAATCATTAATACTTTGATAGCCACCCAAAGCCGTTTGGATAGCGTACTGGCCCGGCACATTGGCGCACAGACGCATTGAGGAAAGCATATTAAGACCCTCGATGTAATCTCGAATCATCTCTTTATCACCTGAAACCACCATCCAACCAGCGCGATAGCCGCAAGAGCGATAGTTCTTCGACAGACCATTAAAGGTGATGGTGACCACATCCGTAGATAGCGATGCCAATGAGACGTGCTTCTCTTGGTCGTACAACATCTTGTCGTAAATCTCATCAGCAAACAGAATCAAGCCATGCTCACGCGCAATCGCAGTCAGCTCCGTCAACACCTCTGTTGAGTAAATTGCACCCGTTGGATTGTTGGGATTAATCACCACAATCGCTTTGGTGCGCGGAGTAATCTTTTTGCGTAAGTCGGCCAGATCGGGCGCCCACTCTTTAGACTCATCACATAGGTAATGGACAGGAGTACCGCCAGACAAACTTACCGCAGCCGTCCATAAAGGATAGTCAGGCGCCGGGACCAAGACTTCATCGCCGTTATTGAGCAATGCGTTCATGGCTAAAACGATGAGTTCTGAAACACCATTACCGGTATAGATGTCATCCAAAGTAACGCCTTGGATGCCTTTTTCTTGGCAATACTGCATGATTGCCTTGCGAGCCGCAAAGATTCCCTTGGAATCGGAGTACGCTGAGGCATTACCCAAATTACGGATCATGTCGAGCTGAATCTCTTCTGGAGGATCAAAGCCAAAAACACCCACATTACCGATGTTTAATTTGATGATTTTGTGGCCCTCTTCCTCCATCCGCTGAGCAAGCTCCAGCACGGGTCCACGAATGTCGTAACAGACGTGATTGAGTTTTTCGGACTTTAGGATCGGTTTCACAATAAATTAAAGGGTAAGTTCTTGAAATCTAGGAAAAAACAGCTGGCTATAATCCTCATAATTATGACAGAGAGTCCATGTGAAGCTTCAATCTGACCC
>CANCBK010000100.1 GCA_947374315.1 Burkholderiaceae bacterium | reverse complement strand
GCTGACTCATTGGCATGGGCATTCGGCGCACTCGGATCACAGGATCGTGCGCGTCATTTGGCCACTCTCTACCTCAATGATTTATCTGATGTGCTCCGTGATGCGGTAGATGAGCGTTTTGAGTTTGTGCGCTATGCGGAATCCTTGGCAGGTAGTCAGCCTACCTTTACACCTTTGGCAGATGCCTTGGCAGCAAGTCCAACGTTAATGGATTTGCATTTACAGGATTTAACCAAGTCTTCCATCGAAAAGCATCAACCTAACTTAGTGTTGCTCTCGGTACCTTTTCCTGGGGCTATGTACGCTGCATTACGAATTGCTCAAACAGTCAAGCAGCATTACCCTAATATCAAGATTGGTCTTGGCGGTGGCTACGTTAATACTGAATTGCGCGAACTCACAGATCCCCGTATATTTGATTATGTAGACTTCATTACTCTTGACTCTGGTGAGCGACCCTTGCTTGCTCTGTTAGAGCATTTAAATGGCAAACGCTCTGCGGAAAGATTGGTGCGTACATTTATGCGTAGTACTGGTAATGAGGTTCGTTACATCAATTGGCAGGAGCCAGACATTCCATTTGAGGATGTAGGAACTGCCACCTGGGATGGACTGCCACTGAATTCCTATTTATCTTTGCTGGATATGCTTAATCCTATGCATCGCCTATGGAGTGATGGCCGCTGGAATAAGCTGACGGTTGCTCACGGTTGCTATTGGAAAAAATGTAGTTTCTGTGATGTCAGTCTAGATTACATTTCTCGTTATGAAACTGCCTCAGCAAGTCTATTGGTTAATCGTATCGAAGCAATCGTAGCTGAGACTGGTCAGACTGGATTTCATTTTGTAGATGAGGCTGCACCACCCAAAATCTTGAAAGCACTTGCTGAGGAATTAATTCGTCGTAAGGTAGTGATTTCTTGGTGGGGAAACATTCGCTTCGAAAAGACTTTCACACTAGAGTTGTGTGAGTTATTAGCGGAAAGCGGTTGCATTGCTATGTCTGGTGGCCTAGAGGTCGCATCAGATAGATTGCTTGAGCTCATGAAAAAAGGTGTTTCAGTAGAACAGGTTGCTCAAGTGACCAAAGGGTTCTCTGATGCGGGCATCTTGGTGCATGCTTATCTAATGTATGGCTTCCCAACACAAACCGTTCAAGAGACCGTTGACTCTCTCGAATACGTTCGCCAACTTTTTGAAAATGGCTGCATTCAGAGTGGTTTTTTTCATCGCTTCACTTGTACCGTACATTCTCCAGTAGGTCTTGACCCGATAGCCTATGGAATTGAACTTGTACCGTTACCGCCTATCAGCTTTGCTAAGAATGATGTCGCCTTTATCGACCCTACGGGAGTAGATCACGATTTGCTTGGTGCCGGTCTTAAAAAAGCGATTTACAACTTTATGCATGGCGTTGGCTTTGAAGAGGATGTGCATAACTGGTTTGATATGCCTGGCGCTCCAAAGGCCTCAGTAGGTCGCAATAAAATAGCCAAAGTATTAAGGCATGTATAAACTTAAGTAATCTAGCCTGCTTAATTAACCTACTAAGGATAGCAATATGAATCTATCTCGCCGCACCCTCATTGCATCGGCCGCTTTGGCTCCAGTAGCTTGTGGCAGTCTCTCGTATGAACATGGCATTCCCGTGGCTCAACCAAACCCACTTCCCGTGGTTCGTCCACCGCAAGTGGGGCAAGAGTGGACCTACATCAAGAAAGATATCTTTAACGGAAAGATCTTAGATGTGATCACTGAGCGTGTTTCTAATATTGGCTCTAATATTGTGATTGACCGCATGACCGCTGATGGTGCTCGCTTACCTAGTGAAATCCAGACTTCATGGGGAATGGTTTCTACGGATACCCAGTGGTCACGTTTACTGAACTTCAGCCCATCTCTGCCACTTTGGCCTGAGCAACTATCCAGCACTTGGGCTAAGCAATTTAATACTAAGTACAGTATTGCTGGTTATTCAGACTCGAGATTAAATTGGCAGGAATACATGAGTGTGCAGGGCTGGGAAAAAATTACT
Source organism: Burkholderiaceae bacterium (assembly GCA_947374315.1). The sequence continues at coordinate 3,415 of CANCBK010000100.1, read as the reverse complement.
GTCCCTGCAGGAGAATTCGTTGCGCTGCGCTTTCAGAGCCTAATTAATTATGAGAGTGAAGATCCAAATAAGGTCGGCTGTATTCGCAAAGAAACGGTGTGGTTTGCACCACAGATTGGCCGCTGGGTTGCGCGTGAGGCATCCGGCTCCTATCATATTCAGGGGCAAATTGGGGCAGTGATTTTAGAAGGTAGCTATCAATGGCAGCTCACCTCCTACAAATAATCACCTTACGCAGATTTCTTTTATTGTTGTCGCCAGTAGTATTGGCGGCCTGTATTTCTTCGCAACCTTATCCAGCCTCAACACCACTTCCACAACCCATCAATCCTCCTAAGGTGAGAGAGCCAAAAGTAGGACAGCAGTGGGTCTATAACGTGCGCAATGTGTTCAATCAAGAGTTAGTCGATGTTGTTACGGAGAGGGTGATCTCTATTGCACCCCAGATTCGGATTCAGCGTAGCGGAGTCAAAGCGGGGCAGCTGCCCGACGAAATCCAGGATCCTTGGGGTTATATCCTCCAAGACCCACACTGGAATCCCCCTCAAAAATTTCAACAGGCGCTCCCCGTGTGGCCTGAACAGCTTACCCCTGGATGGTCTGGCTCCTATCGGGATCGTTATCAAGTGGTTGGTTATCCTGACAGTGACTATTACTGGGGTTTAAATATAGCGGTAGTGGGATGGGAGGGTATCAGTGCGCCTGCCGGTCAATTTCCAGTCTTGAAGTATCAGAGCGAAGCACCTTTTTTTACAAGCAATGACTTTTCTCGAGTAGCCAATTACCGTCAAGAGGATGTTTGGTTTTCCCCAGAAATTGGTCGCTGGGTTATTCGGCGGGGTTATGGTCGTTATTTATGGGCCGGTATGTTTTGGAATAACGCCCTTTGGGAGGATTACTTAGAGTGGGAGCTTGTATCCTGGAGGTAAGCAATGCGCTTAAAATCAGAGTATGGCTATGTATACCGTAAAAGAACTCTTTCCAACCCTTCAGGGTGAGGGCGCTCATGCAGGTCGTGCAGCTGTGTTCTGTCGCTTTTCTGGTTGCAATCTGTGGAGTGGCCGCGAAGAAGATCGCGCTACTGCAGTCTGCCAATTTTGCGATACCGACTTTGTTGGTAGTGATGGCGTTGGTGGTGGCAAGTTTGAAACTGCTTCACTATTAGCTGACACCATAGAGGAGGTCTGGAATAGCACCTCCGCTGGGCCTCAGCAGCGTTATGTTGTTTTCACTGGTGGCGAACCATTGCTCCAACTCGACACCGCTCTTATCGATGCTTTACATGCTAAAGGCTTCGCTGTTGCTATTGAGACTAACGGGACGATTAAAGTTCCTAAGGGTGTTGACTGGGTATGTGTCAGTCCCAAGGCTGGTTCCGATCTGATTGTGCTACAGGCCGATGAGATTAAGGTGGTGATTCCCCAGGCAGGTCATAACTCCTTAGAGACTCTGTTGGCTAGATTTGAGAAGATGGACTACCGCAATCGCTTCTTGCAGGCTATGGACGGCCCAGACCTTCAAGAAAACCTCGCCTTAGCGGTTCGCCTATGTCAAAAGCGGCCTTTATGGCGCTTGAGTGTCCAGACCCATAAAATAATCGGTATTCGATAGTAGTTATATTTAAGTATTCAGAAAAGCAATCATGACCACCAAGCAAGAAGCCATTTCCATTACCCGCCGCCTTGAGTTTGACTCGGGCCATCGTATTCCGAATCATGATGGGCAGTGCCGTCATTTGCATGGCCATCGTTATGTGATTGAGGTCACCCTGACTGGTGTGATTGCGGACCATCCTGGTAAGGCGGACGATGGAATGGTCTTAGATTTTGGCGATATCAAGCGTCTCACTAATCAATATGTAGTGGAGCCTTGGGACCATGCGTTTTTGGTCGCCAAAGAAGATGCTGGATTGGTGGCCTATTTAAATTCCATCCCGAATCACAAGACGGTAGTAATGGAGCATGTTCCTACTGTTGAGAATTTGGCTAGCGCAGCCTTTAGAGTACTGCAGCCTGTTTTTGAAAAAGCCTTTGATGGCCGCCTCAAACTCGCATCCATTCGTCTTTATGAAACACCCAATTGTTGGGCTGATGTTTCTCATCCCTAAGAAGCAGAATGCAAGCTGAGCTTGATCGCCAATTTATGCAGCAAGCTTTGAGTCAAGCTAAGCTCGCTGCTGCTGCTGGTGAGGTGCCTGTCGGCGCTGTATTGGTTCGAGATGGTCAAATTATTTCAACCGGTTTTAATCGGCCGATCACCAATAGCGATCCTAGCGCCCATGCTGAAATGATGGCATTGCGTGCTGCAGCTCAGAGCGAATCCAATTACCGACTACCGGGCACCACTCTTTATGTCACATTAGAGCCTTGCACTATGTGTGCCGGAGCAATGTTGCATGCCAGGGTGGAGCGTGTAGTATTTGGTGCGACTGACCCTAAAACAGGAGCAGCTGGTAGCGTGCTCAATGTATTCTCAGAAAAACAGATTAATCACCAGACTCAGGTTGAAGGTGGCATCATGGGCGAAGAGTGTGGTCAGGTGCTACGCGATTTTTTTAAGGAGCGGCGTTGAAGAAAATTCATTTGATTGCTCCTTCAGGAGCGAGCTTAGATGCTAACAGCCCGTTGGTAGGAATCGAGTGGCTTCAGAAGCAGGGTATTGAGGTTCTCAATACGGAATGCGTAAACCGAGTTGAGCAACGTTTTGCCGGTTCGGATAAAGAGCGTTTAGCTGAAATCAATCAACTGATTAATCTGTCTCCCGATAGCTCGGTCGTAGCGATGCGTGGTGGCTATGGATTACATCGCTTACTCCCAGATATTCAGTGGAGCGCGATTGCTAAAGCCATTAAAAATGGCCTACAGATTTGTGGGCACAGTGATTTCACGGTCTTTCAGATGGGTTTATTGGCAAAGACTGGTGCGGTAACTTTGGCAGGCCCCATGCTCAACTTTGATTTTGCTTGCCAGGGGGAGCAGGATGCCACCCCGAATCCATTCATGTGGGGGCATTTTCAACAAGCTATCAATGAGCGCAAATTAGATTGCACCATCCAGGTCGCTCAGCCCTTCTTAAGTAAGTCTGTTACAGGTAAGGCATCAGGAATGCTTTGGGGTGGAAATTTAACTGTACTGGCGGGTCTGGTTGGCACGCCTTACTTGCCAACGCAAGAACAAACCCGTGGCGGAATTCTTTTTCTAGAGGATGTCAATGAGCATCCCTATCGAATCGAGCGCATGCTTATGCAGTTGCTGGATGCTGGGGTATTGGAAAATCAAAGCGCTATTCTTTTGGGTGGATTTTCAGCCTATCGCCTTTATGACAATGATCGTGGTTACACATTGGAAAGTGCTATTGAGGCCATAAGTAAACGTCTTCCTGGCAATGTCCCGGTGTTAACCGGATTGCCGTTTGG
>CANCBK010000099.1 GCA_947374315.1 Burkholderiaceae bacterium | reverse complement strand
CACTATTGCCGAAATATCGTGGCCCGAGCGCTATTAATTGGGCAATCGCATTGGGTGAAGAGAAAACGGGTTTAACTATTTTCCGCCCCTCTGATGGTCTAGATGAGGGTGCAGTCATTTTGCAAAAAGAGGTTGTGATTGCTCCAGATGATACTTTGGGCAAAGTCTACTTTGATCATCTATTTCCGTTGGGTGTTCAAGCCTTGCTTGAGGCGGCAGATCTGGTGGCAGCCAATAAACATCAAGAGATAGTTCAGGACGAATCAAAGGCGAATTACGAAGGTTGGTTTGGTGTTGATGCCGCTCAAATTCATTGGGCAACTCACATCACTCAGATCTACAACTTGATTCGTGCATGCAATCCTGCGCCGGGAGCTTGGACCACGTTTGGCGAGCAAAAAGTACAGGTCTATGACTGCCGCAAACATGTAGCGGCTACTTTTGGGTCTGTTAAAGGTAAGTTGGGAGAAATCACCCAAATTACTGTAGATTCTTTCTTTGTTACCTGCCATGGCGGACAAATTGAGGTCCTTAAGGCAAAAGGCGCCACTGGAAAAGTCACTGGTGCTGAATTGGCTAAAGAGTTGAACTTGGAAGTCGGACAGTTCTTTACGCTGTAAAGCACAGCGTAAACCCAACGCCTAGAAACTAGATTTCTAGGTTATCAATCAACCGTGTTTTACCTAGCTTAGCAGCGGTCAGAATGACTAGCGGCTCGCCAGCCTGCAGGCTTTCATTTGAGGCTGGGGCTAAATCGCTTTGCTGACGAATGGCAATGTAGTCCGGCTGCCATCCGCGACCAGTTAAAAGATCTACTGCGATTTTTTCAATCTCAACCAGTGAATGCATATTGCGCGCACTCAAATCGAGAACGCGTGCACGAACTTCTTTCAAGGTCTTCTGAAGCTCGGGTGCTTCAGCACGCTCTTCAACAGAGAGGTAGCCGTTACGCGAGGAGAGGGCAAGGCCATCTTCAGCTCGCACCGTTTCACCAGGGATGATATCTACGGGCAATGCAAACTGCTTTGCCATCTGTCGAATGATCATCAGCTGCTGGTAATCCTTCTTTCCAAATACGGCAACTTTAGGCTGAACGCATGAGAGTAATTTTAGTACGACAGTGCAAACACCTTTAAAGAAGCCGGGGCGGAATTCACCTTCCAGAATGTCACCTAGCTGTTGTGGTGGGTCCACTCGGTATTCCTGGGGTTGCGGATACAGGTCACGCTCAGTTGGCGCAAACAGGATATACACACCTTCTTTTTCTAATTTATCGATATCTGCCTGCATGGTGCGCGGGTAGCTATCAAAATCTTCATTGGGGCCAAACTGTAGGCGGTTAACGAAGATGCTGGCTACTACCGGGTCACCGTGCTGCCTAGCAAGGCGCATGAGAGATAGGTGGCCTTCATGGAGATTGCCCATGGTTGGCACAAAGGATGCACGATTTTGTCCACGCAAATGGTCACGCAACTCTTGTATATCACTAATAATTTTCATGCAACAGGGGTGTAGGCTAGTCGTACGTAAATTGGCGCATATGGCTCTGCTTGAGTAATCTCAACTAAAGCTTCACGGGATAACTCCAACATTGCGATGAAGTTCACGATGACGACTGGAATACCTTTGCCGGATTTAATGGCATCTTCAAACAACTCGCCGAACTCTACAAAGCGTGTGTTTTGCAGGCGACGCAAAATGCGCGTCATGAAGTCACGTACCGATAACTCTTCGCGAGTAATGGTGTGGTGCTGGTTGAGTTTTGCGCGGTGAAGCACATCGCGCCAAGCCATTTGTAGGTCATCTTGATTAACGTCTGGCCAAGTAACCGCAACGGTCGTATCAACATAGCCATGAGCGATTTGGAAATCACGTCCTTGCTGAGGAATTTGGTCGAGCTCTTGCGCAGCTAATTTCATGCGCTCATATTCTAGGAGGCGACGTACTAATTCTGCGCGCGGATCTTCAACCTCTTCATCGCTATCAGCCTTCTTCATTGGCAACAGCATGCGAGATTTAATTTCGATCAACATGGCGGCCATCAGCAAGTATTCGGCTGCTAACTCTAAGTTATGGTGGCGGATTTGATCAATGTAGCTTAGGTACTGTAGAGTCACCTGCGCCATCGGAATATCGAGTACGTTGAAATTCTGTTTACGAATTAGGTAAAGCAAAAGATCGAGTGGGCCTTCGAACGCCTCCAGGAAAACCTCCAGAGCATCTGGGGGGATATATAGGTCGTTCGGGAGTTTAAATAATGGCTCGCCATACAACTTGGCGAATGCCGAGGACATTCCATCGGTTACCGATGGAGTGCTATCGAGTAATTCAGCTTGAGCGTTTGGCTCGGTTCGTAACTCAGTCATTCGAGTAAACGTAAGATTTTTGCTTTAATTTCGCCGCCTTGGCGCGACGTTGATCTTCAATAGTCAAAGGTTCTTTGTCCCAAAGGAGGGCGCGACCTGCTTGCTGACCTGCTTCGAGATCCGGTTTCTCGGATTTGAGCTCATTTAAGAACTGGGTGAATTCGGATGTATATCTTGCCATCATATTTCCTAAAATTCTCAATTAATTCAATAATTTACAAAAATTACTGCGCAGCAACTGGCTGCCTAGCCCATCATTATTAACGATTTTTCCTACAGACTTACCGTCTTTTTGGCTAATTCCTAGAAATTCGCTCTTTTGAGCTTATTTTTAGAGGTTTGCAGCCAATAAAGCCTCGATTTGCGGCGCTTCAACGCGGGTCATGAGGTGCTTATAGGGTTTGATCAGATTTTGGCTGGAGAGGGGTGTTTTAACGCTCTCCCAAGTCATGGCTGGAATAGAGAGGAACTCCTCAACCCCTGCTGTGACTTGAGGCAACACTGGCTTGAGATAGAGGCTCAATAAACGGAATGCCTCCAAGGTCACGCTACAGACCCGTTGTAAGTCAGTCTCACGCTCAGGATCTTTAGCGATTTCCCAAGGCTTGTTCTCGTCGACAAAGCTATTCACCTTATCGGCCAATTCCATAATCGTGCGCAATGCTTTGGCGTATTCGCGAGCCTCATATAGCGCGGCAATTTTTTCGCTGGCAGCTGCAATTTCAGTGAGTAATGGATTATGCATAGCCGCATCAGAAACCACGCCGCCAAAACGTTTGACTAAGAAGCCGGCGCTTCGGCTGGCGATATTAATGTATTTACCTAAAAGGTCGCTGTTGACCCTGGCAACAAAGTCTTGAAGATTTAAATCCAAATCTTCCATGCTGTCGTTTAATTTCGTCGCAAAGTAATAGCGGAACCATTCTGGATTAAATCCAGATTCAATCACGCTGTGTGCAGAAATTAAAGTTCCGCGAGACTTGCTCATCTTCTCGCCATCGACCGTGAGGAAGCCGTGCGCAAACACATTGGTTGGCGTGCGGTAGCCTGCGAAATGCAAGGTCGCCGGCCAAAAGAGTGTGTGGAAATACAAAATATCTTTACCGATAAAGTGATACTGCTCGGTAGTTGTATCGGGTTTGACCCAGTCCTCAAAGTTCAAGCCTTTGCTCTGGCAATAGTTAAGGAAGCTGGCGTAGTAGCCAATTGGTGCATCAAGCCATACATAGAAATATTTGCCGGGAGCATCAGGAATCTCAAAGCCAAAGTAGGGTGCATCGCGTGAGATGTCCCAGTCCCCAAGCTTGCTATCACCAGGCTGTCCAACCCATTCCTTCATCTTGTTGCGAGCTTCGGGCTGCAGTGGGGTTTTGACTTGAGTCCACTCGCGCAAGAAAGTTTCGCAGCGAGGATCAGATAATTTGAAGAAGTAATGATCAGACACTTTTTTAATGGGTGTTGCACCGCTCACTACTGAAAAAGGATTCTTTAAATCGGTTGGGGAGTAGGTTGCTCCGCACTTTTCGCAAGAGTCGCCGTACTGATCTTTAGCGCCACATTTAGGGCACTCACCCTTGATAAAACGATCTGGTAAGAACATCTCTTTAACAGGGTCGTAGGCTTGCTCAATAGAGCGCATTTCAATTAAGCCGGCATCGCGTAACTTGAGGTAGATGCTTTGAGAAAGTTTTTCATTCTCAGGGCTATCGGTTGTGTAGTAATTGTCGAATGAGATTAGGAAGTCATCAAAGTCGCGCTTGTGCTCTTTCCAAACATTGGCGATCAGCTCTTTAGGGGTGAGCCCTTCTTTTTCAGCGCGCAACATGATTGGGGTGCCGTGCGTATCATCCGCGCCAACATAGTGCACTTCATGACCACGCATTCTTTGAAAGCGAACCCAAATATCCGTCTGAACATATTCCACCAAATGCCCAATGTGAATTTGGCCATTGGCGTAAGGCAGGGCGGAGGTAACTAGCAGGCGACGTTTGGGGCTACTCATGCGGACTTAAATAGAAAAAGTTTCAACAATTGGGAATACCAGATTATGGGGCTTGGGGCCTCACTTCAGCACCAATTTTAGTCTGCGGTTAAAGTGAATACCGATTTGAACCTATTTAAGAGGCGTTTTATGGCTTTGCCCCACAACATTCAGATGTCTCATGCTTCCGTGCCCTTGGTGCACGAGGTGCAGGTCATGGATGAGGCGGGGCGCATCAAGACCACCCACATTCCTGGGGAGCGCCCTTTAACCATTTATTTGGATAAGCGGGAAGTGGTTACCTTGATGACCTTGGGGAGTGCTCCTGAGGCTTTGGTGCTGGGCTACTTGCGCAATCAACGCCTAGTGGAGTCACCAGACGATATAGCGAGCATTCAGGTGGACTGGGAGACGGATTCCGCAGCTGTGAAGACCCATCGCAGCACGGTAGATATCGATGCCCTTACCAGCAAGCGTGTAGTGACCACGGGTTGTGGGCAGGGGACGATGTTTGGTGGCTTGATTGAGGAGATGGCGGAGATTAGGTTGCCGGATGGCCCTCAATTAACCCAAGAGGCAATCGTGGCCCTTATCGACAGCATTCGCGTTCACGACACTATCTATAAGAAATCCGGCTCTGTTCATGCCTGTGCTGTGTTTGAGCGGGAAGGTAGCGAGAGTGTCCGACTTCTACATTTTATTGAGGACGTTGGGCGGCATAACGCTGTTGACTCAATCTCGGGCCTGATGTGGCTAGCGGATAAGCCAGGCAAGGACCTTATCTTCTTCACTACGGGACGTCTTACCTCGGAGATGGTCATTAAAGGTGCTCAGATGGGTATTCCTTTTTTAATGACGCGCTCCGGCATGACCTTAATGGGGCTTGAGCTCGCCCGCAAAACCAATCTCACCTTGCTATCCCGCTGTTCTGGGAAGCATTTTGAGATCTTCAATGCCCCTGAGAGGGTGATTTTTACCTCTCCGCCGCCCACCTTGTAAATTCGTGGGCATATGGCCTGCGATGGTTTTACAATTCGGCCATGACTATTAAATCTGACCACTGGATCCGCCGCATGGGCGAGCAAGGCATGATCAGCCCATTTGAACCTGGGCAGGTCCGCCAAGA
>CANCBK010000098.1 GCA_947374315.1 Burkholderiaceae bacterium | reverse complement strand
AAAGTCGAATCATCGGCTTTTACAGGCTTAGTTCGGGCATTGATCCTGTTGATTTTGCTGGTGCATGGAATTCAGTTGCATGACTCGGTCTTCACGCCAGAGGGATTTGTGTTCGGTTTTGCTCAGGATCTCTCGCTGATTGCTTGGGTTGGCCTCGCTTTTTATTGGCTTCAGTCTTGGTTTTTGCCAATCTCGAGTTTGCGTTGGCTGGTTTTGTGTTTTGCGCTGGTCTGTTCCGCATTGCCCACTATTTTCTCGGGTACCCTGATTTCTCCAAGAGCTGTATCTGATCCATGGTTTAAGGGGCACTTCATTGTTGCTACTATTTCTGTTGGATTATTGAGTTTGGCTGCGATGCATGCCATGTTGATGAGTATTCAGGATCGCGCTTTACACCGTCAACTGGCCATCATCCCTAATAGTCGTATAGCCCATTGGCTGGAGGATTTACCGCCATTGATGACCATGGAAAGCTTGCTTTTTAATTTGCTCTATGTGGGTGTTGCACTTCTCAGTTTGACAGTGTTCTCTGGCCTCCTCTTTTCGCAAACATTATTTGGCAAGCCGCTGGTTTTTGATCACAAAACTATCTTTGCTCTCATCTCTTGGTTTTTATTTACGGGACTTCTGCTAGCACGTTGGCGCGTTGGTTTACGTGGGCGCGTAGCTGTTCGTTGGGTCTTGAGCGCTTATACCGCTTTACTCCTGGCCTATGTTGGCAGTCGATTTGTGATGGAAGTAATTCTTCAAAGAGCATGACCTGGTGATGAAGTGGCTTCTTCTATTTGCTGGTGCAGGCATTTTTTACCTTTGGCTAAAGGGGAAAAAACAGGCAAAGCTCAATACCGATGAGGCGGCCAAGATCAAGGCGCAGCAGACCAAGGCTGCCGAACCAGAAATCATTGTGCAGTGTCACTATTGTTCGGTGCATCTTCTAAAGTCTGAAGCAATCGCTCAAGAAGAGCGCTTTTATTGCTCACAAGAACATCTCCAAAGCCTAGATGCGCAAGGTTGGCTGGGCTCTGCCAGATGGCGGATCTCGCCGAACCAAGATATTCGGCCAGAAGGCGTCATGCCAGATTTAGTGGTGATTCATCACATCAGTTTGCCGCCCAGCGGTTTTGTAGATAGCAACAACACACGATTTATTGTCGATTTTTTCCAAAATAAGCTGGATTCTTCATTGCACCCTTATTTTGAGGAGATATCAGATCAGAAGGTATCAAGTCATTTCTTGATTTCTCGCCAGGGTGAGGTGTTTCAATTTGTTTCTAGCCAAAACAAGGCCTGGCATGCGGGGCTTTCTTCTTTCCTGGGTCGAGAAAGGTGCAATGATTTCTCGATAGGGGTTGAGTTGGAGGGTGATGGCGAACATCCTTTTGAAGATATTCAATATTCAACCCTTGCTCAATTAAGTACCCAACTGAGGTCTATTTACCCCGACCTTCAATTTGCTGGGCATAGTGATGTTGCCCCTGGCAGAAAAACAGACCCTGGGATTCAATTTAGTTGGCAAAAGTTCCAATCGAAAACTGACACATCAGTCAAAAAATTCCCCTTTGGTTTGGACCCTCGCTAGGGCTCTAAATTAGTATGTGAGCACACGCTCACATTCTTGCCCTTTAGCTAAAAAGGGCTGCAAAATATGCACCAAAATGAACTCTAATTTATTGAATAAATAGGGAAAAATACTTATAAATATTTGTCAGAAATGCCTTACCAAGTTTCCAATAATTCCCTATACTTAGTGCCTAGTGACGGAAAAAACACTACATATAGTGGTTTTTCCGGAAAAAAGACAATATTAAATAATGTTAAATCATTGTTTTAAAAGACATTTTTGTTTACGTACCATATAAAAAAGCAGGAGAAATATGACATATGCCAACCCCCAGACAGCAGGACAGACTGCCAGTGCAAATAATCCAGGGATGAACCCTTCGGAATCCATGAATCAAACCCCATCTGCTGGCTTTGTAGCCGGTGGAGTAGGTGGTGGTCAAGCCACTCAATTGTCTGATTACAAAATCATTCGCCGAAATGGCTCAGTGGTGGCATTTGAGCCATCCAAAATTGCCATTGCGGTTACAAAGGCATTTTTAGCGGTTAATGGTGGTCAGGGCGCAGCTTCTGCACGCGTTCGTGAGCAGGTAGAGCAATTAACTCACTCAGTTGTGCGCGCTTTGCTCCGTAGCCGTCCAAATGGCGGCACCTTCCATATTGAAGATATTCAAGATCAAGTAGAGCTGGCATTGATGCGCAGTGGTGAGCACAACGTTGCTCGTGCTTATGTTCTTTATCGTGAAAAGCGCAATCAAGAGCGTGCAACACAACAGGGCATCACCCAGGAAACTCAGGCGGCAACTCAGGCTGGTGAGTCCGGTATTAAGGTAACTGACAACGGTGTAGAGAAGTGGCTAGATATGGCCGCTTTGCGCACCATCATTGAAGCTGCATGTGAAGGTCTTGGCAACAATATCGATGCAAGCCCAATCATTACGGAAACCATCAAGAATTTGTACGATGGCGTGCCAATGGCTCAAGTGTATGACTCCGCAATTTTGGCGTCACGTACTTTGATTGAAAAAGATCCTGCATACAGCCAAGTAACTGCCCGCATTTTGATGCACGTGATTCGTAAAGAAATTTTAGGTCGCGAAGTGTTGCAAGGTGATATGCAAGCTGAGTACAGCACTTATTTTGCTAAGTATATTAACGAAGGTATTTCTGCTGAGTTGTTAGATCCACGGATGCGTGATTTTGATCTCCCACGCTTGGCTGCAGCATTGAACGCTAGCCGCGACTTGCAGTTCAACTACCTCGGTTTGCAAACTTTGTATGACCGTTATTTCTTGCATATTGAAGATCGCCGCATTGAAATGCCGCAGGCTTTCTTTATGCGCGTTGCGATGGGCTTGTCTTTGAATGAGTTAGATCGTGAGCGTCGTGCTATCGAGTTCTATGAAATTCTTTCGACATTTGACTTCATGTCCAGCACACCAACCTTGTTTAACTCAGCGACCACACGTCCTCAGTTATCAAGCTGCTACTTAACAACGGTAGATGATGATCTTGATGGCATCTACGAAGCCTTGAAAGAGAATGCACTCTTGTCTAAGTTTGCTGGCGGCTTGGGTAATGACTGGACAAACGTGCGCGCCTTGGGGAGTCATATCAAAGGTACTAACGGTAAGTCACAGGGTGTTGTACCGTTCTTAAAAGTGGTAAACGACACAGCGGTTGCGGTGAACCAAGGTGGTAAGCGTAAGGGTGCAGTCTGTGCCTACCTAGAGACATGGCATTTGGATATTGAAGAGTTCCTCGAGTTGCGTAAGAACACAGGTGACGATCGCCGCCGTACGCATGACATGAATACGTCTAACTGGATTCCGGATTTGTTCATGAAGCGTGTGATGGAGGGTGGTGAGTGGACGCTGTTCTCACCTTCAAATACGCCTGACTTGCATGACAAATACGGCAAGGCATTTGAAGAGGCTTATGTTGCTTATGAGAAAAAAGCTGATTCCGGTGAGCTGAAACCATTCCGTCGCATTCCAGCGCAACAATTGTGGCGCAAGATGTTGGGCATGTTGTTTGAAACTGGCCACCCATGGATCACATTTAAAGATCCTTGCAACATCCGCAGCCCACAACAACACATCGGCGTCGTTCACTCTTCTAACTTGTGTACTGAGATTACCCTCAACACAAATGAGAGCGAAATCGCGGTATGTAACTTGGGTTCTGTGAACTTGACAGCGCACATGACTACCGATGCATCTGGCAAGATGATTTTGGATCACGAGAAGCTTCAGAAAACCATTCGTACTGCAATGCGGATGTTGGACAACGTGATTGATATCAACTACTACGCTGTTGCTAAAGCACGTAATTCCAACTTGAAGCATCGTCCAGTCGGCATGGGCATCATGGGCTTCCAGGATTGCTTGCATATGCAGCGTATTCCTTACGCTAGCGATGAGGCGGTGAAGTTTGCAGATTCTTCAATGGAAGCAGTGTGCTACTACGCCTATCAAGCATCTAATGAGTTGGCCGAAGAGCGTGGCGTGTACAGCACTTACAAAGGATCTTTGTGGGATCGTGGCATTCTTCCGCAAGACTCAGTAGCCTTGTTGGCAGCAGAGCGCGGTGGTTACCTAGAGGTAGATAGCTCCTCCACAATGAATTGGGATGGTTTGCGTTCACGTATCAAGCAATTTGGTATGCGCAACTCTAACTGCGTAGCAATTGCGCCTACGGCAACGATTTCGAACATCATTGGTGTTTCAGCTTGTATCGAGCCTACATTCCAGAACTTGTTCGTGAAATCTAACCTGTCAGGTGAATTCACGGTGGTAAATGAGTACTTGGTGCGTGATTTGAAAGATCGCGGTCTCTGGGATGAGGTCATGATTGCTGACTTGAAGTACTTCGACGGTACTTTGTCCAAAATTGATCGTGTTCCACAGGATTTGCGTGATTTGTACGCGACTGCATTTGAAGTGGAGCCAAGCTGGTTGGTTGAAGCTGCTTCACGTCGTCAGAAGTGGATTGACCAAGCGCAATCACTCAACATCTACATGGGTGGCGCATCTGGCAAGAAATTGGATGACACATATAAGTTAGCTTGGTTGCGTGGCCTCAAAACTACCTATTACCTCCGCACAATGGCTGCAACTCACGTTGAGAAGTCGACAGTTGCTAGCGGTCAGTTGAATTCCGTATCCAGTGGCGGTGGCGTGAATGGTACCGATGCTGCAGCTGCGCAAGAATTGGATGGTCCTGCTTGCACAATGCGCCCAGGTGATGCCGGCTTTGAAGAATGTGAAGCATGTCAGTAAGCCATTTGCTTACTGATTGAAAAAATAAGAATTAGGAGAGAGTGATGTTGAATTGGGAAGAAGAAGTTGCACCGGCACTAGCGAAAGCAGGTCTTGCTCAGCAACCAGTTGTGGCCGAGCCGCAGCGCCCGCAAGCAGACGAGGTCGCAATTGCGCCTCAAGTTGCGGCACCTGCAGCAACTGCGAGTGCAGCTTTATCTGGCGGCGCAGCCTTGCGCGTTAACGCTGCTGATAAGCGTGTAATTAATGCCAAGACTGACGTAAATCAGTTAGTCCCATTTAAATATAAGTGGGCTTGGGAGAAATACTTAGCTGGTTGCGCAAACCACTGGATGCCACAAGAGATCAATATGAATCGCGATATCGCGCTTTGGAAAGATCCAAATGGCTTAACTGAAGATGAGCGTCGCATCATTAAGCGCAATCTCGGTTTCTTCACAACAGCAGATTCTTTGGCAGCAAACAACATTGTTTTGGGCACTTATCGCCACATTACTGCTCCAGAGTGCCGTCAATATCTATTGCGCCAGGCGTTTGAAGAGGCAATTCACACCCACGCGTACCAATATATTGTGGAATCTTTAGGCTTAGATCAGGCTGAAATCTTCAATGCGTACAACGAAATTGAATCTATTCGCGCCAAAGATCAATT
>CANCBK010000097.1 GCA_947374315.1 Burkholderiaceae bacterium | reverse complement strand
ATAGCTGCAATCTTCATTTATCGACCTCCTGAAGAAGTGCCCATCGTAGCGCCCGTTGGGTATGTGCCACTACTGGTTGGTGTTCTTACTTCGAAAGACTTTTGATAGTTATCAATAGCACCCTTTGCTGCACCACCATCTAATCCAGTGGTAACTTTTTGATTTCCAATTGGTGCATTTGGATTGACTCGCTGAGACTGCACTGCATCATTCACGGTCCCGCCGAAATCTGGGGACGTATCCCAAGTAGATTGGCACGCAGAGAGTCCCATAATAAGTACAGAACTAGTAAACGCCTTCAACATCGATTTATACCCAAAGTTCAGTTTCATCATTTGGCAGCCCCATCAGTAATATTTTCTGGCCTTGAGCCTTCCAACTTGCCGTTTACAAAGAACTCAGCTTGAGTTGGGGGGATGTATTTATCAGTAGGCAATGTCACCTTATTGGCGACCGGCTGAACGATATGTGGGGTCACCACAATCAATAACTCGCTACGGTCTGCCTTAAAAGACGCACTCCTAAATAGCGCTCCTAATACGGGTAAATTTGCCAAACCAGGGAATGCGCTAATCACCTCAGCTACGTTATTTTTAATTAATCCGCCAATAGCAAAACTTTGACCGTCATAAAGCTGAACTGTAGTAGAGGCTTGACGCGTAGTAATTGAAGGTAGCACAGAGGTTGAGCCTCCAGCGCTTACCGTGATGCCTTGGGTTTGTACCTCAGAAACTTGCGGACTTACCTTTAGATTGATGCGGCCTTCAGATAAAACAGTTGGAGTGAATTTAACACCCACTCCATAGTTTTGAGGTTGCAGAGTGATAACCGAACCGCCCGTGCCACTTGACTGAGGAACCGGTAAAAACACAATTCCGCCAGAGAGGAACTCTCCCTCCTGTCCGCTGATTGCCATAATGTTGGGTTCAGCCAAAATCTTAATCAAACCGCTGTTAATTTGGGCTTGAAGCCAAGCATTGGTGGTTCCCACCGTACCAGCAGCATTAGCAGCAAAGCCTAAAGGGGCGGTAGCGCCGTTCAGCATATTGAAAGTAAAGTTCGAGCCCTGCACTTGCACACCTAGGGAGTCGGCAACAGCTTTATCAATTTCAGCAATTTTGACCTCAATTAATACCTGCGGAAGATGATCGGTGGTCATCATATTGAGAACTTTTTTGCCGGTGTACTCCTGAGCGATTTGAATGGCTTGCTGCACCTTCATAGAATCAGAAACTTGGCCACTCAAAACTAGAGACTCTCCTGCCGAAGATGCGCGGATTTTTTTCTCACCAGGAATTAATTTTCCCAATAAGCTCTGAAGTGCGCCAGCATCAACACCAACCGCAACATCTAAGGTAGAGAGATTTCCATTAGCATGCCACATAAATACATTGGTAGAGCCTACCTTCTTACCAAGCAGGTAAATCTGATTGGGACTAACCACCATCACATCGGCGATAGCGGCATCACCCACTGAAATTCTATTAATCGGGTCTGCGTACTTATAAAGGCGTGATTTACCAAGCGAAATCTCAATACTGGAAACCTTGCCCACCTCTTTAGAGACCACCGCTTCAGCGGCAAACAAAAAATTGGGGGCTAACAACATCCAGCTAAATGTGATGAGACTAGTCCAAACGCCAGCTTTATTAAAAATTTTCATATTAACGACCCAATCCAGATTCCATACGCACAGATGTACCGCGAATTACCTCAACCCCATTTTCACTAGAGGTATGGGTTTGAGTTGCCTCACCAGGGACGGAGCCCTCGGTTTGATTACGCAAAACAAGTGATAAATTTCCCGCCATTCGTGCAGCGTCCAATACCTCGGCCTGCTGTGGAGTCACTTCTAAAGTAACGGAGCTCACTATGCGTGGCTTTGCTTCATCTGCAGCAACACGATCCTGCGCTACAGCGAGAACCAGTACGCGCTGCATAATAATTCTGGAGTTAAATCGACCAGTTTCATCCTTACTACTAAACAGAACGTCGACATAAGATCCCGGCATTACGAATCCCGCCACATCAGAGACCTCATTCACATTCATGGACATTGCCCGCTTGCCAGCAGAGATAGCAAAGGCAAGACCGGAAGAAGATGTTGCCGAGTACATCATGCGCTCAAAAATGACCTCTCCAGCCTTAATATCACCCTTGGGAATTCGACCAATTAATTCCTCGATCGTGTGGGTAATGCCGCCCGGCAATGCGTCACCAGGCAACTTAATCAATTTCAATTGACTAGCGGAAATAGTCGTTCCCATCGGAATGTTTTCCGAAGCCGCAACCACCATCGATGCCTTAATCGCCTCTTCATCTTTAACAACAAATGAGGCAATAAACAGTGCCAGCAGCCCAACGACTGAAGCAACTATAAGAGATAAAAGAATGCGTCTGTTTTGCATGTTTATAAAAGAGTGGGGTTTATGAGGGCTAAGCAAGCCCCAAGGGAAATGGCGAAGGCGTAGGGAATGCGATTGCTACTAAACTTAAACCTAAAAGCTCTGTTAAGCGAATCAAATAAGAGGCCTTTGTAAATCAAATAGGCCAAGACAAGCAAGCCGCCAATAATGGAAGCATACAAAGCCGCCATCAATACAGAATATGGCCCCAAAAAAGAACCCGCAACGGCCATCAATTTGACATCACCCGCCCCCATCAAAGACTTAATGTAAGGGTAGATAAAGAGAAATAGTCCAAGAAGCGCGCCATAGGCTGAGTCCAGCAATCCAGTCGGCCCGGCGTTGATGTAGGAGAGAGCTAGGCCGGCGGATAGGCCTAAGAGTATTAGGTAATTGGAGATTCGCTTAGTTGCGAAATCCAATATCGTGGCGAGAGACATCACAGCCAAAAACGGAAAAGTTGCAGACATACACTTTTACTTTCCGCCTACCTCTTCGAGCATCATTCAAAGAGCAAGCCAATATACAAGAATCGCATCTTCCACTTGATGCGCCCAGAATCTACATTGCTGGCAGCCAAATTATTTGGGTGCCAGCAACTTCAATTATTAAAGCTTATTAACAACTGACTGGAATACGCTAGATACAGAGTTACCCAAAGTACCCACGATCACCGCAATAGCCACAGCAATACCGGCGGCAATTAAGGCATATTCAATGGCGGTAACGCCCTCTTCACTCTTAACGAGACTAGAAATGAAGGATTTCATTTTATTTGCTTGATTTTCCATAACACAGCTCCTTTTAAAACACTTTGTTAAGTAATTATTAATTCCATAAATACATAATCTATCGTAACGCAAAAAATATGGCATGGGAATAAAAAATTGATCTAGATCAAAAAAACTACAAAGAAAAAAGAAGGAATTGCATTAAAACTTGAGCGCTAGGTCCCAATAGACTGCAATCGGCATGTAAATATCGGTGTAATAAGCGCAGCATTCTGGCATCTTGAAGCTTATTTCATATAGGATGCATAGCCCAAACGCTATTGAGCTGGCGCCCAGAGTGGCGCGCCTCCCGAAAAACAAACAAAGACTATTTACCTCGGGCCTTCGGGATAACCCCGACTTCCAAAAAGCGAACATGAGCAAAATTATCTGGTTGCTGATGGAGGCAATCCACCTACCCCAATCGCTAGCAATTAAAAACATGGGTAGCAGCAACAAAAGGGCAATCAAAATCCAACGGAAATATTGAGTTTGCTCACCCCCGAATCTCCCAGACTGTAGGGATGAAAAAATATATGTGAGCACAAACAGATTGCCAGCACCAAAGAATATCCAGACAAAAATACCGCCAGAACTCATCACACCATACAAAGTTGTCAGATGTTGACCAAGATCCCACCCCAAGGATCCAATCGCTCCAAACGCAGAATATGGAGCCGCGGGAGATATTAATAATCGGTCCGCAAAAGGCAAAGAATCCCAGATTACCTGACTCATCAAAACATCACCGTGAAAATGCGAGCAAATCAAGAAGGTCAATGGCACCTCAACACACAATGCAATGAAAACAAACCGTAGATATCGAAAGTGTGGGCGTTCCAACATCAACACCCATAGTAATAATGCGGAGATAGGAAAGCTTAAAAATAAATACGCCTCATGCATCAACACCAATACTGGAGATACGACAATGAGTAGAAGAGCGTATAAAGCAATCCAATACTTTTCACGCGCCTGAGTGGTAGATTGAATTTGCATATAGAGCAAGCACTGAATCGCAAAAAAAATAAGGAATACATTTTCTTTGCGCGTATAAAAATCAGCGCTTAAACCCATATGGAATATACCTCCCTGAATCAAAATGGCTACTAGCAATACCCTGCCATTGCGAATCCCAGATTTCCAATAAACCCAGAGGAAGAGGGCAATGTATAGAGCAAACGATAGGAACATTCCGAAATATAGAGCCCTCAATAGACTGCCATGCCCAAAAAATCTTAACAAAATCTCTCCAGGAAGACCCCTTCGAATAAACCCTGCCTGATAATTAATCAACCACTCTGTAATGGGCCATACATTAAATCGATGCACAGAAAAATCACCTGTCATCCAAATATAAGAGAGGATGAGCGGCAACTCTAAGCTAATCGCAATCGCAATAAAGCACAGTAGAGATACGCCTCGCTTAGACATGATTAAATTCCAAGAAATTAAATGTGCGCCCTTTTTTACGGCACTGATAGCGGCCTTCATTGCGAATCTCTTGATCACCGTGCTGGCGAGACTCCTTGATTTCAAGTTCGCCAGTGGCGGGATTGAAAATACCCCTGCGCTCCAAGAATACTGAAACCTGTTTTTTATTTCTATTTGCGCACGCAGTTAATTCAAAGTGAATTAATGCTTGCGTCGCACTAAGCCCCTCATCTTGATTGCAAATCTCATAAGTACCGCTGAGGCTGCCCTGCAAGAATTGATACACTTTATCCCCCCAGATCTCCAACATGAGCGGATCCCTACCCTCATACTTTTCTAATACAGCACCGCCAGAACTTAAAACAACTTGTTGTGAAGATCCGCTACATAACCAATACTGCGGGAGATTCCAACCATCGCACCCACATAGAGAAAGGCTGACCATCGATAAAAGTGCAATCAAAAAACGGGAGGAGCGGTAGATTTTCATTTATGCGGCTATTGAGTCAAATTGCCCGGAGCTGGTAAAGGTGGTTTTAAGGTAAAAATAAGCGCTGACTTATCTTCATACCTATTTTGCCAATTTGCCCGAGCATCAAAGTAGACTCTTGCAGGAGAATCAGGGCGAATCAAGACCCAAGTGATGCCATATTCCCGAATGATGGCATCTAAGGCGGTGGGTGAGCCGTCCCTTACCGCATCTAAATAAGGTCCCAACACTTTTTCATCATATAAATCCGCCCTTCCATCAATAAATACCGGAATGCCTCGACTAATTAGATAGCCACCAAATTCGTAAGAATTTAATACGGGTCCAGTGATACCCTGCCCTTGAGCGAAATCAACGGCCTCCACAGGGAAGACCGCTTTAGAGGGCTCATGATATTGGTGGCGTTGAGCGAGAAATGCAACGCCAATAATGAGAGCGGCGCTGAACACGATAGCTTTGTTGCTCGCGTATCCCG
>CANCBK010000096.1 GCA_947374315.1 Burkholderiaceae bacterium | reverse complement strand
GGCGGGGTATCGCGTTCATATTCCTCAAAAAAGTCTCGATAAAAATGCTGAAGCGATAAATCAGACTTCGAACACCTGCTCTAAAGAATTTTGTTGCGGGCGAACCTACTTAGCAGCTGGCATGGTCGATAAAGCCAAATCGACCTTAGATGAATTGATAAACCACTTAGCTCCATTTGCAGATAAAGGAATTCCGATCATTGGTCTCGAGCCCTCCTGTTTATTCACTTTAAAAGATGAGGCCTTAGTCATGGGCTTTGGTGAGCGCGCGATGGCTGTGAGCAAGCAAGCGCAACTCCTAGAAGAGTTCTTAGCTAGCGAGGCCAGAGCTGGCAAACTCACACTCCAATTAAAGCCAGCTACTCACCCCGTGCTATTTCATGGTCATTGCCATCAAAAATCATTTGCTGCCGTTACCCCCGCTCTGGAGCTACTAAAATTGATCCCCAACGCAGAGCCCAGGCTAATTGAATCCTCTTGCTGCGGAATGGCGGGAAGCTTTGGTTATGAAGCGGAGCATATTGAAGTGTCAAAACAAATGGCCGAAGCTAGTCTATTACCGGCTATTCGTAAATCACCTGATAGTTGGGTGGTTGCTGATGGTACGAGCTGCCGTCACCAGATAGCGGATGGATCTCAACGAGAAGCGGTGCATATCGCCAAAATACTAGCCGCCCATCTCTAAGTTGGAGCAACACAATGCATCGCGTTAGGGCATGACGCCGTACGCCAGCATCAACAAAGTTCCAGTCAATAAGGCTGGAACGAGGCGGCGTGTTGGCCTGGAAACCATGACGCCAATACTCAAGAGACAAATCAAGATCCGCACCCAAACTGGAACGGTGGCCAAGAGTCCAATCGGCATCAGAACCATTCTGAACACTAGCGCTGCAACCATCGCATAAGTTACTGCAGCAAGCCAGCGGAAGATTTCACTATCTTGATTAATTCTTTTGGCCAGCAAGACGCCAATGGCGCGGCAAAAATACGTGCCCAGGGTCGCCCCCGCTAAAGCAATCCACAAGCCCCAACCTTGAAGAGCAGCATTCATCAGCCGATTACCCCCGCCCTTTTACGCAAAATCTTGCGATCCACTAAGTATGCGATGGTACCCGCCACTAAACCAGTAGTGAGCAAGCTACTATCACGATCCAGCAAAATGAATATGGGTCCAAACACAAATCCCAAGCCAATAGCGATACGGTTAATCCAGGGCTTCACCTCAGTAAAAGTCAGCAGAAAAAATAGCGGGTTAATAAAGACTAGGCCAAGCGTCACCGCTGGAGGCACCATACCCGCCAATAAGTAACCCAAAATAGTTCCTGGAATCGAAATGATCCAACACAACAATCCTAGGCCAATGAAATAGCTCGAGCGATGTCTGGCCTCAATTGTTTGAAACTCACGCATGGAGATTGCCCAAGCCGTCATTGCCAATAAATGAACTGAAGCATAGAGGCTATGGTTACGATCTTTTTCATGGAACTGCGGAAAGAGCGTCACGGTCATCGTGATGAATCGAGTGGAAGTGAGTGATACCGCGAGAATGATCGCGAATATAGAGGATCCAGTGATGACCATCTCCAGCAACACCACCTGCCCAGGCAAAGCAAACATCAATAAACTGGTGGCGCCAGTAAACCAAGCATCAACCCCATTGGTTTTTCCCATGGCACCGAAACCAACCATACCCGCAAATAAGACCATCGCTGGAGCACCCGCAGCATCACGAATGCCTGACCAGAAAGCATCGCTGCGATTTTTAAAGCGCTGCGCGGCCGAGCCCTCAAGCGCAATTTCGCTAGGGTCTATATATGGTTGATCAGCAGAGGACATGGTCTGATTGTAAGAGTTAGCGAAAGACCTTGCCAATAAGCCTTAAGAACCCAAAGCCCACTGAATATGTTCTGCCACCAATCCATCGGCCTCTGGCAAGGCGTTGACTAGAGCCGCCTTCATCAAACTCTTCTCCGCCTCAGCCACCCCCGTATCCGCCAGCGCATTACCTAGGGCTACCGCCAAGTTTCTGCGCCATCGGGCGTAACCAATGCGACGAATGGCACTCCCTTCGTGACGCTTCTCAAAATCGCTTTCAGTCCACGACCATAGATGCAAAAGACTTGCTTTACCAAGACCATGGCGCTCTGCAAAATCAGGTAATGCCGTGCGTTTTGCAAACTTATTCCAAGGGCAAATGAGTTGGCAGTCATCACATCCGTACACGCGATTACCCATTGCCCTTCGAAATTCAATCGGAATCGCATCCGGATTTTCAATCGTCAAATACGAGATACAACGACGGGCATCCAATTGATAAGGAGCGGTAATAGCCTGTGTAGGGCAGATATCAATACAAGCCTGACAAGTACCGCAATGGGGCTCTTGCTCTTGATCCACTGGCAATGGCACATCAACCAAAATCTCACCCAGAAAGAACGTTGACCCCGACTCTCGATTCAGGAGCAAGGTATGTTTACCCCGCCAACCCAATCCCGCCTTTCGAGCCAACTCCACCTCCATCAATGGCGCGGAATCAGTAAAGACGCGATATCCAAAAGAGCCGATATGCTTTTCAATACGCTGCGCAAACTCTTGTAAACGATTGCGCATGACCTTGTGATAGTCGCGCCCACGCGCATAAATGGATACCGCAGCTTGAGTCGGCATAGATAATCGCTGCCACTCCTGATCAAAATTGATGGCTGGGCTCAGGTAATTCATAGTGACGCAAATGACCCGCACCGTACCTGGCACTAGCATCTCCGGATCAGCGCGTAATGCAGCATGGCGAGCCATGTATTCCATCTGACCATGGCGACCCTGCGCCAACCATTCATGAAGTCTTTCGGTAGCTAAGCCAAGATGCGTATCGGCAATCCGCAGGCCATCAAAACCCAATGCACGAGACTCTTCATCCAACCATTTACGGAGGTTTGCCTGATCCACGGTGTGTGAAGTTAAGGAAGTAGTCATCAGGAATGCAGAATGTCTCTCAATAATTGAATAAACTAGGGGAATGACTCAGGACTCATTTACTCAACATTGTAGGCAGGAAGCGGAAACAGCCGCTTTGGCACAAAAACTTGCCCTGAGTATTGCGCATCACCTTCAAGTAGATCCTCACTCTCATCTCAATATCTCCCTAGAGGGTGATCTAGGCGCTGGCAAGACCACGTTTGCCCGCCACCTGATTCAAGGTATGGGATATGACGGCAGAGTAAAGAGTCCAACATACACCCTGTGTGAGCCCTACCCATTCACAGTTCAAGGCATAACCCTCATCGCCCATCACTTTGATCTCTATCGCATGCGTGATCCACTGGAATGGCAAGAAGCTGGGTTTGCGGAGCACTTTGACGAGCCCGGATTCTGCTTAGTCGAGTGGCCAGAAAAAGCTGAGGGCACTCTCCCCGTGTTTGATATTCAGATTCATCTGATGGCGGGCGTCGATGAGAATGAAAGAGCCATTCAACTCAAAGCTATTTCCAGCCAAGGTCAAGCCGTTCTAGGGCAATTGCAATCTTAATGGCGATGAATAAGCCCCTAAAAAGTCCGCTTAGGCGCAAGCACCTCAAAACTTCAGCCAAGCTCATGGGCTGCATTCTCTTTTTTAGTGAAATAGATATAGCCTGGGGTGCAAAGATATTGGGGGTGCGTATTTGGCCAGCAGAAGATTACACCCGCATTACGCTCGAATCCGATAAAGCATTGCCAATTACTCAACAACTACTCACCAATCCCGATCGCTTAGTAGTAGATGTACAGGGCATGGAATTAAACTCTACCCTCAAAGAGTTGGTGGCTAAAGTGAGGCCGAATGACCCCTATGTTTCACAAATTCGGGTAGGGCAATTTCAACCCGGGATGGTACGCCTGGTATTCGACCTTAAAGAGCCCGTGAAGCCTCAGCTATTCACGCTCGACCCTATCGCAGAGTATCAATATCGGATGGTACTAGATCTCTATCCTGCCACCCCACTCGACCCACTGATGGAGCTGGTGAAGGGCAGCGCACATAAAGAGAGCGCCCTAGAAAAATCCAATGAAGAAATTGACTTGATTGCACAGTTCGCAACCAAGAAAGAAAAGGACGCTCCAAAAGCTCCCGTAGCTCAAGCCATTCCTGAGATCAAAGAGATTCCAGCCAAAGCCAAATATAAACGCCTTATTACGATTGCCATTGATGCTGGGCATGGCGGAGAAGATCCTGGCGCTATCGGGGCAATGGGCTCACAAGAAAAACACGTTGTACTCTCCATTGCCAAACGCTTGCGTGACAAGATTGAAAGCGACCCCTATATGCGCCCATTTCTCACTAGAGACGGGGACTACTTTGTACCTCTTGGTGCCCGCGTACAAAAAGCACGTCGTGTGGAAGCGGATTTATTTGTATCGATTCATGCGGATGCTTTTATCGAGCCCAGAGCAAAAGGCGCTTCAGTTTTTGCGCTATCGCAAATGGGGGCAAGCAGCACGATGGCGCGTTGGATGGCCAACAAAGAAAATGCTTCAGATCTTATTGGTGGCATCAATATCAAAACTCAAGACAAGCAGGTGGCCAACCTGCTATTGGATATGTCCACAACTGCACAGATTAAGGACTCACTTCAAGTGGGTGCCTCGATTCTGAAACAAATCAGCGGATTTGCGCCTTTACACAAAGGGCAAGTTGAGCAAGCGAGCTTTGCTGTCCTCAAAGCCCCCGATATCCCATCAATCTTGGTAGAAACAGCCTTTATTAGCAACCCACAGGAAGAAGCACGCCTCAACGATGATGCCTACCAGGACCGAATTGCTGAGGCAATTTTGAGGGGAATTAAGGATTATTTCTCAAAAAATCCACCGGTTGCTAGACGCGCCAACGCCTAAGCCACTTGTAACTACAGGGCACGAAGGCCAAACCTAGGAAACCTAGGGGGGCACACAAACTTCTTGCTATAATTTCTGTCTTACTGGGTCGGTAGCTCAGTCGGTAGAGCAGCGGACTTTTAATCCGTTGGTCGCGAGTTCGAATCTCGCCCGACCCACCAAGCATCTATAAGGCTCTCAGGTTCATTCCTGAGAGCTTTTTCATTTTTAACGTGTAATTTACTCACCAAATGGTGAATATAACGTTCCATCTTGGTCAATCTCGACCACCTTTGATTAATAGAAATATTGATCAATTCTTCTGCTTTACTCCATCTTCAGCGCAAGTCTTTTACATGAGATCTAGAGAAGGTCTTAATAAAGCATGTACTCCTTGCTTTGTCCTTTTTCCACTCAGACCCAGTGATAAACCATCTCTCTGCGTTAGTGCATTTAAATTAACCATAAGCACTAGCCTTATTCTGCAAAGGCATACGCTATTTTTATGGGCAGGAGAAAGCATCTAGCCGCTTTCGGATGTGAAGCAGACTAATGCTCCATCTACGTCTAGTGGGCAGAGTTCGACCCAAAGCAGTCGTTAAATAAAAAAATACCCGAAGGTGGTTTTAGTGCTTCTTGGTGGCCCGGGGCGGAATCGACCAGGGCCTAGGATTTCCAATCCAATTGGCAACATAACATCTGCGGTTGCCACAGACCCAAAGCAAACACGGTAAGCATATTTACCCTCTTTTATTAGATGAGAGTCATTCTTATTAATATGTATA
>CANCBK010000095.1 GCA_947374315.1 Burkholderiaceae bacterium | reverse complement strand
TAAGTAAATCCAAAATTTGCAAACGTAGACTGACGTCTAAGGCAGTCGTTGGCTCATCTGCAATTAATAATCTAGGTTTACACGCCAATGCCATTGCAATCATGGCGCGTTGACGCTGCCCACCCGATAATTGGTGAGGATAAGAATGGAAGCGTTTCTCTGGCTCCGGGATACCCGTCTTCTTGAGGAGGTCAATTGCTGCAGACATGCAATCGGCCTTGGAGATTAAAGGCTGATATATCTGCACAGCCTCAATAATTTGATTGCCGATAGTAAACAAAGGATTAAGCGCAGTCATGGGTTCTTGGAAGACCATCGCGATCTCACGACCCCGAATCTCACGAATATCATGTATGGGTAGATCCAGCAAATTGACCGGTGAATTACCAGCATGAGCATTCTTGCCGCTCCACAAAATGCGGCCAGATGTTTTTGCACCCTCAGGCTCAAGGCGTAATGGAGCCAAGGCAGTCAGAGTCTTGCCTGAACCAGACTCTCCGACCAAAGCAACCCGCTCCCCCACCCCAATCTCGAGATCAAGATGACTAACGGCAAATTTCTCACGCCGGCCTGAACCAAAAGAGATTGAGAAATCTTCATAACGAAGTAAAGGGGCTACCGGTTTACTAGGGCTATTAACTTCGCTCATGAGCGACCTCCACTCATAGCGCCTGACTTACGAGAATCAAACGCATCGCGCAAGGCCTCACCCATAAAAGTCAGTAAGAGCAAGGTAGCAACCAATACAACAAAGGTGGATAGTGAAATCCACCACGCATCTAAATTACTCTTACCTTGAGAGAGCAACTCCCCAAGGCTCGGCGTTCCCGGCGGCACACCCAAACCTAAGAAATCTAAACTCGTGAGCGACAAAATGGCAGCACTCATTCTGAAAGGCAGAAAAGTAATCACTGGGGTCAAGCTATTAGGCAAGATATGACGGCGCATGATTTGCAAATTCGTTAAGCCCAATGCTCTAGCAGCGCGAACGTACTCTAGGGCGCGATTGCGGAAAAACTCTGCACGCACATAGTCAGATAAACCCATCCACCCAAAAGCAGCTAACAAAATAATCAGGAGCCAAATGCTCGGGTTGAAGATGGAGGCAAAGATGATGAGTAGATATAACTCCGGCATCGCTGACCAAATCTCAATCAAACGCTGAGAAACCAAATCAAACTTGCCGCCAAAGAAACCCATTAAAGAGCCGGTGATGATACCTACGCTAACCCCCACAATAGTTAGCGCCAAACCAAACAAAATCGACAGTCGAAATCCATAAATTAAACGTGACAAGACATCGCGCCCACGATCATCTGTGCCTAGCCAGTTATCAAATGACGGTGGCGCAGGATTGGGTACTTTTGAGAAGTAATTCAACGTCTCATAGCTATAGGGAACGGGTGGGTAAATCGCCCAATTACCATTACTCGTAATGTTGTGACGAATATCGGGATCCAAAAAATCAGTTGGTGTCGCAAAGTCACCGCCGAATACTGTTTCAGGCTGGGATTTCACAATGGGGAAATAAAACTTACCCTGATAGCGCACGATCAAGGGTTTGTCATTCGCAATGAGCTCGGCACACATAGACAGGCCAAACAGAATCATAAAAATCCAAAGGCTGGCATAACCCATGCGGCTGTTTTTAAAGCGATGCCAGCGACTCATGATCCACCCCCTGCACCAAACTGAATACGTGGATCAATATAGACATAGCAAAGATCAGAGATCAATTTAGTAAACAAACCAATCAACGTGAACAGATAGAGTGTTCCGAAAACTACTGGGTAGTCACGTCGCATCACGGACTCATAGGAAAGCAAGCCTAATCCATCTAAAGAAAACAGAGTCTCAATCAGTAGTGAACCAGTGAAGAAGGCGCCGATGAATGCAGCCGGGAAGCCAGTTACCAAAGGCAAGAGCGCATTGCGGAATACATGCTTCCAAAGCACTTGTTTCTCCGTGAGGCCCTTGGCTCTCGCAGTCAATACATACTGTTTACGAATCTCTTCTAAGAAGGAATTCTTCGTCAACATCGTGATTACTGCGAAGCTACCTAAAACAGAAGCGGTGATTGGCAAAACTAAATGCCATAAATAATCCATCACCTTACCCATCATGCTCAACTCACTCCAGTCATCTGAAGTCAGTCCGCGTAGTGGAAAGATTTGCAAGAAACTACCGCCACCAAAGAGGACAAGGAGGAGCACCCCCAATACAAATCCTGGAATGGCGTAACCGACCAAGATGATGCCGCTAGTCACCGCATCAAAGCGAGAGCCATCGCGCACTGCTTTCGCAATACCTAGTGGAATCGAAACCAAATATGTGATGAAGAAGGTCCATAAACCAACGCTGATCGATACGGGCAGTTTAGAAACCACTAAGCCCCAGACACTTTCATGCTGGTAATAGCTTTGACCCAAATCGAATCTAGCAAAACGCCCCAACATCATGAAATAACGTTCTACTGGCGGCTTATCAAATCCGTAGAGCGCTTTAACCTCTTCCAAGCGTTGTGCATCGACACCTTGGCGCCCGCGATAGGTTGCCCCAGCACCCGATGACTCTGATCCACCTGTTGCTCCAGCACCCTTGCCTTTTAATTCCAAGACCATCTGCTCTACTGGGCCGCCGGGTACAAATTGCACCACCGCAAAGGTCAAGGTCAACACGCCCAATAAGGTAGGGATCATCAACAGTAGACGTTTAAAGATATAGGCGCGCATTTGACCTTGCATTATTTAGCCTCTGCTTTCCACCAGTTTTGAATAATCCAAGGTTCTGCTGAATAGTACAAGGGAGGCTCTGGATAGCGCATCTCTTTGCGATAGGCAACACGGTGCGTTGGGTTGTACCACTGTGGAATGACGTAATAACTATTCCAGAGTACGCGATCTAAAGCTCTCGTAGCGGCACGTAACTCCTCGCGATTTTGCGCTTTAGTAATTTCCTGAATCAAGGCATCCACTACTGGTGACTGAATGCCAATGACATTATCCGATCCTTTTTCTTTGGCAGCCTGACTGCCAAAACGATCCCATAATTCATTCCCAGGATTTTGTGAATCTGGGAAACGGACTGTTGTCATATCAAAATCAAATTCGTTCATCCGCTTTTGATGAAGGGCAAAATCGCTAGTTCGAATATCTACCTGAACTCCCAACTTCTCTAGATTGCGCACGTATGCCGAAATTACCCTAAGAAAGAATCCGCCATCTTCCACTATCTCAAAACGAAATGGCTCACCCTTTTCATTACGCAATGCGCCATCGCGAAACTGCCAGCCAGCATGCATCAATAGTTCGCGGGCTTTCTTTAAATTCTGACGTAGGCTGTCAGGTGACTTGGTGGATGGAGCTGGAGGCATTGGGTCAAATACTGCATCAGGCACCCATTGTGGGCACTTTGCTTTCAATGGTCTTAGCAGTTTTAGTTCTGCCTCTGTGGGCTTACGCGGTCCATCAAAGTTCGCACTCAAATCGCTATTCTGAAAGTAGCTATTGATACGACTGTATTGATCATAAAAAATTTGGCGATTGAGCCATTCAAAATCTAAGGCGTAACCCAAAGCTTCACGCACTCGAGCATCTTTAAAAATGGGGCGACGAAGGTTCATTGCAAAACCTTGCATCCCTGCCCCATTGTGATTGAGGAATGCCTTCCTCAATAGGGTACCGTTATCAAACTTGGAGCCCACATAGCCCTTAGCCCAAATCTTGGCGCGGTATTCAACGATAGCGTCGAACTCCCCCGCTTTGAAGGCCTCTAGACGAACAGCATCATCACTATAGAGCTTGTAGAGCACGCGATCAAAGTTATAAAAACCAACACGGACATTTAAAGGCTTGCTTAATTGATCAGCCCAATATTGCGGGTTTCGCTTGTAGACAATCGATTTACCAGCTTTAAAGGATTCAATGAGATATGGCCCACTGCCCAATGGCGCTTCAAAGGCAACCTTCTCAAAAGGGATAATTGTGCCGTCAGGCTTCTTTCCCCAGTTACGAGAAAAGATGGGGAGTGTTCCCGCCAAAATAGGTAATTCTGTGTTGTTATTTTTGAAATCAAAACGCACTGTTCGATCCGATAACACGACCGCTTCTTTGATATCTGCGAAGGTAGTTCTATAGCGAGGATGTGCTTTACCACTCATCAAAACATCAAAGCTATGTTTCACATCAGCAGCTAACACTGGGCTACCATCAGAAAACTTTGCTTCAGGACGAATGCGAAACGTTACCGACTTATGATCTTGAGCAACAGCAATATCTTCAGCAAGCAAACCATAAATGCTTGATACCTCATCAGCACTTCCCTCGGCCAAAGATTCAAACATCAATTCAATTCCGGGCGCCGTTATACCCCGTAAAGTAAAAGGATTGAACTTATCAAAGCTCGTTCTTTGCCCTGGGTTGGGTAAAATGAGGGTGCCTCCCCTAGGAGCATGAGGATTCGCATAATCAAAATGGGCAAATCCTTCGGCATATTTAGGCTTGCCATACTGGGAGATCCCTTGAGCTGCCTGCGCTATATTGGCCCCAAGCCCTACTAGCATGGCTAGTAGCAAGAAATGGGCTATTTGGCGAATGGGGTTTAGGGTAGGCATATATGCAACAATTGTAGATAGCTAATCATATTTGAAGTAAAGGAAACAACATGGGCTTTCTCGCTGGCAAAAAAATTCTGATTACCGGTCTTCTTTCTAACCGCTCTATTGCCTATGGCATAGCCAAGGCATGTCACCGCGAAGGGGCTGAACTAGCCTTTACCTACGTTGGTGAGCGCTTTAAAGACCGGATTGTCGATTTCGCTAAAGAATTTAATACCGACTTGATTTTTGACTGCGATGTTGGCAGCGATGAGCAGATTTCGGCCCTGTTTAAGGATTTGGCAAAAACTTGGCCTCAGTTCGATGGCTTTGTTCACGCAATTGGCTTTGCACCACGTGAAGCGATTGCTGGCGACTTTTTAGAAGGTCTCTCTCGTGAAGGCTTCAAAATCGCTCACGATATCTCTGCTTACAGCTTCCCGGCGATGGCAAAAGAAGCTCTCCCAATGTTGCGCGACAAATCCTCTTTGTTGACTCTGACTTACCTCGGTAGCCTGCGCAATGTTCCTAACTACAACACTATGGGTCTTGCAAAAGCCTCACTAGAAGCCTCGGTACGCTATATCGCTGGCTCAGTCGGACCTAAGGGCATTCGTGCGAACGGTATCTCTGCTGGTCCAATCAAAACTTTAGCTGCTGCTGGCATTAAAGGTTTCGGCAAGATTTTGGAAGCCGTTGAACAAACTGCCCCAATGCGTCGCAATGTAACTATTGATGATGTTGGCAATACCGCTGCATTCTTGCTATCTGATTTAGCAAACGGCATCACCGCTGAAATCATTTATGTAGATAACGGCTTTAGCCAAGTTGTTGGTGGAATGGAAGAAGTTTGAGCGTTCCACTGCGCGAGGCCCTGAAATTTTGGGCCAAGCTAGGCTTTATTAGCTTTGGTGGGCCTGCAGGACAAATCGCAGTTCTCCACCAAGAGCTAGTTGAGAAGCGTCGCTGGATTTCTGAGCGGCGCTTTTTACATGCGCTCAACTACTGCATGTTGCTACCAGGGCCTGAAGCTCAGCAGTTGGTGACCTATATTG
>CANCBK010000094.1 GCA_947374315.1 Burkholderiaceae bacterium | reverse complement strand
CACTTAGAGTGTATTTACAGGATCATGGTGTTGTGGAGTCCAAAGTGATTGCCGGCAAAGAGCAAGAGGGTGAAAAGTTTGCCGATTACTTTGATTACTCGGAGCCTATTAAAGCGATTCCATCACATCGCGCTTTGGCCTTGTTTAGGGGGCGTCGCGAGCAAATGTTGATGGTCAATTTGCGCCTCGATACTGAAGAGGAAAAGCCTAAATGGGATGCCCCACACAATCCATGCGAATCGCGGATCGCCAATCAGTTCAAGATTAAAAATGAAGGTCGCCCTGCTGATCAGTGGCTTTCAGAAACAGTGCGCTGGACTTGGCGTATTAAGTGCTCTATGCATTTAGAGTCCGAGCTGATGAGTGCATTACGTGAGCGCTCTGACGCCGAGGCGATCAATGTTTTTGCACTTAATCTCAAAGCTTTGCTCTTGGCTGCGCCTGCCGGGCCAAAGGTAACTATCGGCTTGGATCCTGGCATGAGAACGGGTGTTAAGGTAGCTGTTGTAGATGCCACGGGTAAGGTGGTTGATACCGATGTGATCTACCCCCATCAACCTAAAAATGATTGGGATGGTTCATTGCATACGCTGGCTAAGTTAGCGGCAAAACATCAGGCGACATTGATCTCGATTGGTAACGGTACGGCATCCCGCGAGACAGATAAGTTGGCGCAGGATTTAATTAAAGCCAAGCCAGAACTCAATCTCACCAAGATTGTGGTCTCCGAAGCAGGTGCATCGGTGTACTCCGCATCTGAGTACGCCTCTAAAGAGTTGCCGGGTATGGATGTCTCATTACGTGGCGCAGTATCGATTGCTCGTCGATTGCAAGATCCTTTGGCGGAATTAGTGAAGATTGATCCGAAGTCTATTGGGGTGGGTCAGTACCAGCACGATGTCATGCAGACTCAATTGGCTAAGTCGCTAGTGGCAGTAGTGGAGGATTGCGTGAATGCGGTTGGTGTGGATGTGAATACCGCCTCAGCCCCTTTACTCGCTAGGGTTTCTGGACTCTCTAGTGCGGTTGCGGAGGGCATTGTTGCCTATCGCGATAGTAATGGCGCCTTTCAGGCTAGGGCGGATTTACTGAGCGTGCCACGCTTGGGTGATAAGACATTTGAACAGGCCGCAGGATTCTTGCGCATTATGAATGGCTCTGATCCATTAGACGCCTCAGCAGTCCATCCAGAGTCTTATCCTTTGGTTGAGAAGATTCTGAGGGACATTAAGAAGAGCGTAAAGGAAGTCATCGGAGATGCGGGAATACTCAAGGCGCTCAATCCTGAAAAGTATGCGGATGAGAAATTTGGCTTACCTACAGTGACTGACATCATCAAGGAATTAGAAAAGCCAGGGCGTGATCCACGGCCAGAATTTACTACGGCAACCTTTAAAGATGGCGTAGAAAAAATTAGCGACCTTAAGGCCGACATGATTCTAGAGGGGGTTGTTACCAACGTCGCAGCCTTTGGCGCCTTTGTAGATATTGGCGTTCATCAGGATGGTCTCGTGCATATCTCCGCATTGGCGAACACCTTTGTTAAGGATCCGCATACAGTTGTTAAGGCAGGCCAGGTCGTCAAAGTTAAAGTGTTGGAGGTTGATGAAAAGCGTAAGCGGATTGCGCTTACCATGCGCCTTACGGATGAAGCGCCAAAAACTACTCCTGGCGCAAACCCAGAGCAAAGAACACCAAATAGACCAAATACACCAAAATCTCAAGAGACCAGAAGGCCTCAGGAAGATCGACGAAGCGCGCCACCCATCAATAGTGCGATGGCAGCAGCATTTGGGAAGTTAAAAAAATAGGCTGGTAGATTTAATGGTCAGGCTCGATAGAGTCTGACCAGCGCCTCTAAGCCGAAAGCATCATTTGCATGTCTAAGGGCATCAATAGATTGTCTTAATGCTTTCACTTCTTTGCACTTGAGCTTACGGAGTTTCTTGCGACTCATGCCGTAGGTATCTACTAGATATCTCACTCTAGATAGGCAGATCTGCATGTGGATCAGAAAGTATATGGTTAATAAGCCCGGCGCAAATAAGAAAAGCAAGATACTCATTTGAATAGCCCTTGGTAAGTTACTTTAGAAAAGCATCGTAAAAGGTTTTGATAATGAGGATGGTGACTAGAATAAAGAAGCCTTTTCGAATGAAAGCATTCCCGTGCTTAATGGCAATGCTAGTACCGATTTGACCTCCAACAAGGTTGGCAGCGGCCATCAAAATACCGAGCTTCCAGTCAAAGTAGCCCAGATACAGAAAGACGCAAAGCGCTCCCAAGTTCGAGGCGATATTGAGAAACTTAGCTGGCGCTGCAGAGCGTAAGAAATCAAAGCCTAAGACTCTTGTATAGAAGAGCTTATAAAAAGCACCGGCACCAGGCCCCAGAAATCCATCATAAAAACCAATGACTCCTGCGCCAGCAGAAGCGATTGCTTTTTGCTTATGGTGCTGATGTTTTGGAGCATGAACCAGACCAGCCGTCGACTTGATGTTGAAGATTAGTAGTGCCAATAACAAAAACGGCAAGGCACCCCGGAGCCATTGGGTTGGTAGTTGCGTTACTAAATAAGCGCCAATGACAGAAGCAATGAAAGCGGCTACAGAGGAAATAATTACCAGCCCCCAAGGGCTCTTATTGGCCCGAGTGTATTGAATGGCTGCGCCAATAGTCCCAACGACAGAGGCTAATTTATTTACCGAGAGTAGGGTGGCCGGAGGAAAGCCGGGTAAAGCGGCAAACAGGGCCGGAACCTGAATCATCCCACCGCCCCCAATAATGGAATCGACCAGACCAGCCATGAGTGCGCAGGAAACTAAGAGACTAAGGTCAAAAACCGAGAGTTCAAACATGGAAGTTCTTATTATTCTTTAAAAGTGTATGCGACTATTTTAGAGGGGATTTTCTGGATTGACATCCGCTATATTGAGGGAGATCTTTAAGGGATGGATAATCAAGCTATTCAAAGGTCAGTTATCAATATAGGTTCAATGAAAGTCAATTCTGAAGGGGTCTCTTCATCGCGGGTGTATTTGCCTGCCAGTCAAACTTATTCAAGTTTGTTGGATTTCTTTGTAACCCACTTTCCTCATATCGAAGCCAGCGAATGGTCTGCGCGTTTTGGTGAGGGTCTGGTAATGACCCCACACGGCGCGTCAGTTTCCGCAACGGACGCCTATTTACCCAATACCCATTTAATCTATTTCAGGCGTTTGGCTCGAGAGCCTGAGATACCTTTTGAGGAATGCATCTTATTTCAGGATCAGCATATTCTGGTTGCAGATAAACCCCATTTTTTGCCGGTGACGCCCAGTGGGCTGTACTTGCATCAAACGCTACTGAATCGACTAAAGAAAAAAACAGCGATACAGACTCTAAGCCCCATTCATCGCATTGATCGCGATACTGCGGGGATCGTCGTATTTTCAGTGCAGCCTCAGGAAAGGGCTCACTATCAGAACCTCTTTAGAGATCGGGCAGTAAAAAAAGTCTATGAGGCTATTGCACCCCATTCAGAAAATCTCAGCAAAAGATTGCCAATGACCTATCAAAGCAGATTGCAGGAGTCTGAGCACTTCTTGCAGATGCGGGAAGTGGAGGGCGCATCGAACGCAGACACCTTGATTGAACTCATTGAAGTAATGGGTCAATGGGCTAAATATCGTCTCACTCCAGGGAGTGGCAAGAAACATCAGTTGCGCTGTCATCTCAATGCTCTGGGTATACCCATGAAGCATGATCAGATCTACCCGATTCTGACCCCCTATCAAGAATATGATCTGGATTTTTCAAAGCCGTTGCAACTCTTGGCCAAAGAAATTCATTTCAAAGATCCGATAACGGGGGAGGATAGATCCTTTATGACTCAGAAAGAATTGTGCTTTTGAAAGTCATCTATCTCATCTCTAGGTAATGAGGGTATGTAGGGGATGGGATTCCTATGCTAGAGCCCAGTTTCGTTCGTTTGTCGTCAAATAGTTGAGCGACATGAAATGGATTGGTGTCTGAATCAACAATATAGACCTCCCTTAGGAAGGATCGGCTGACCAGTGCTAGGCTAAGTTGAGGAAATTGATCTCATATTGACTGTGCCTTTGGCTAATTGATATGCAACGACGTCCCCGGACGCTACAAATTGACTAGATACTTTTCCGGCCATGAGGCCACGACTATCGAAGCAGTCTTCGGGGCAAAGCCCACATCTAGAATGACTTCAGCTTCTTTAAAGGAGGTTATAGCGACACTGTTTCGTACCAGTTTCTGCTCTTGGTTATTGAGGCAGTCAAAAGAGGAGGCTGAGAAAAGAAAGGCATTAGGTACGCCTTATTTTTTTGGGGTAGGGTGGGCTAATGAGGCGGCGCATGAAAAAAGGAGACCCCATAAAATGTCAAAGTACTTCTGAGTTGCCATCCCCACTCTGCCGATAGCTGGCGTTGGTTGATGGGAACGGCTTCCGGCCTCCAGCCGCGATTCAATTGCGACTATTTCTTCTTCTGAGAATTGTCGTAGATTAAACCAGCAGCCGTTCCTACCGCTGCGCCACCAACGGCTCCCCAAACTGGATTGCCGTTAAAAATGAGGGCTCCAGCTGTACCTGCCGCCGCGCCTATCGCTCCACCAGATAGAGCCCTTTGCTGGGTATTACTCATATTTGAGCAAGCGGTTGTTATTCCGAGTGTGACTATCGCCGCCACTAGTATTTTATTGTTCATGATTTCTCCCTATTTGTAGTTGCTTTTCCGCAAGGAAAACGCTCAGAAAAGAAGCGCAACACATTTGTAGATGCAGGCCCTGTGGCATATTCCGGATTTTTGTCAGACCAACTGACAAGTTCTGAAATCACCTGATCCCGAGTGGGTGCGGGTTGCTTAACACAAATAAACGGTTTTGCTGATCGAGGATGACGTGTCACTAGATAAGTGTCGTAAATCGCCGTCACATATCCGATGCAATAACTTCTCGCCTCAGGGCTTGATGGGGTTTTACACGTAGTGATGACCTCCTGCGTGCTAGGAACTTGAATCTTCTCTTCAGCAATGACCTGAGTGGATACCGCTGAGCAGATGACCGCCGCTGTCATTAATAACTTATTTCTCATCGCAACTCCTTTTAGATTACTCGTTCTTTAAAAGATAGGGCTTGAGTGATTTATCTAAGTCGCTACCCGTGTCTTTAATGAAATGAAGAACACATGCATAGTTAGCGCTTTTTTTCTGAGAGAGACAAGTATCAAAAATTAAATACAGGCGATTAATTGACAAGCGTCAAAATAATTAAAAAATGCACATGCTTAATTAGATCGTAGGGATTTTTTTTTGGGTAATTCAATCAATCAGAGAGGGTCGACCAACATGAAAAAATATCTTTTTGTATTTTTTACTTTGGTGATGCCATTGGTATCAATGGCTCAATTGCCGGTATGTCAGTCGATCAGCGATGTTCGATTTATTGAAGGGGGCATTGGTTTGGACGAATCTGAATCGATGAAAATTGAGGCCAAAAATTGGCCGCTCTTAATGGAATTTTCACATGCAAGTGGAAGCAAATCAGAATGGGTATCTGATGTGTTCTTGGTGGTGATGGATAGCAAGGGTTATGAGGTGGTAGCGCATCAAGTAGATGGACCATTAATTTTGCTTGATTTAAAGCCTGGCAGGTACTCCGTCGAGTCTACATATGATGGCCAGAAAAAGATGGCTACTTTCTATATTGAGGCTGGCCAGCATAAAACCGTTGATATAAGTTGGCGGTAACT
>CANCBK010000093.1 GCA_947374315.1 Burkholderiaceae bacterium | reverse complement strand
GGTTTTCAGCGCTCTGAATTTTTGATGCAAAAAGGTGGGGTCGATATGATTGTTGATCGTCGCCAAATGCGTGGTGAGATTGCTCGCTTATTAGCCTTGCTTCAGCAGCTTCCCGAGCCTGCGATTGCGGGTAGCGCAGCGGTTTAAAGCGCTTGAGTACAGCCCAGCAATCCCCCATTCTGTTTCCTAGCCTCGCGGCCTGGCTTGGCCATCTCGAAACTGCCCACCCGGTAGGTATCGATATGGGCCTTGATCGCATTAATCGCGTCAAAGCAGCGTTAGATCTTCATTTTGATTGCCCTGTTATTACGGTTGCGGGCACCAATGGCAAAGGTTCCACCTGCGCCTACTTAGAAAGTATCTTGATCTCTTCTGGTTATAAAGTTGGCTGCCATATGTCTCCTCACCTACTCACTTTTAACGAGCGGGCTCGTGTCAACGGTGAAGAGGTTAAGGATTCTTTATTACTCGAGCATTTCGCAGCCGTTGAAAATGCTCGAGTGGGTTTGATTGATGCCCCGACGCTGACCTATTTTGAATTCACCACCTTAGCTATCATGCATTTGTTTAACAAGGCTAACCTGGATGCGGTGGTACTTGAGGTAGGCATGGGCGGTCGCTTGGATGCGGTGAACATCGTAGATGCAGATTGCGCCATCATCACCAGCATTGATATCGATCACGCCGATTTCTTAGGTAGTACACGTGAAGAAATTGGTTTAGAAAAGGCAGGGATTTTTCGTGCTGGAGCGATTGCAGTGTGCGGGGATCCGGTACCACCACAATCATTAATTGATTACGCAGATAAGTTGGGTTGCGATTTATGGCTTCATGGCCGTGATTACAACTTTCAAGGTGATAAGCAGCAGTGGGGCTGGGCAGGGCGTAAAAAACGTTTTAGTGGCTTAGGTTATCCAGCATTACGCGGGGCCAATCAGATCCTGAATGCCTCCGCTGTCATTGCTGCCTTGATGGCTTTACACCAGCGCCTTCCTGTCAGCGCTCAGGACATCCGGAATGGCTTTGCATTGGTGGAGCTGCCAGGCCGCTTCCAGGTTCTTCCTGGGCAGCCTACGATTGTTTTGGATGTTGCACACAACCCCCATGCATCTGCAACCCTAGCCCAAGGTCTAGATAAAATGGGCTATCACCCCTACACGTATGCCATTTTTGGCGCTATGGCTGATAAGGACATTGCTGGCGTAATCAAACCTTTATTGAATATCGTGGATTTCTGGTTTTGTACTGATCTACCGACCCCTAGGGCAGAGAGAGCCCAAGCTTTGTCTGACAAACTCCAAGAGCTTGGCGTAGCCCTTAAAAATGGTGAAGACGGCGGGATTGAATGCTTTCCAGACCCTGCTGAGGCTTATCAAAAAGCGCTTTCAAATGCGGGTGAGGGTGATAGAATTGTCACCTTCGGATCCTTCTATACCGTAGCCGGCGTAATGGCTTATCGAAACAACCAGGCGCATTGATCCATGATTCGTTTATCGAAGCTTTTTAAGCGAAACCCTGAAACTGATGACCTTGATCGAGGCTCAGTAAGGGGTCGTCGTATCGCTACAAAATTAGCCCCCCGTAGTTTTCAGCGCTCTCAAGAGAATGAAGAGCTTGCGCTTACTGAAGATCCTGAGCAGCAGCGCGCACGCCATCGCTTAATAGGCGCAGGTGTTCTCGTTTTGATCGCAGTTGTTGGGCTCCCTCGAATTTTGGATAACAAGCCAAAATCAGTGAACAACGACATTGCTGTCAATATAGTCACTAGCCTGCCAGCACCAAATGCGGCATTGCCTGCTAGCGAAGAAAAAATCAAATCACCCATCACCATTGAAGCCCCTGCCAAGGAGCTGGTTGTTGCCCCGGCACCCGAAGCTAAATCTGAGGTAAGGGTGGCGGATAACAAGTCAAACACATCAGCAGCGCCGTCATCACCAAATAAATCTGTCGCAATGGGCTTAGCAGATGGCGAAGAGGTTGTTGCTTCGCCAAACGCCAAAGTAAAGGCGGACGAGGCTCCTAAAAAGGTTGCGAGTTCTGGGAAGTTTGTTATTCAAGTAGGCGCCTTTGCTTCTGAAGAGCGCGCTAAGGGCTGGATTACCAAAATGAAAGATCAAAAGATCCCAAACTATGCACTTAATAAAACGGGTGCCGATGGCGCCAAGCTCTATGTCTTGCGAGCAGGCCCATTTGCGGATAAAGGTGTAGCAGAGGCTGCGGAGAAGAAGATCAAGGTCATGGGCCTATCCCCAAAGCTAGTTGAGGTTGGTGGGGCCCCTTAATGGAATATTTATCCACCTTAAAGTTAACCACGGTGGATTACTTCACCTTAGTAATCTTGCTGATCTCAGCGTTAGTTGGGATTTCTCGCGGGTTGTTCAAAGAGGTGTTGGCGCTAGCCTCTTGGTTTGTTGCGGCTTGGGCCGCCTACCATTACACCAACTACCTCTCAACAGAATGGCTCTCTACATTTCACCTTGATGAGCTTGTAAGCTTAGGTGTGAGCTTCCTAATTCTATTTATCTTAACGCTAATAGTTTGCGGTCTAGTTGGCAATATCATTCAAAAAATAATCTTATCCGTCGGCTTGAGTATGACGGATCGTTTCTTGGGTTTAATTTTTGGCCTTGTACGAGGTGGTTTAGTGGTGGTGGTACTTGCTACCTTGGCGGCCTTGACCCCAATACCGCAAAGCATCGCTTGGCAAAAAGCAATTACTCGTCCAGCAATTGATATGGCAACCAGCTTAATTAAGGGTTGGCTACCAGCTGATTGGGCAAAACAATTGGGTGATGCGATGCCTAAAATTACCCCCACCATTACACCTTCTTTAACATTAGGGATTTAGGCTTATGTGCGGCGTTGTTGGAACAGTTTCCCACTCCCCAGTTAACCAACTGATATATGACGCGTTGTTGCTGTTACAGCATCGCGGTCAAGATGCAGCCGGCATGGCAACCATGAATGGCAACTCGTTCACAATGCACAAGGCGAATGGTTTGGTTCGAGATGTTTTTAGAACCCGTAATATGCGCAGCCTATTGGGGAATGCTGGCATCGGCCAGGTTCGCTATCCCACTGCTGGTTCTGCTAGCAGCGAAGAGGAGGCTCAGCCGTTCTATGTCAGCGCTCCTTATGGGATTATTTTGGCCCATAACGGTAACCTGACTAATGCACCGAGTTTGCGTGTAGAGATGGCTTACCGCGATCGTCGCCACATCAATACCAGCTCTGATACAGAAGTTTTGCTGAATGTATTAGCGGATGAGTTGCAAAAAGAAACCAATAACGTTGCTTTGGATGAAAGTGCGATGTTCAATGCGGTTACTCAAGTCACCAAACGCGTTAAAGGCTCTTATGCTGTGGTGTCTTTGATTGCTGGTTATGGCTTATTAGCCTTCCGCGACCCATTCGGAATACGCCCTTTGTGTATTGGCCGTATTGATACGCCCAAAGGTCCCGAATGGATGATTGCATCTGAGTCTGTTGCGCTGGACGGCCTAGGGTTTACTTTTGTTCGCGACGTCAATCCTGGCGAAGCAATCTATATTGATTTGGATGGCAATTTCTATTCACGTCAATGTGTAGCCGATGCAGTGCTCACGCCTTGTATTTTTGAATATGTTTACATGGCACGTCCCGACTCAACGATCGATGGCGTAACCGTCTATAACGTTCGCATGCGAATGGGTGACTATCTTGCTGAAAAGATTCGCAAAGAAACCATTCCGGGTGAAATTGATGTTGTCATGCCAATTCCCGATTCTAGTCGTCCAGCGGCAATGCAAGTTGCTAAGAAATTGGGGGTTGACTACCGTGAAGGCTTCTTTAAGAATCGCTATATCGGGCGCACCTTCATCATGCCTGGACAGGCCGTTCGCAAAAAATCTGTTCGTCAAAAGTTGAATGCGATGCGGATTGAGTTCAAAGATAAAACCGTATTGATTGTCGATGATTCGATTGTTCGCGGCACCACTTCTTTTGAAATCGTACAGATGGCTCGTGAATCTGGCGCTAAAAAAGTCATCTTTGCATCCGCGGCACCTCCCGTTCGCTTCCCGAATGTCTATGGTATTGATATGCCGACCCGTAGCGAGCTGGTTGCTTATGGTCGTACTGATGAAGAGATTAATAAGATGATTGGTGCTGACCAATTGATCTATCAAAGTGTTGAGGATATGAAGCAAGCAGTCAAGGATATTAATCCCAACATCCAGCACTTTGAAGCCTCTTGTTTTGATGGTTGCTACGTGACCGGTGACATCAACGACTCCTATTTGGATGCCCTGGAGGCGGCCCGTAATACCTCTGAGGCCAAGGCTGATCGTCAACGTGATTCTAGTGACTTTGCCCGTTCGCAATTGCACCTGCATTTAGCTACAGAAGACTAAAAACAACGATCGAGTTCCTCAGGCGCTATCGTCTGAGGTAATTCTGCAATTCGGTGTCAAAATAGCGGTATGAATAGCAAAACTACCCGCAAAAAACCTGATTTCTCTAAGTTGGCACTCGAAACCATAGCGGTTAGAGCAGGCACACGCCGTACTGCTGAATACCAAGAGCATTCGGAGGCAATGTTCTTAACCTCAAGCTTTTGCTTTGATAGTGCAGAACTTGCGGCTGATGGCTTTGCGCATGCCGATCAAGGTTTTATTTATTCCCGCTTTACAAACCCAACCGTAAGCATGTTCCAAGATAGGTTGGCTGCATTAGAGGGCGGTGAGGCATGCATTGCAACATCTTCAGGGATGGCTGCTATTTTGACAATGGCGATGTCTCATTTGCAGGCAGGCGATCATGTGGTTTGCTCTCGATCGGTCTTTGGTGCAACCATCCAATTATTTAGCAACATCCTAGGGCGCTTTGGCATCACAACTACCTATGTAGATTTGTCAAATACCAAGGCATGGCAAGATGCCGTCCAAGAAAATACCAAATTATTTTATTTGGAGACACCATCAAACCCATTGACGGAGATTGCTGATATAAAAGCCATTTCCAAAATTGCCAAGAAGGCAAAAGCGCTTTTTGCTGTGGATAACTGCTTCTGTACGCCAGCATTGCAAAAGCCCCTTGCTTTAGGGGCGGATGTTGTTATTCATTCGGCCACTAAGTATTTGGATGGTCAGGGACGCGTTGTCGGCGGTGCCATTGTGGGAAGTGATGAATTCATTATGGGTAAAGTATTCCCATATGTTCGAACGGCTGGACCGACACTATCCGCATTTAATGCCTGGGTTTTTCTCAAGGGCTTAGAAACACTTGAATTGCGCATGAAGCAGCAAAGCCAGAACGCTCTGGCAATCGCTCAGTGGCTAGAAAAGCAACCTGGCGTTGAGCGTGTTTATCATCCCGGCCTAAAATCACACCCTCAGCATGCTTTGGCCAAGCGCCAGCAAAAAGCGGGTGGTGCGATTCTGTCTTTCACATTGAAGGGCGGCAAGAAGGCGGCTTTCAAGCTTATCAATCAAACAAGGCTTTGCTCGATAACGGCAAATCTTGGTGACACTCGCACGACCATTACCCATCCTGCAACCACTACACACTGTCGAGTGACTCCAGAAGCGCGAAAGTTAGCAGGCATTACGGATAGCCTTATACGCATTGCTGTTGGCCTCGAGAATGTGATCGATTTGAAAAATGATCTTATCGGTGGCTTGAGTAAGTAATCGAAGATTTAATTAATCTAGAGGTAGAAATCAATGGGCTTTACTGATGCCACGCAGTTTTGGAATGAGCGCTTTGATAAGGAAGAATTCATCTTTGGGAAAGAGCCAAATGAATATTTGGTTGAACAAGCGGCCCATTATTTAAAACCGGGGAGTTCTGTTCTCTG
>CANCBK010000092.1 GCA_947374315.1 Burkholderiaceae bacterium | reverse complement strand
ACTGCAAATCACGCATTACGGCAGGCAAGACAATCAGTTAACAGAGCGGGAAATTTCGCCGCAGCGATTGGTTTATTACCGAGATAACTGGTACTTGGATGCCTTTTGCCATAATAAGGATGATTTAAGAACTTTTGGTATGGATGCTTTGGAGGCTGTAACTCTATTGGATAAACCAGCGGTATCCATTGAGGAGGCTGATTTAAGAGCTGAGCTTGAATCTGGTTATGGGATTTTTGCCGGCACTAAACACCAGATTGCCAAACTAAAATTTAGCCCCTTTAGGGCAAGATGGGTAGCCAAGGAAGTATGGCACCCAGACCAAAAGGGCGAGATACATGATGACGGTTCATTCGTCTTAAGCATTCCCTATAGCGATGAGCGTGAATTGCTATTAGATATCTTGAGGCAGGGCGCGGATGTCGAGGTTCTGGGCCCCAAACCCCTAAGAGATGCGATCAAAACCAGATTAATGGCAACTATGAAGATTTATGACTAGCTGGAAAAATACTTTCTAAAGTAGAGCCGTCTCCAGCTGACGGTCTCGGAGGCTTGATATGTTTCTGAGGTCAGGAATTCAGGCCTTTGACTTAGTAAGGCATATTTCCTGGCAGCCTTAGATGAGGGTGCGCCAGCAATAACTGCAGCGTCTATCGTGGCCTTAACAATAAAGGGCTCAAAATGCGCGCCAACACCATAGATCTGTAAGGGTAGGATAAGGCTAAGGATAATTGCACTAGACAACATGGTCTATCTCTTTGATGGTGTGTAGCCAA
Organism: Burkholderiaceae bacterium; assembly: GCA_947374315.1. Next base: position 5,067 of record CANCBK010000092.1, on the reverse strand, counting down.
TACGGTTGCCACTGTTATCAAAGTAGTTGGTCACCCCGCTGGGGGCTTTTACCTCATAACCAATGCGATTCCCTGTGTTGTCATAAACCCCATTTTTAGAATTAACGTTGTATTGACTGTTATCCATGTTGTAGGGACTATTGCGCATGTTGTGCGGTGAATTCTCCATATTGAACTGGCTGTTTTCCATGTTGTACGGCGAGTTCTCAAGAGTCATGACCTGCGCTTGGGATGGGAGGGGAAATAGCCCCAAGTGAGTGGCTAGCAGTAATAAATGTAGATATTTCATATAAGTGTCTTTGGGTGACCATTTTTAGAGATTAGAGGCGGTGAGGCTCATAGGATGAGCCTGCTTATGCTTTGGAAAAAACCCGCTAATTTCAAATATTGGGAGTAATTTTTAATGCCTTAATATGCTAGTACGGTCACCCGCGAGCGAAATTATGCTGATGACCACATAAATTAGAATACTCATGTAAGCCTTTGAATCAAAATAGAAATTTACAAAGAAAATTATGGCAATAAAGAAATCGGAGCTCTACTCATCCCTTTGGCAGTCCTGTGACGAGTTGCGCGGTGGTATGGATGCTAGCCAATACAAAGACTATGTACTTGTGCTGCTCTTTTTAAAGTACGTCAGCGATAAATTCTCCGGAAAGCCATACGCCCCTATTGTCATTCCTCCTGGCGCAAGTTTTGCCGATATGGTGGCCCTTAAGGGCAAGAGTGATATCGGCGATCAAATCAACAAGAAAATTCTAGGTCCACTAGCTCTGGCTAATAAGTTGTCCGATATGCCTGATTTCAATGACCCGGCGAAATTGGGAGACGGTAAAGAAAAGGTTGATCGACTTACCAACTTAATTGCTATCTTTGAAAATCCAGCTTTAGATTTTTCTCAAAATCGCGCTGACGGCGACGATCTTCTTGGTGATGCCTATGAGTACCTCATGCGCCACTTTGCAACTGAAAGTGGTAAGAGTAAGGGGCAGTTTTACACCCCAGCCGAGGTTAGCCGAATCATGGCTCAGATATTGGGTATTCGTAATGCAAAGACGACCAATGAAACTACGGTCTATGACCCGACCTGTGGCTCGGGCTCCCTGCTATTAAAGATTGGTGATGAAGCACAGCGTGGTAAAGATGTAAAAGTCACGCTTTACGGGCAGGAAAAAGATAACGCAACGGCCGGACTTGCGCGTATGAATATGATCCTGCATGACTATGCGACTGCAGATATTAAACAGGGTAATACATTGGCCAATCCATTATTTACCGATGGCACAGCCCTGAAAACATTTGATTATGTTGTTGCTAATCCACCCTTTAGCGATAAACGCTGGAGCACTGGGTTAACGCCTGATAAGGATCCTTATGGTCGGTTTGAGGGGTATGGAATTCCGCCAAGCAAACAAGGGGACTATGCGTATCTACTTCATATCCTTCGTTCTATTAAGCCCAATGGTAAGGGCGCATGCATCTTGCCTCACGGTGTTTTATTTAGGGGTAATGCTGAAGGAGTGATCAGAAAAAACCTTATTCAACGTGGCCTGATTAAGGCAATTATTGGATTACCTGGAAACTTGTTTTATGGAACGGGTATTCCTGCCTGCATCATTTTGCTTGATAAAGAGGGTGCAAATGCGCGTAAGGGCATATTTATGATCGACGCCTCTAAGGGGTTTCGTAAGGATGGTCCTAAGAATCGACTGCGCGAACAAGATCTACGCCGCATTGTTGATACCTTTGCAAAGCAAGTAGATATCCCGGGCTTTTCTCGTATGGTTTCTGTGGTCGAGATCAGTGATTCAAAGAATGACTACAACCTAAATTTGCCGCGTTATATTGATAGCACTGAAGTGGAGGATCTGCAAGATATTGAAGGGCATTTAAGGGGTGGAATACCAAATCATGACTTAGATGAGTTGGAGGCATATTGGCGAGTTATCCCCGCTGTGCGGGATGCATTATTTAAAGATGCCCGCAAGGGCTACAGTCAGTTGCGTATCCCACCTTTTGAAATTAAGTCAACCATTTTTAGTCATCCGGAGTTCACCGCATTTAATGAATCGACCGTTGAGTTATTTAATGCTTGGGTAAAAATCAACAGTAAGCTTCTAAAGGATTTTGATAAGGGTGGCCATCCAAAAGCTTTAATTGAGAACATTTCTGAGTCGCTATTAAGAGGGTTTGAGCAGGCTCAGTTGCTTGATTGCTATGACATATACCAGCATCTGATGGACTATTGGGTTGAAACCATGCAGGATGACTGCTATCTCATTGCTGATGATGGGTGGAAAAAGGCTTCGCAGCCCAAACTTCTCATCGAAGAAAAAGGCAAGAAAAATAAAATAACACCGGATTATTTTGTGGGTAAAAAGAAATACGTCACCGAATTAATTCCACCAACTTTAATAATTTCTCGATACTTTGCTGAAGATCAGGCTGATATTGATTCACTTCAATCTCAATTATTAATATTGGAGCAGCAATTGGAAGAAATGACAGAGGAGCATGGTGTTGAGGGTGGCTTGCTTGAAGAGGCGAAAAACGATAAAGATAAGCTGACTAAAACATCCGCTGCAGCTAGATTAAAGGAAATAAAGAAGGACAACGATGCTGATGATGAGCGCAAAGTCTTGCAGGATTATCTAGCGCTAGTTGAGCAAGAAGCAATCATAAGTGGGATGATTAAATCTGCACAAGAAGTATTGATTACTAAAGTTGACTCAAAATATGGGCAATTATCAGTGGATGAGGTCAAGATCTTGGTTGTAGAGGATAAATGGATAACTAATTTGACCCTTGCCGTTCAAAGCGAATTAGATAGCATATCGCAAGTCTTAACTGAGCGAATACGTGAATTGGTTGAGCGCTATGAATCACCATTACCCCAGATCGCCGATGAAGTGATGATGCTATCAAAGCGTGTTGATGAGCATCTGAAAAAAATGGGTGTCACATGGGGGTGATGGCTAAATATAAACGGAAAAAAATTGGGATTATTCCAGAGTCCTGGAAGGTTATGCCTTTATCCGATATCGCTGATTCTAAAGTTCGCTGGAGTTTTACCGGCGGACCATTCGGCTCTAATCTTAAATCGTCTGATTACGTGACGCGTGGAGTGAGAATAATTCAACTTCAAAATATTGGTGACGGTAAATTTAAAAATGACTACGAAATATTTACATCCAAAGAAAAAGCAGATGAGTTGATAAGTTGCAATATTTATCCCGGAGAAATTATCTTATCTAAAATGGGTGACCCCGTTGCACGGGCTTGCATTATTCCCCCCCTACATGATCGCTATTTAATGTGTTCGGATGGTATACGATTGGCTGTAGATAAAGATAATTTTGATCCATATTTTATTTTTACTCAGATAAATGCTGAAAGTTTTAGAAACCGTGCTGCTAATGCTGGAACTGGATCCACGAGAAAGCGGATCGGATTAACGGAATTAAGATCGCTTGAGCTCGTGTGTCCCACAATACGAGAGCAGCAAGCAATAGCCGCCGCGCTTCGCGATATAGATGCACTTTTAGATTCTTTAAATGCAATCATTAGTAAAAAACGTGGGCTCAAGGAAGCTACCATGCAACAACTGCTAACGGGGCGTGTTCGACTTCCAGGATTTGATGGGGAATGGGAAAATAAGCGTCTCGGTGATCTAATAAGTCATTGCTTTAGTGGAGGGACCCCACGGCGTAATCGTCCAGAATTTTATAAAGGGGATGTTCGCTGGATTACCAGTGGTGAATTAAATTACAACGTCATCACAGACACTATTGAAAAAATAAGCAACCAAGCTGTTACGGAGACTAACCTGACTATTCACCCCGTAGGTACATTCTTAATGGCGATTACTGGGTTGGAGGCGGAGGGAACTCGAGGGTCCTGTGGGATAGTCGGGGCTCCAGCAGCAACAAATCAATCATGTATGGCTGTATTCCCGCTTCGGGAAAAGCTAATTGTTGAGTATCTGTTTCACTATTATGTCTTTTGCGGAAAATCGTTGGCATTAAAGTATTGTCAAGGCACAAAACAGCAAAGTTACACTGCTGGTTTGGTGAAAAAATTACCTATAAGTCTGCCTTCAGGTGTTGATGAGCAGGCTGCCATAGCTATCGTACTCTCTGATATGGATAAAGAGTTATTGGGGCTGGTTGTACGCCGCGATAAAACCATGGCTCTTAAAAAAGGCATGATGCAAGAATTACTCACAGGAAAGACACGCTTGATATGAGTACCATTGGATTGCCAGAGAGGGCTACGCAAAACAGAGTTGTTTCGCTATTTAAAAGAGAACTGGGTTACAGATATCTTGGTGATAAAAGTGATCAAACAAATAGCAATATTGAGGAAGATTTACTTGTCCCCCATCTCATATCTCGCGGTTACACTGCCAATCAAATTAGTCGCGCAATATATTTTTTAAGAGCCGAAGTAAATAATCCAAACCGCAGTCTGTATGACAACAATAAAGCGGTCTACAGCTTATTGCGCTACGGTGTTGACGTTAAGGTCGACGCTAGCTCTGTTTCAGATACGGTTAAATTCATTGACTGGAGCCATCCAGAAAATAATGATTTCTCGATAGCTGAGGAAGTCACCTTACGGGGCAATTTAGAGCGTCGCCCAGATTTAGTCTTGTATGTTAATGGCATAGCAGTTGGAGTTATTGAGCTAAAAAATAGTCGCACATCCATTGGCGATGGTATTCGACAATTACTCTCCAATCAGAGAAAAGACTTCAATGAGTGGTTTTTCTCAACAGTGCAAATCGTCTTCGCTGGGAATGATTCCGAAGGACTTCGTTACGGAACAATCGGCACAGAAGAGAAGTTCTTTTTAGGCTGGAAAGAGGATGAGGCTGATAACAAACTCTTTAAGTTGGATAAATATCTGCTTAAGATGTGTTCTAAACAGCGCTTGCTCGAGCTGATTCACGACTTTGTTCTTTTTGATGGTGGCATTAAAAAGCTGCCTCGTGTTCACCAATATTTTGGTATCAAGGCTGCGCAAAGCAATGTCAACTCCTATAAGAGCGGCATTATTTGGCATACG
>CANCBK010000091.1 GCA_947374315.1 Burkholderiaceae bacterium | reverse complement strand
GCCAAAGCGGCACGCCAAGAAGCTGTCACTTTTTTCCCCGAAACTTGATTTGCTGCATAGGTTTGTAAACGAGATAAACCACCCTCGGCGTAGATATTGGCAGCAGGCGACTCGGCTTCAAGTCGATCATTGCTGTCCCAACTTTCAGCCCGACTATGTTCGTCAAAGCCTACTGTAGTGCCGTTTTCAGAGCGATTATTCATGATGGATGCTAGGTTACCCTTAACACGCCATCAAATCAAGCCCAATTACAGTGCATTTTATATAAACCATTGATTTATATAATAATTATTTATGTTAGTTATCGCTAACTAACATAAATAAAAGCCCTGATTTACGTATTAAGCGGCACCCCTAGCATTGCTAGCAGCCTCAACAACCGCCAAAGTAGTGACATTCACAATACGACGTACCGTAGCAGCTGGCGTCAGAATGTGAATCGGTTTAGCAACGCCCAAGAGCAATGGTCCAATTGCAATACCATTACCTGCCGCAGTCTTCAGTAAGTTATAAGAAATATTCGCAGCATCGATATTCGGCATCACCAATAAATTAGCATCACCCTTTAATGACGATGAAGTAACCGCACCCGCACGAATAGTTTCATCTAAGGCGCTATCGCCATGCATTTCACCATCGACCTCAAGTGTTGGATCTGCCTTTTGAATCAAAGCTAGCACTTCACGCATTTTGATTGCCGATGGAGCGTTGCTTGAGCCAAAGTTAGAGTGCGAGAGCAATGCTACTTTAGGTGCGAGACCCAACTTACGCATTTCACTTGCAGCCATCAATGTCAGCTCGGCCAATTGCTCGGCTGTAGGATCTATGTTGATATGGGTATCGACCAAAAATACTTGGCGGCCAGGAAGAATTAATCCAGACATAGCGCCATAAACATTAGCACCAGGCTCATGACCTACCACCTCATCAATGTACTTTAAGTGGGTTGCAATGTTGCCAATGGTCCCAGCAATCATGCCATCAGCCATGCCTTTTTTAATCATCAGGCTACCAATGAGACTATTGCGACGGCGAGTTTCTAATTTAGCGTAAGACTCTGAAACACCTTTACGCTCGGTCAGCCCTAAATAGGTTTGCCAGAAATCACGGTAACGCGAATCATTCTCCGGATTAACAATCTCAAAGTCCTCGCCGGATTTCATGCGTAAACCGAACTTCTCAATACGATGCTCAATCACCGCTGGGCGACCAACCAAAATGGGGGTGGCTAAATGCTCATCAATAACGATTTGAACTGCGCGCAACACGCGCTCATCCTCACCCTCGGCAAATACGATGCGCTTTTGATTCGCAGGCACGCGCTTAGCAATGCTAAACAAGGGCTTCATCAAAGTACCGGAGTGATATACAAATTGCTGCAACTGATTGCGGTACGCATCAAAGTCTTTAATTGGACGCGAAGCAACGCCATCATCCATCGCTGCCTTAGCAACGGCGGGGGCGATTACCGTAATGAGACGTGGATCAAATGGCTTCGGAATTAAGTACTCCGGACCAAAAGAGAGATTCTCAATGCCGTACACCGATGTCACTACCTCGCTCTGCTCGGCTTGTGCCAACTCGGCTACAGCCTTCACTGCAGCAACTTCCATGCCACGCGTAATCGTAGTGGCACCTACATCCAATGCGCCACGGAAGATAAAGGGGAAGCACAACACGTTGTTCACCTGATTCGGGTAGTCGGTGCGGCCAGTAGCCATCACCGCGTCAGGGCGAACTTCTTTTACTTCCTCAGGAAGAATCTCTGGAGTAGGGTTTGCTAAAGCAAACACCAATGGGCTAGGTGCCATCTTCTTAACCATGTCCTGCTTGAGTACACCACCAGCAGACAGGCCCAAGAAAATATCAGCGCCTTCGATTGCTTGATCGAGTGTGCGCAATTCTGTCTCTTGGCAGAACGGCTCTTTCTCAGGATCCATTAATTCTTTGCGGCCTTTATAAGCGACGCCAGCTAAGTCAGTCACCCAAATATTTTTACGAGGGATGCCAAGGTCAACCAATAAATCTAAACAAGCCAATGCGGCAGCGCCAGCACCCGAGGTCACTAGCTTTACATTACCAACATCTTTACCAACAACCTTTAAGCCATTCAAGATAGCGGCGGCAACCACAATCGCGGTTCCATGCTGATCATCATGAAAGACTGGGATCTTCATCCGAGCTTGTAACTTACGCTCGACCACAAAACAATCTGGCGCTTTGATATCTTCTAAATTAATACCACCAAAAGTGGGCTCAAGTGCGGCGATGATTTCAACGAGCTTATCTGGATCGTTTTCATTCACTTCAATATCGAAAACATCAATACCAGCAAATTTCTTAAATAGGACCGCCTTACCTTCCATTACCGGCTTACTTGCCAGCGGCCCAATATTTCCTAAACCTAACACTGCGGTACCGTTAGTAATCACACCAACTAAATTTCCACGAGCTGTGTATTTGAAGGCATTAGCAGGATCTTTAACAATCTCCTCACAAGGTGCAGCAACACCTGGCGTATAGGCAAGAGCCAAGTCGCGTTGGTTCGTTAGCTGCTTAGTGGGAGCAATCTCAATTTTTCCTGGTGTTGGAAACTCGTGATAGTGGAGAGCGGCTGCTCTTAAATCCGCTATTTGCTGTTCTTTGCTGCTATTGCTTGGTTTGCTCATTAGTTCACTCATCAATAAGGCATATTCAAGTTTGTAATTCTATTCCTCTCGGATGAAAGAGTCCCAAGAGCCATAAAATGAGGCATGCAATCTCAAACTTCCCACTTAGGTGAATTCGACCTGATTCAACGTTTCTTTAAAACGCAGTCAGAACTGATGCTTGCATCCAATCCCGGATCGGTGACGCTCGGAATTGGTGATGACTGCGCCCTATTGAAAGCTGACCCCGCCGAAGAGATCGCCATTACGAGTGACATGCTGGTCAGCGGACGACACTTTCTTGCGGATGCCAATCCAGAGTGGCTGGGCTGGAAAGCCTTAGCAGTCAACCTCTCAGACCTAGCGGCCATGGGCGCAAGGCCCTTGGGCTTCACACTGGCATTGGCATTACCGGAGGCCAACCCAGCTTGGCTAGAAGCCTTTAGCAAAGGGCTATTTGCTATTGCCAATCAATATTCCTGCCCATTAATCGGTGGCGATACCACTGCTGGCCCACTCAATATTTGCATCACCGCTTTGGGAGGCATACCCAAAGAAAAAGCCATTCGAAGATCAGGCGCATTAGCTGGTGATGATATTTGGGTATCAGGATCTGTTGGCGATGCAAGGCTGACTCTTGCTGCACTGCGTCATGAAATTGAATTGCCAAAGGATGATCTAGAGAAGATTCAAGCGCACATGCATCAACCCATTCCGAGGGTTAATTTAGGGATTGCCTTAAGAGGTATTGCTAACTCTGCTCTGGATATCTCTGATGGCCTATTGGGAGACTTAAGACATATCTTGAAGCAATCCAATAAGGATGCCGAGATCTTTTTAGACCGACTTCCTAAATCCGCCACACTACGCAATCAATCGATGGAGATTCAGAACCGATATGCAGCGAGTGGTGGGGATGATTACGAACTCTGCTTTACCGCCCCCATGAGTATGCGTGGGGTCATTACTAAAATCAGTGCTGACTTAAACCTCCCGCTCGCGCAAATTGGCCACATTCAAGCGATGCAACACTCCACCCCTGAGATTAAGCTTATAAATAGCGCCGGAGTAGCACTAAATCCATCGGAAGCCAGCCAACTTCTTCAATCATTTGATCACTTTGCATGAACACTCAAACCCACATTCCGACCGCACCCATCCCCACCTTTAAGTGGGTATTTAGAAAACCTAGTCGCATCCTTGCATTTGGCTTGGGTAGCGGGCTAGCGCCATTCGCCCCCGGCACGGTGGGAACGCTTTGGGCTTGGGCTGCATTCTTGATAGCAGAATACTTTTTCACAGCCCAAGAATTGCTATGGGTTACAGGCGCAGGAATTCTTGTGGGGTGCTGGATCTGTGGTCAGGTCAGCGAAGAGTTAGGAAAAAAAGATTTCGGAGGCATTGTCTGGGATGAAATAGTTGCCTTCTGGCTAGCGCTGGTCTTCATCATGCCAGCTGATATCTGGATGCAAATTTTGGCATTCGCACTCTTTCGCTTTTTTGACGCCGTAAAGCCGGGCCCTATCGGCATGATTGATCGCCACTTTAAGCACTTGGAAGGTAACAACGACCCCTCCCCCTCAAGCCCTGTACTTATTCTGTGGCGTGGTTTTGGAATCATCGTAGATGACCTCGCTGCCACATTTTTCACCCTTCTCACCATCGCACTCTTGCTATTAGGATTAAGTCATTTCTGATGAAAAACAATATTGACCCTCAGCATGAACTCGCTAAGGCGCTTGCGCGAACGCTCATAGAGCGTGGTTGGAAAATTGCTTTAGCCGAATCCTGTACTGGCGGCCTTGTTAGCACCACCTTAACGGATCTGGCCGGATCTAGCGATTGGTTTGAGCGTGGCTACATCACCTACAGCAATGCAGCCAAAACAGAGTGCTTGGATGTGCCAGCAGAGATGATTGACTCTTTTGGCGCAGTGAGCGAGCAAGTAGCTAAAGCAATGGCGCAGGGCGCAAGATCCAATGCGGATGTCAATGCTGCCATTGCCATTACAGGGATCGCTGGTCCAACAGGCGGCTCACCAGAAAAACCCGTTGGTACAGTTTGCTTTGGCTGGGCCATCAAGAAAAATATTGACCAGGATACGGTGGATATCATCACCAGCACCATGCATTTCAAAGGTGACCGTCAAACTGTGCGAGAGCAAGCGTGTAATTACGCGCTGACAGAATTCATTTCACTGCTGGGGTAAAAAATTACTTCATCCACCCTTTGTGATGGAAGTACCACAAAGGAATCATGGCGGATACCAGCATCGCACCCAGCGCCATTGGATAACCCCATGACAAATCAAGCTCAGGGATATTTTTGTAATTCATCCCCCAAATACTAGCCAGCAAAGTGGGTGGCATTAAGGCGACAGATACCACCGAGAAGATCTTGATGATCTTACTCTGGTTCAAGTTAATAAAACCAACTGTCGCATCCATTAAGAAGTTGATCTTATCGAATAAGAAAGCGGTGTGGTTTTCTAATGAGTCGATATCGCGCAAAATCTGACGCGCTTCTTCTTGCTGCTCATCAGATAGTAGTTTGCTACGCATCAGAAATGACAATGCACGACGGGTGTCCATGACATTACGACGAATGCGCCCGTTAGTATCTTCCTCTTTTGCAATAGTTTCGAGCACTTGTTCTGCATCGGCATCATTAATGTCATCTTGCAAAACTTGTTTGCCGGCTCGCTCTAAATTCTCATAGACCTCTTCCAAAGCATCAGCGGAATACTCAGCATCTGTGGAATATAAATCCAGCAAGACATCTTTTGCATTACTCACTGAACCTGGGCGCAAACGGGCACGCAAGCGTACTAAGCGGAATACCGGCAAATCTTCATCGTGAATAGAGAACAAGACTTGCTTTGTCATTACGAAAGCAACTCGAACGTTACGAGAGGTTTCTTCCTCATCCAACAAGAAATCAGTACGAATGTGGAGGTGGCCGTCATCGGCCTCGAAATAGCGCGCAGAAGCCTCTAAGTCGCCTAAATCATCTAATTCTGGCAAAAGTACGCCAAAAGCTTCTTTAATCCATAAAAGTTCTTCCTCTTCTGGATCAACGACGTCGATCCAAATAGGGTTGGAGTATTGCAACAATTCATTGCGATCTTCCACTTGCTCTTGAGAGAGGCGGCCATTTTGCAGGACGAACAAGTTGATCATGGTGAACTCCTAAGGAATGTGCGCTAGTTTATCCTATAGAACATGACAGTTTCACTAAAACAAGC
>CANCBK010000090.1 GCA_947374315.1 Burkholderiaceae bacterium | reverse complement strand
GCCAAGAAAAAACGGTTTAATCCAATTTCTCCAGACTGCTATTTATCCCACAAGGATATTTGGCAGTTTGGCAGAAACACCGTTTCACAGCCATAATTAGGCATGGTTGAAAAAGTAATCCCCATACGTTTAGATGAAGGCAAAGGCCTGACGCCGTCCATTCCTGGACAGCTTGTTGCTGCTAATACTTCAACTAAAGATACTCGGGGACGCCCTCTACGTGATTTACGAATCTCCGTAACCGATCGATGCAATTTCCGCTGCACCTACTGCATGCCTAAGGAAATCTTCGACAAAGACTATCCCTATCTCTCTCATAATGAATTACTCAGCTTTGAAGAGATCACTCGCTTAACGAATATCTTTGCTTCTCTAGGCGTGGAAAAAATTCGCCTCACTGGTGGCGAGCCTTTGCTACGTAAAAATCTCGAAGTGCTGATTGAGATGCTAGCGAAGATTCGCACTACGGCAGATCAACCCCTTGATCTAACACTCACTACCAATGGCAGCATTTTGCGCAAGAAGGCGGCTGCATTAAAAGCAGCAGGCTTGCATCGCTTAACCATTAGCCTTGATGGCTTGAATGATGATGTCTTCAAAAAAATGAATGATGTCGACTTCCCTGTTACGGATGTGCTCGACGGAATAGCTGCAGCTCAAGAAGTAGGCTTCACCAATCTTAAAGTCAATATGGTTGTTAAGAGGGGTACAAACGATCAAGAGATTATTGGCATGGCCAAGCACTTCAAAGGTAGCGGTGTAACGCTACGCTTTATTGAGTTCATGGATGTGGGTAGCTCTAACGGTTGGGATATGTCACAAGTACTCCCCTCCCAAGAAGTTGCTAATCGCATTAATGCAGTTTTTCCAATTGAGCCCATTAAAGCTAACTATCCCGGCGAAGTTGCTCAACGTTGGCGCTATGTAGATGGCTCAGGAGAAATTGGCTTTATCTCTAGCGTGACGCAAACTTTCTGTCATGAATGTACCCGTGCACGCATCTCAACAGATGGGCAGATGTATCACTGCCTATTTGCAAACGAAGGTTTTGATTTCAAAACGCTATTACGCTCCAACAGAAGTGATTTAGAAATTGCCAACGCCATCATGTCCACATGGTCCGGACGCAATGATCACTATTCAGAAATTCGGGGATCCAATACCGCTGGATCGAAACCTTCTCGCAAAGTAGAGATGTCCTACATCGGCGGCTAATGATTAACTCGGAACAAATTACTGGCCTTATTTTGGCGGGTGGCCGCGCCCAAAGAATGGGCGGCATTGATAAGGGTTTAATCTCCTTTCATGGCAAACCCCTCATTGAATCGGCTATTAGCCGACTCAAACCCCAGGTCAGCGCCATTTTGATTAATGCTAACCGCAGCATTACGAAGTATTCGCACTATGGCTATCCAGTACTCATGGATCAAACCCCGGATTTCTCTGGGCCATTGGCTGGATTCTCAGTTGGCCTAAAGCATTGCAAAACACCCTACTTACTAACATCGCCTTGCGACTCGCCTTTATTGCCAACCGATCTTGCCAAAAATATGGCAACTGAACTGGAAGACAATAATTTAGAGCTCGTCTTTGCCTCCTCCAAAGAAGCTGATGGAAAGGTTTGGTCACAACCCGTTTTCTGCTTAATGAAAAGCAGCCTGCAAGATTCTTTAGATGCCTTTTTAAGCAAAGGTGATTTAAAGATTGATCGCTGGTTTAAGGAATTGCGATCTGGCACGGTAGTTTTTGAAAACCCACAAGCATTTGCCAACGTCAACACTCCAGAAGAGTTAGCTGCTTTAGAAAGAATTTCTCCATGTCCGACCTAAAGCGTATTCCCCCAAGCGACCCCATTTATATTAGCGGCTCACTACATGTCGATCAAGCTCGCATAGCGATTTCCGATCTAGTAAAAGACTTGATCTCAGAATCTCATGAGAGATCTGAGTCTGATGCAATTGAATGCATCACCCTAGATCAAGCAATTAATCGCATTCTTGCGAAAGACTTACTTTCGCCGATTGATGTTCCGGTCGCTGATAACTCGGCCATGGATGGCTTTGCATTCAATGGTGATTGCCTGAGCGATGGCGAGGATCTCGTAACTCTGAAGGTGGTGGGCACTGCCTATGCTGGCAAGCCCTATGAAGGCAGCATTGCTCCTGGCGAATGTCTCAAAATCATGACCGGCGCTCTAATGCCGAGTGACTGCGATACCGTGATTCCCCAAGAATTTACAGAGTCCCAGAACCCTAACGATAGCTCGATCGTTTCATTTAAGCCAAACCGAGTGAAGCGCGGAGAAAACCGTCGCTTGCGTGGAGAAGACTTACAAAGTGGCAAACCAGCAATTACTGCAGGGCGTTTATTGCGACCTTCTGATCTGGGTCTGGCAGCCTCCCTTGGCATGTCCGAACTTCATGTACATCGAAAATTACGGGTCGCCATTCTCTCCTCAGGCGATGAATTGCGCCCACTAGGACAAGCTTTAGAGGCTGGTAATATTTATGACAGCAATCGTTATAGCTTAATCGGACTACTGAAACGTCTTGATCTCGAAATCATTGATTGCGGGATTGTGCGAGATGATCCAAGCTCACTCAAGGCAGCATTTATAGACGCGGCCAGCAAAGCGGATGTACTCATCTCATCTGGAGGAGTCTCCGCTGGCGAAGCAGACTTCACCAAGCAAATCATGCAAGAACTGGGTGATGTGGGTTTTTGGAAAATCGCCATGCGTCCAGGCCGCCCCATGGCTTTTGGAGTATTGAAGCCAGTTCAGGGGTCAAAGCATAAGACACTCTTCTTTGGTTTGCCCGGCAACCCAGTAGCGGTCATGGTGACTTTCTACCAGTTTGTCCGCTCTGCATTATTGCAACTCAATGGTGCAAGTCAGACTGAACCGCCAATGATGCAGGCGATTGCAGAGGCCCCCATTCGGAAGCGCCCCGGAAGAACGGAGTATCAACGCGCTATCTTGGTGCGTAGTCCAGATGGAAAGTCCACAGTCAAGCTGACTGGTAGCCAAGGTGCTGGAATTTTGCGCTCCATGAGTGAAGCAAATTGCTTTGTCATTCTGTCTCACGACCAAGGAAATGTTGCCGCTGGTGATTGGGTAGATGTGGCGCTTTTCGACGGACTGCTTTAAGATTGCACCTCATGAAACTCACCAAAAAAGAAATTGCCTTCGTAGATCCAATGCATACCGCCAAAACCCTAGTTTTGGTTTATCTCTGCTTCTCCGTACCGATTGTGTTGTTGGCTTTGTTTGTAGCCTTCATTCGTGACGGTGCTATCCCTGGATTTACCGTTCTCTCCGCATTGATCCTCAATGCCTTACTGGGTTTTGCTTTGCTTTGGATTGCCTGCAAGGTCTACAACTGGGTAGCAGGTAAATTTGGTGGGATTGAACTTGCTCTTCGTGAGCTCCCAGAAGAAATCGAAGCCGACTAATTACTCAGTCGACTTCGTTTCATTTCTTAAGCCTGTCTTTTACCCTCTAGTACTTCAGCATTAATTAAGCTTGGTGGTTTTTTTCCATCAAGCGCTGCTCGTAGATTTTCTACTGCGAGATCTACCATCGCTCTACGTGTTTTTTCTGTAGCGCTCGCAATATGCGGAGCCAAGACAATATTGCTGCACTTGAGTAACTCTGGATGCACTTGAGGCTCACCCTCAAACACATCTAAGCCAGCCGCAAAGATCTTGCCGCTTTGTAATGCGTGTGCCAAAGCAGCATCATCCACAATACCGCCGCGGGCAATATTAATCAGGGTTGCAGAGGGTTTCATCATTGCAATTTCTGCAGCAGCAATCGTATGGTGATTTTGCGCGGTGTAAGGCAGCACCAACACCACATGATCAGCAGTACGGAGTAATTCTTCTTTTGAAACATAAGTGGCACCACAAGCTTTTTCATCAGCATCAGAGAGATGGCTACGGTTGTGATAAATCACTTTCATACCAAAACCTAAGGCGCGCTTAGCGATCCCTTGACCAATACGACCCATACCAATAATGCCAACGGTGCTGTGATGCAAATCCATGCCGAGTGGGTTATTCACAATCGACCATTGATCCCACTTACCCGCTCTAACCCAATGTTCCGATTCTGTAATGCGCCTTGCAGTGGCCATCAACAATGCAAAGCCAAAATCCGCCGTGGTATCCGTAAGAACATCAGGGGTATTAGTAGCCATGACGCCAGCAGCAGTAATCGCTGGGACATCAAAATTGTTGTAACCGACAGAAATATTGGCGACCACTTTCAAATTCTTAGCCTGAGCAAGGGCTGTAGCATCAATCCGCTCACTTCCCGCCACTAGGGCGCCCTCCACGTCTGAAAGTGCTTTTTTAAGCTCTTCTGGGGTCAAAATTTTGTCGGACTGGTTGGAGTGAACCTCATAGGATTCCTCTAATTTAGCTAACGCCTCAGGAAATATGGCCCTTGCAACCAAAATCTTCGGTTTGGAGGTGCTTGCGGGGGTAATAGCTAATGTATTCATAGCGTGACTTTACCTCAAGTAAATTGATGCTTTTGCCTGAAAAATAGGCTGATTCGGCTAAAATTGAGGTTTTATAACTTGGCGGTCCATTGATTTGGACTCCTCACCTGTTAACCATCATGACTTACGTTGTTACCGAAGCCTGTATCCGTTGCAAATACACTGATTGCGTTGATGTCTGCCCAGTCGATTGTTTTCGCGAAGGTCCTAACTTTTTAGTAATCGATCCCGATGAGTGCATCGATTGCGCAGTGTGTGTACCTGAGTGCCCAGTCAATGCAATTTATGCTGAAGATGATGTGCCAGGAGATCAACAGGCATTCATTAAATTAAATGCCGAGCTATCACCATCATGGACATCGATTACTAAATCTAAAGCTGCGTTGCCAGAAGCTGAAGAGTGGAAAGACGTTAAAAATAAACTCGATCAACTGGTAAAGTAAATTGCACTCCCCCATTGAAACCGATGCAGTCATTATTGGCGCCGGTCCGGTGGGGCTCTTCCAAGTCTTCGAGCTTGGTCTCCTAGAAATTAAAGCGCATGTCATTGACTCCTTGCCTGAGGTGGGTGGTCAATGTATCGAGCTCTATCCAGACAAACCAATCTACGACATTCCGGCGATTCCGGTTTGTACTGGTCGAGAGCTCGTTAGCAACCTACTCAAACAAATTGAGCCATTCAAGCCACAGTTCCACCTAAATCAAGAGGTCTCCACCCTTGAGAAGCAAGCTGATAGCCGCTTTCTAATTAAGACCTCCCAAGATCAGCAGTTTTTAACAAAAACGGTTTTTATTGCTGCTGGTGTTGGCGCCTTTCAACCGCGCACACTCAATCTGGATGGCATTGAGGCATTTGTAGATAAACAAGTCTTCTATCGCGTCAGAAATCCTGAGCAATTTGCCGGTAAGCGCGTGGTGATTTGCGGTGGTGGAGATTCCGCGCTCGACTGGGCATTACATTTTGCTGATCAAGCGGCAAGCGTGACACTCATTCATCGGA
Source organism: Burkholderiaceae bacterium (assembly GCA_947374315.1). Next base: position 523 of record CANCBK010000090.1, on the reverse strand, counting down.
GAGATGAATTCAAAGCAGCACCCCAATCAATCACTAAGATGCGTGCGCTTTGCGCGGCCGGCAAGATGCAACTCATCATTGGACAAATTACCGGTCTTGAATCCTCCAATGACAAGCTCGCTAAAATTGCCGTTACCAATATTGATGGTGAAGTTCAAAACATTGCCTTAGATGCGCTTTTATTGTTTTATGGTCTCTCTCCAAAATTAGGCCCAATTGCCGACTGGGGTCTCGATATCGATCGCAAGCAAATTGCTGTGGATACGGCCTGCTTTCAGACCAGCACGCCTGGCATCTACGCCGTTGGGGATATCAATATCTACCCAGGCAAGAAAAAGCTGATTCTGTCAGGCTTTCATGAGGCAGCCTTAGCGGCCTTTGCTGCAGCAGCCTATCTAGCCCCTGAAAAGCAGATTCAACTCCAGTACACCACCACCTCCCCAAAGCTGCATAAAGCGCTTGGGGTAAGCCCGCCAACATTCGAGTAAGCTCTTAATATCACTGAATCATTTAGCTGAATATA
>CANCBK010000089.1 GCA_947374315.1 Burkholderiaceae bacterium | reverse complement strand
GTAGTCCCTGAATTTCATAATTCCAATGAATTCCTGATTAAATCAATAAGCTCAATTCTACAGTCCCCGGCGGTGATTTTTGGCTTCTTTTGGGCAAAGAAAAAGCGGGCATCTTGCCCGCTAGTTGGTGATCTTCGACTGTAGCCGGGCTTAACTCATTACCCCAATTTGCCAAGGCACAAACTCATAGTCCCCTAGGCCCAATAATTCACTTTTAGAGGCCTCTCCTGAGGCCGTTCTGAGGAAGAGCTCAAATATACGTTGCCCCATCTCCTGAACTGAAACCGTACCATCTAAGATCTCACCGCAATTGATATCCATATCTTCAGTAAGTCGCTCATACATTGGTGTATTGGTAGCAAGCTTGATGCAAGGCGCTGGCTTGGATCCAAACATAGAGCCGCGTCCCGTGGTGAATGCGATCAGGTTTGCGCCACCAGCAATTTGACCTGTTGCCGATACCGGGTCAAAGCCAGGAGTATCCATAAATACAAAACCTTTGGCTGTTACTGGTTCCGCATATCGATAGACTTCCATTAAGGGTCCAGTACCACCTTTCATGGAAGAGCCAAGTGACTTCTCAAAAATATTAGCTAGACCGCCGATTTGATTCCCGGGGCTCACTTGTCCATTGATCTGGACATCGCGACCAACAGAGTATTCATCTTTCCACCAACGGATGCGTTGGATTAATTTCTCGCCAATAGCCTTGCTCGCTGCTCGACGAGTGAGGGTATGTTCAACGCCATAAATTTCTGGTGTTTCAGAAAGGATGCCCGTACCACCATGGCGAGACAAAATATCAATCGCGGCGCCTAAGGCTGGGTTTGCGGTAATTGAAGAGAAACCATCTGATCCGCCGCACTGTAAGCCAACACAGAGGTGACTTGCGGATACGGTCTGCCGCTTCACTTTATTGGCTTCCGGCAGGAGTGCTTTGACAGCTTCAATTCCAGCTTCAATAGTTTTGCGTGTACCACCAGTTTCTTGCATGATGAAGGTGTGCAAGGTAGAGTTTTCTTGCAGGGCTTCTTGCTCCATCAATCCTTTGAGTTGATTGCGTTCACAGCCTAGACCAATGATGAGAGCGGCAGCGAGGTTGGGGTGCTGTGCATACCCCGCCATCGTTCTACGCAGTAGTTGCATTGGCTCGCCACTCATTTCCATGCCGCAACCGATGCCATGACTAAAGGCGACGACACCATCAATATTGGGAAAGTCTTTTAAGCGTTCAGGCGTAAACCATTCCGCAATTTTATTGACGACTGTTGCAGAACAATTGACTGTAGATAGGATGCCAATGAAGTTGCGAGTACCCACTTTTCCATTGGCGCGTACGTAGCCTTGAAATGTTGCGCGCTCAGACTCTGGTAGAAGGTTGGTGGGTTTGTATTCGCTGGCATAGGCATAGTCGCGATCGAATTCACGAAACTCAGTATTGTGACTATGGACCATCGTGCCAGCTTCAATATCGGCGTTGGCAAATCCCACGGTCACGTTGTATTTCAGAATAGGTTCGCCTTTAGCAATTTTCTTGGCAGCAATTTTGTAGCCTGCTGGAACCTGGCTACGGCTCGTAAAATTTTCGCTTGGCACCACTTCGCCAATTGCCACATCAACCCGAGCAACGACAATATTGTCATTAGGATGGAGGCGAATGATGGGGCCTATTAAGCGCTTTTCTGAAATCTCGATCATGGGGGTGTATTCAAGTTGATGGGTTCGTCAGTTAGAAGATCATCGTAAGACGCAAGCGGAAAATTTTTAATGACTCAGGTCAAAGATCATGACTTCAGCGTCCTTGCCGTCGCTGATGAGAAGGCTGCCCTCGCCATCTATCATCAAGGCATCGCCGCTAGACATGGGGATGCCATTGATTTGTAGCGAACCTTTTACAAGGTGAGCATAGGCTTTACGCCCTGGATCGAGCTCTAATTTCTGGTGCTGGGATCCATCAAATAGACCTGCGTACACCCTCGCATCGGCATGAATTTTTACTGCATTACCCGATCCATCTGGAGAAGCAATCAAACACAACTTTCCTTGCTTGTCTGCAGACGGAACCGATTTTTGCTCGTAACTCGGAGGAATTTCCATCACGTTTGGCTCAATCCAAATCTGTAAGAAGTGGGTGGTTTGATCCTTAGCGTGATTGAACTCGCTGTGAGTAACGCCAGTTCCAGCACTCATGCGCTGAACATCACCAGGCGGAATACCTTTGATATTGCCCATGCTGTCTTCGTGAGCTAATTCACCAGACAAAACGTAACTGATAATTTCCATATTGCGGTGGCCGTGCTTACCGAAACCCATGCCTGCAGCCACCCGATCCTCGTTAATCACCCTTAAATTGCCCCACCCCATAAATTGAGGGTCGTGATACCCGGCAAAAGAGAAGGAGTGATAGCTTTTAAGCCATCCGTGGTCGGCGTAGCCACGGTCTTGAGCTTTTCTGAGGGTTAGCATGATGAAGGTCTTTTCTGAAAGGGGATAAGCCCATTATGATTAGCTTTTGACATATTTGCTGATTGGCCTTCCATGGGAAGTATCAAACAAGACATTAAAGAAACCTACTTAGGAGTCTACGAGACTGCCCAAGAAAAGTGGAGCGACTTTACCCAGTTTTTGGTAGAGGCATGGCCTATATTGGTAATCCTTTTATTGGGTTTAATGGGGGTTTGGTGGTATGCCGATCCACCACCGCCAAGACATGTTGTGATGGCAACAGGGCAACTCGGAGGCTCCTACCATGCTCTAGGAGAGAAATATGCTGCCTTTTTTGAGAAAAAAGGAATCACCCTTGAGCTTTTGCCAACGAAGGGTGCTGAAGAGAACGTTGCACATTTAGTTGATCGGAAGGATCCTGTGCAAGCAGCTTTTGTACAGGCTGGTGCATTTAAACCCCATGACATTGTTGGAGTTCAATCGCTGGGGACAATATCGTACGACCCGATCTGGTTGTTTTATCGAGGTACTGAAGTCAACACGAATGATTACCAAGAGATAAAAGCACGATCTCGTTACTTTCTTAATTCCAAGATATCAGTAGGTATACAGGGTAGTGGAACTCATGCGCAGGCAATGAAAATTCTGAAGGAAAATGGATTTGAGGAGGGCCCTAATTTTCTTTATCTTTCAGGATCGAAAGCAACCGAGGCTTTGCAAAAAGGTGAGATTGATGCGGCGTTTATTGTTGATGCTTACGAAGCCCCCAATGTCCAGGCTCTCTTGGCGGATCCAAACTTGCATCTATCTGCATTCCCCAGAGCAGAAGCCTATTCTCGTTTATTGCCTTATATGCAAATTCTCAAGGTTCCGGCCGGTGGATTTAGTTTGATACGCAACTTTCCTTCTAAAGATATTCAGCTGATGGCGTCAACCACCAATTTGCTGATTGATGACAGAATGCATCCAGCGCTGCAATTTTTATTCTTAGAGGCCGCTCGCGAGATTAATGGAAAAGCAACCTTCTTTTCGGAGCGCGGTGAATTTCCTGCTTTCAAAAATACGGGCCTACCGCAAAGTCCAGTCGCTTTACATTACGAAAAAAATGGCTCCCCATTATTGATGACTTATTTGCCATTTTGGTTGGCTGAGTTAGTCAATCGCTTGGTATTTGTATTTCTGCCATTCTGCGCTTTAGCTTATCCAGTACTGCTGACCCTGCCAGGCTACCGTAACAAGCGTATGCGTCGGAAGATTAATCAGTTATATGGGGTCTTAAAGAATTATGAACAGGAGCTGACTAATAACTATCAGCCGGAAACGAAAGACGAATACCTCAAGAAATTGGATCTACTGGAGTATCAAGCCCTTCAGTTAAAGGTTTCAAAGAATATGGCTGGCGATTACTACGCCTTACGTACCAGCATTGACTATGTCCGCAACTGCTTGAATCGGGGTGTGCATCCTTATCAATTTGAAGATGAGAATGGTGGCGTATAGTTTGCTAATACCAATTTAATATGCAACGCTTATGAAACCATACGATCACCCATCTCGAAAACAGTTACACGAAGAGGTACATGCCAGGCCGCCTATTGCGCTTTGGCCAAATGAGAGGGTGCTATCCCAATCTTTCTTGCTTGATGCAGATTCTCGTCAGTCTCAGATTAAGTGGATTCAAAAACTTAGTGCCGCATTGGGCATCCCCAATGATGGTGAGCAAGATCACTCTTTCAAGATGCTTACTCTGGCGCCCGAGCCAGAGAGGGTACTGATTAAGTGGGAGTTACATGGCGAGTTTGCAACTATTGCAGCTATTGTGCATAACCCGGTAAAAATTTCTGGACCACTGCTAGATTCTCGCCTCGCCCTGGAGAGGAGTTTAGATAACTTGTTTCACGGTCTGGGCTGTCCAACCATTGTAGAGGCGGGCGGCGAGAGAATTTCTGCTTTAGATCTGGCATTTGAGCATCGCCCTTTGTTTGCAGAGGCTCAAGAGGTATCTGCTATTTTTAGTGGACATACCGTATTGGGCAGCTACATTCTTTCAAGTAAGAAGGCGCAGCTTTGGACGGACTTGTATTTGGATGAGGATGGCTATATTTCTTACTTCATTCCGCATGATATTTTGGGTTCACGACAGGCTGGTCGCGTAGCACGTGCAATCGCTGAAGCTGAAACCTATCGAATGGCAGCCATGATTGCTTTCCCAGTAGCCAAGAGTCTCTCTATGCCGCTCAGAAATGCGGAGTCAGAATTAGCCGATTTATCTCAAAATATTTCTCAACTCCAAACTGAGCCAGGTGTGCATACTGAAAAAGATGGGCAGTTTTTAGGCGAGCTTTCTCATTTGGCTTCAAGAGCGGAGCAGTGGATATCGGGGTATGGCTTGCGCTTTACTGCTGCTGAGGCCTATAGCCAATTGCTGAGTAAAAACTTATACGAGCTGGCGGAGTCTCCGATTCCGGGCGTGCAATCCCTCTCGGAGTTTATGGATCGACGTTTTCAACCTGCTATGGGTACCTGTATTTGGACCCAGCGTAGATTGAAAGAATTGTCTGATCGTATCTCAAGAACAACACAGACTCTGCGAACTCGCATTGAGTTTGTAAATGAAGAGCAGACTCAAAAATTGCTCGCTAGTATGGACCAGCGTGCACGTCTGCAATTGCGTTTACAGGAAACTGTTGAGAGCCTATCAGTTCTAGTGTTGACTTACTATGCCGTGAGCTTATTGGCCTATGTTGCCAAAGGCGGCAAAGAGGCCGGCTTTGCTATCCATCCAGAAATTGTTGCTGCAATTGCTGCTCCAGTGGTAGCCATTATCTTCTTGTTCATTAGTAAGCGACGACGCAAGAAAATTGTTGAGATGGGTAAATCTCTGTAGGCATTAAAAAAGAAGCCGAGGCCTCTTTTTTAATTAATGCAAACACTGCTTAACCTAGGCTATCAGCCCAGATGTTGTGTGCCCAACCCCAAGCATAAACACCTTCAAGGGTGGATGGTGCAGGTGATAAGCCACCTGATCCTGGAACGGTCTTGAAGGTTTTCTCGGCAGCGTTGTATTGATGAACGCTAGCAACGTGAACCACTTCACGATCATTTACAAAGCTGTAGCAAGTATTCGTCAGGACTGGTGCTGGATTCACTTCCCAGCCACTCAACTCTGCAACGATAGCTGCAGCCGCTACTTTGGCGTGTTGGTTGGCCATATGTCCAGACTTCGGCATTAAAGGCGCAATCTGAATAGAGTCACCCAGTACGTGAATATCTTTGCGCGCAGTTGACTCAAAGTTTAGGAAGTTGACATTTACCCAGCGGCCATTGGAATTGGCTAAGCCAGTTTTAATGGCGATTTCACCAGCGGACATTTGTGGGAGAACGTTTAATACATCAGCCTTCACATCATCCTCAACTTCGAGCTTGAGCGTTTTGGTTTTTGCATCAACGCCAACTACATTGCTCTTTGGTCGGTACTCAATGATTCCAGCATACTGTTCAGCCCAAACTTTCTTGAACAAAGCGCCTTTGGATGTAACGTCTTGATTGGCATCCAAAATGACGACTTTGCCTTTAGGGTTGTGGGTCTTGAGGTAGTTGGCAACCTGGCAGGCGCGCTCATAAGGCCCAGGAGGGCAGCGATATGGAGCCTCTGGAATGCTAATGGCAAAGGTGCCGCCTTCACGCAT
>CANCBK010000088.1 GCA_947374315.1 Burkholderiaceae bacterium | reverse complement strand
CTCAATCAGGAGATGTGAGCGCGCCTCCTGCAAGCGGGCCTCCACTGCACTGCCTACGGCCTTTTCATACTCCGAGTCTGTTGCAACCGAATTGAGTTCAATCAAAAGATCACCCGCTTTTACAAACTGTCCTTCTTGGACATGCAAGGCGGTCACGGATGCAATTTCGACTGAAGCAATCGTCTTGGTGTAATCAGCAGGAATAATTTTGCCAGTGGCATTAACGACGATATCCATCTTACCCAGCACAGACCATAAACAGAGCATCACCACCATACCAATTAAAATTGCACCGGTCATGCGTGCAGTCTTAGAAACTGGCCGCTCCTGAATTGCTAATGCCGCCGGCAAAAACTCCGCCTCTTGCTCATTAAATAAGCCGCCTCCTAAATTTTTCCGCTCACTCCAAAAGTAGCGAAAAACATCTCGATAGCGTTTGAATAGTTCGAGATAAGCCTCTAAGCGGTGGTGATTGTGATCCCCCATTTAAGCCACCTCGCCAGCATCAGAAAAATTACCAGCGTCATTGCCCTGCTGCAACTCATAGAGATGACGATAAATGCCTGCCGGGTTTTTCAGGAGTTCGGTATGTGATCCCACTTCGGCAATCTGACCGCGCTCCATCACAATAATTCGATGGGCATCACGTACGGCGGAGAGGCGATGGGCAATGATCAATACTGTGCGCCCAGCGCAAATGCCGCGCATATTGTCTTGAATAATCTTTTCCGACTCATAATCAAGCGCACTTGTCGCTTCATCAAAAATCAAAATGCGAGGGTTCGTTATGAGGGCCCTGGCAATGGCGACCCGTTGACGCTGACCACCAGACAATCCCGTACCGTGCTCACCTACTGGGCTGTCGTAACCCTCTGGAAGTTCACAAATAAAGTCATGGGCGCCTGCTAATTTAGCTGCAGAAATGATCGCTTCAATCGGCAAGCCGGGATTCGAGAGTGCGATGTTGTCCCGAATCGAGCGGGTAAACAAAGTATTTTCTTGCAGCACTACACCAATTTGGTGGCGCATGGATGTAGTGTCAACAATGGCAATATCTTGACCGTCAATCAGGACTCGACCACGATCGGGGACATAGAGGCGCTGCACTAACTTAGTGAGAGTACTTTTACCAGAACCAGAGCGCCCTACAATGCCAATGACTTCGCCCGCCTCAATCTTCAGATTAACCCCACGAATCACATCGGGTGCATCGGGTTTATAGCGGAAAAAGATTTGGTCAAATTCCACTACGCCATCAATGCGGGGCATACGGGTTTTTTGCCCCACGATCTCAGTACGGGAATTGAGAATATCACCTAAGCGACTCATCGAGATACCCACTTGCTGAAAATCATTCCACAGTGAGGCCATGCGGACAATCGGTGAAGATACTTGTCCGGCGAGCATATTAAATGCAACTAACTCACCAACGGTCATCTTGTTATCAATCACCAGCACTGCGCCCATCCACATAATGGCGGCGGTGACCAATTTACTCACTAAGGTCACGCCACCACTAGCAACAGTCGAGATATTGCTCGTAGTTAAACCAGCAGATACATAAGCAGCTAACTGATTCTCCCATTTTTGCTGCCAACGGGGCTCAACCGCCATTGCTTTAACGGTATCAATACCGCTAATGGTTTCAACTAAGAAGGACTGATTCTCAGAGCCCTTGTTAAATTTGTCATCTAATTTTTTACGCAAGATCGGTGTAAAAATCATCGATAGGGCTACATACATCGGGATCGAGACAATCACAATCAGCGTGAGCCACACGCTGTACCAGAGCATCACCCCGATGAAGACAAAGGAAAAAACTAAATCCAAAGCCAAAGTCATGGCATTACCAGTTAGAAATGAGCGGATGTTTTCCAGCTCGCGAATGCGCGCCACTGAATCACCTACGCGACGCGACTGAAAGTAACTAATCGGTAAATTGAGTAAATGCTTAAATAGGCGGGCACCCAATTCCACATCGATCTTGCTACTGGTTTGCGCAAAAACGTAGGATCGAATCCCCGTTAATACTGCTTCAAAAACTGTGGCGAAAATCAATCCAATTGCAATGACATTAAGCGTTTTCATGGCGTGATTTACGAGCACCTTGTCCATCACGACTTGAAAGAACATTGGGGTAGCTAGGCCAATGAGTTGCAGTATGAGAGAAACAAGCAACACCTCCCCTAAGAGGCGGCGGTATTTCACAATCGCTGGAATAAACCAAGTGAAATCGAACTTAGCAGTGTCGCCTGAGAAGTTTGCTTTACTCGTGATGAAGATCATTTCACCAGACCACTCATCCATAAATTCAGCCAACTTCAGGACTTCAGGTGGGTGGCCAGGGCGCTGAATCAGAATACGCGTTCCCTCGGGCAAACCTTTCGATTGTGAAGGGGCTTTTAGGTCATCTAACTCAGAATCAGAATCCGGTTCTTCTTGGGAAATCTTTTCTGATTGCGTTATATTGCTAGCTTCATTGGCGGCTACTTTCGCCGGTTCTGAAGCAGGAATATCTAATTTTCCAACAATAAAAAACTCACCTAGCCAATTTCTAGCAATTGCTGGTAATGGTGTTTGTGCTAAGCGCGCAGGATCATGCTCGACCAGCCTGGCACTCATCCCCAAAAACTGGGCGGCACGCAGTAAAACTGGGATAGTAAAAGGGTCTACCCCAAACTCATGGGTGAGCTTAGCCTCTTCTGCAGCGATACCATGCAATTGCGCCACTAAAATGAGCGCAATGAGCCCGCTATCGATTTCAGGGGGCGGTGGATTTTCACCCTCGGATGAGGGGATTAATAATTCAGTAGTCATTATCCATACTTCAAAACTATCGAACCTTGCTAGTAATTTTTACTCAGCAAGGTTCGATAGTTTTTACTTGTCTTTGCCTTAGTGTGGCGTAGCCAATAATCCTAGGCGCTGATTGTTTTCGGCGTTATAGGAATTAGGCGAGACCGGCGAGTATGTAGTGCCCTGAGCCCTGTTAAATGAAGCCATGGCTTGGGTGTACTGATTTAAGCTCGTTGCCATGAGCGCATCGTGAGATAAACCAGCTTCTTGCAGACCCATATTGGAAAAGAAGGTTTCACCAACAATCATATCTAGCGCCAGAACTTGGGCGCTGGTGATTGCGCGCATGTTAAGAGCCTTTTCCTGGGAAGCGCCAATGCTGTTGAGTTGCTCAGCCTTTAGTGCACCTATGGCTTCAGATGACATCGCGGCAAACTGATCTGACGTCATAGCAGCCAAAACCTCTAGTGATAACTCTCTAGCATTAGTGCCAAGCTCGCTAAAAAATCCGCCATGCTCAAATCCCAGATTTTTCACTTGATCTACGCTAATACCACTCACATTCAAGGCTTGTGTTGTTGCCGAAGAAATTAAATTGAGCGTATTGAAGTCAATTTTTCTGCCTCCGTCAATGTAAATTTGATCAAGTACCCCTGCCGACCGAATCGTATCAAGCGTACTGGCATTTATCCTGGAGCCATTTAACGAGTTTAATGCCAATTGGCTTAGATGTTTAAATTGATCAAAGCTGAGGGCATTAATTGCATCATTTGACAATGCTACCCCACTATCACCAAGATTACCAATAAAGCCCCTATAATAAGTGGCACTGTTTCCATTCTGAGAAATCGTTACCGCGCCATCTCCACAATCGCGAATTTGATTTCCAGTAATAGTACTTAGATCTAAATAACTAAGCCTATCGCTGTCTATATAGTTCAGTTGCTCACCACTTAAAGAAGCAGCATTAATGAACCCCAATGCAATTTTTGACATCGTCTGAAGGACATAGCCAGGGATAAGGCGCGCGTTAATGGCTCCCAATGCAGGCTGCGTCATAACATTAAACTGATCTATGCTCATTAGTTCAATTACATCAGAGGATAAATTCGCTGCATTTGCTCCAATCTTAGAAAAGAAACCATCTTCAGAATATCTAAAATTGAGTATCTGACTTTTGGTAATTTTGGCGGCATTCAGATGCTGAACAACTTCCTTCGATAGCCCATTGAGCTGATCTACGGTTAATGCACCAAATGCCTCGGCTGACATAACGTTGAACTGCTCCGCCGATATTGCGGCAAGCTCCTCAACAGTCAGAAATTGCGTTGCTACCCCTATTTTACTAAAGAAGCCGCCTACGCTAGATCCCAATTGACTTAATTGGCTAGCTGTTAGTGAGCTCACCGGAAAATCATTTTTACAGACATCTGAAGATAAAGCGTTTATCTGGTCCTTTGTTAATACATTACGGGCGGAATCTTGCAACATAAAGTACTCGTCCGACGACAATGCGGCCATTACCCCCAGCGTTAAACTAGATGCGTTGGCACCAAGCCCCGCAAAGAATCCGCCCATAGATTGAATGCCATACAAGCCCTGAACTTGGGACACGGTAATGTATTGAACACTAAGCAATGGAGTCGCCCAACCACTCGAAAGAAAATTTATGCTGTCGAGCTGATTTGATGATAATGAACTTGGATTTAATGCGGATATCGTGCCCCTATTTAAAGTCTGAATGAGCTCAAGATTGATATAACTCATATTGATTGCACCCAAAGCCGCCGCCGTCATCCCATTAAGCTGAGCAGCATTCAGAGCGCCAACAACATCCTTGGGGAGATTTTTTGCATTAATGCCCAGCCCTTTAAAAAACCCACCATCCCCAAGCCAAGGATTGCTTGCCTGCCCTTGTGTTACGCGGGATACATCCATGTTTAAAACAACCAGGCTAGATAGTGCTAGTAGCTGACCCGAGGATAGCTTCCCAAACGCTACCGGGGAGATTGCGTTGACCTGATCTACAGTCATTGCGCTGATTGCGTCAGTTGAAAGATTGGTAACATTGGCATCTATCTCACTGAAGAACCCCCCCGCAGCAAATCCAAGCGCACGCACCTGGTCATTGCCAATTCCCGTTAAATCCAAAGCTTTAGTTGCAACAGCACTAAGTACATTTAACTGATCGGCACTCATCGCACCCACAGTGTCTTTCGATAGCTTTGCCGCATTAACTCCCAATTTAGAAAAAAGGCCACTTGTAGACCCTCCAAGAGAGCGGACTTGGTCCCCAGTAATTCCATTTATATTTAAAGCTTGAGCGGTTTCCAATGAAATTGCATTAAGCTGAACACTGCTTAAGGCGTGTGGATCGACATTTATCAAACCAAGCATCCCTGCTGATTGCAGCATATCCAATACAGGCGCATTGAAATTGCATGCATTCATACAGCCCATCACCCATGATGGGATCTCCTTAAACTGCTTTAATGTTATTGCATCAATCGCTTCACTAGTAAGCGTACGCGCATTCCAGCCCAAGTTAAAGAAAAAGCCCGTGTAATAAGTATTCACACCATTTGGATGTTGCGTACCAATATCAACCGCATAAATTTGTTTACTGGTCATAGTGCTCAAATTCAAACCTTGAATCACTTCCAACGACAATTGATCATTCAGCTGATTCGAGCTTAGAGTGCTGATATTGAGCTTATCTAATAAAGACGCTGTACGAAGTGCTAGAAATTGATCCGTACTCAGAAAGCTAGCATTAATTGATCCGAGCGCTTCCGATGACATCACACTAAACTGCTCTAGACGTATGGCACCAACGGCCGCACTCGATAGAGTTTTCGCATTGATACCTAACTTACTAAGCAGGCCGCCTTTGAGTGCGCTAAGGGCATTCATCTGATTTTTAGTGACCATGTTCACAGAAACTAATTTAGAGAGTTCGGCGGACAATACATCTAACTGCGCTGTTGTTAATGCCCCCACCGCAGTGGAGTTCATGGCATTGAACTGATCGGCGCTCATCACGCCAAGAGCAGCATTTGATAAGCCTGAAGCATTAATACCAAGCTCACTAAAGAAGCTGCCAACACCAGCACCCAGTAGAATTAACTGGGCACTAGTAATACCGCTGATGGCGGTTGCGCTTAATGCCTGAGTTGAATCACGGCTGAGTGCATCTAACTGCGTAGCGCTCATATTTTGTACAAACCAAATAGGCAAAATAGCTATCTGAGCAGTAGTAAGCTGGCTGGTATTGAGGGCCTTAATGGCGTCGGAGCTTAAAGTATCACCACCTATAGTAGCCCTTAAGATGGCGGTATTAATATAACTAGCGTCAATAGATCCCAGCATTGGGGCTATCGCATTAAGCTGATATCCGCTCATTGCGTTAATGGCAGCTTTCGATAGGCTGACCACATTAGCATCGCTTAGTTTTCTAAAAAATCCAGT
>CANCBK010000087.1 GCA_947374315.1 Burkholderiaceae bacterium | reverse complement strand
GACGTGTTTGTTGTGTGGGCTAAAAACGATGAGGGCTTGATTAGAGGCTTTATCCTGGAAAAAGGTATGAAGGGTCTATCTGCACCCAAGATCAGCGGCAAGATGGGTCTACGCGCCTCTATTACCGGCGAAATCGTGATGGATGAAGTGTTTGTTCCGGCAGAAAATGAATTCCCAGAAATTACTGGCCTCAAGGGCCCATTCACTTGCTTAAACTCGGCGCGTTATGGCATTGCCTGGGGTACGCTCGGGGCTGCTGAGTGGTGTTGGTATGCCGCACGTCAATACACGATGGATCGCAAGCAGTTTGACCGCCCTCTCGCCGCTAATCAGCTAATCCAGAAAAAACTTGCTGATATGCAAACTGAAATCACGCTAGCCCTTCAAGGCTGCCTACGTTTAGGTCGCATGAAAGATGAAGGAATTGCTGCACCTGAAATCACCTCCATGATGAAGCGTAACTCCTGCGGAAAATCTTTAGATGTAGCTCGTTTGGCAAGAGACATGCACGGTGGAAATGGCATCTCAGATGAATATGGCGTAGTGCGTCATATGCTCAATCTGGAAGTCGTTAACACCTATGAAGGTACGCATGATATTCACGCCCTCATTTTGGGTCGTGCACAAACTGGAATCCAGGCTTTTAGTTAAAGGCCAAGCTTGGTGATGAGGTCTTTTGCAGTTTTTGCAAAAGCTTCATCACTATCATTTTCTAGTTGCACGAAATGATCTTCGCGATAGCTCGGAAAATTGCGAACGATTGAAGATTGGTACGATGGGTCGTAATGCATCACTAATAATTCCTCGACCAAACTCTCAAAATCCCCTGCATCAATTGCCTCATGCCATTTAGCAATTTGAACCTTGCCGTAACGCGAGGTTAACAAGCTGAGTTTTTGCTTAAAGCTTTCAGGGTTAGATAAAAAATGATGGTACTCACGCAGAAGCCAAGAAACGCGCGTAGCGGTACTTGAACGAAGCTCTATGCATTGACCTTCACGAATCCGCTCCATTAATGGGTCCGGAATATGTAAGCCACCCACCTTTTTGCTTTCAGACTCCACAAAAACAATTTTGCTGGGATCTAATTTATTTAATGCATCCCATAGATTGGTTTCAAAACCTTTTTGTGAAGGCTGCTCAATGTTCGGCTCATTACCAAGAACTGAGCCACGGTGAATAGCCAAACCCTCAAGATCTAGTATTTGCTGACCAAGCAATCCAATCTCCTGGAGGATGCGAGTCTTGCCGCTGCCAGTCATTCCAGCAATCACCTGGAAAGAAAAATCTTTAGCAGCCTGATCGAGGCCATCAATCACAACACGCCGAAAGCCCTGATAGCCACTTTGTAGCTGCATTGCTTTCCAGCCAATGCGATTGAGGATATGGGTAAAGGCGCCGCTACGCTCACCACCACGCCAGCAATAAATCAAAGGACGCCACTCTCTCGGAAAATCGATCAATGAATTTTCTAAATGATTAGCAATATTGCGAGAGACATAGGCTGCGCCTAATTTCTTTGCGGCAAATGGAGTTACTTGCTTATACAGAGTGCCGATTTCTATGCGTTCTTCATTATTCAATACGGGCAGGTTAATTGCGCCGGGAATATGATCTAAGGCAAATTCAGCTGGTGAGCGAACATCAATAATGGCATCAAATTCATTTAAAGAAGATGCTAATTTTTCAATGTTAAGAATATGGGGATTGCTAGGTTGCAAGTAATGTCCTAGCGCAGCTTATTGATCACGTGATCTGGCCAAGGTGACGATTTACCGGTCTTCAGATCGACCCACACCATAGTAGCGCCGCCAACCGCAGCCATCGAATCGGGTTCAGTAGTTAAAGCCATAGTTGTGTAGACATCTAAGCTTGATCGCCCAATATTGCCGATATACGTCTTTAAAATCAACTCGCCAGGATAGGCAAGCTGTTGATGAAAATTACAAAACCCATTAATCATCAACATAGATTCATCGCCAGGAGCAACGCTATAACCAAGGGAGGTGATCCACTCCACCCTAGCCTGCTCCATGTAACGAAAGTACACCGTATTATTGACGTGGCCAAATGCGTCCATGTCACCCCAACGAATTGGCATGTTCATTTGATGAACAAACTTTTTCTCTTCTGGGATCTCAATGCGCATAAGTTCTTAACAAAAGATTAACGGACTTGTAGTGCCATTTGATACAAATTAGTAGATCGGGCACCTGAGCGGCAAAAGGCCAATATGGGGCCAGGCATTGTTTTTAACAAACGCGCCATCTCAACAACTTGATCTGGAGTGAATGCACCAGGTATCACTGGCAAATAAGCGTAGTTCAAGCCTAGCGCTTCAGCTTGCGCCTGAATTTGCGCATTAGTGGGTTGATCAGGGCCGCCTTCAAAATCAGGGCGATTATTGATAACGCTTTTGTAACCTTGTTTAACAATCTCAGCTAAGTGACTTGGGTCGATTTGACCGAGCGTACCGAATTGATCGGTATGGCAAGCAATAGGAAGACTCATTTAGACCTCAAAAAGTAAAAAAGTATTTAAAAACTAATAACTTAGATTCTAAATCAGACTTACTTTTTGTGACCCGTAAAGAAGCGGTTGCAAATAGCCATGCCAGCCAGCATAGCCAATAAAAAGACTAGCGCCTTTAGATGGCCAGCCCCAAGAGCAACAATTGCGGGGCCAGGACAAAACCCAGCAATACCCCACCCTGCGCCAAAAATCAGACTGCCAATTACCAGAGGCTTGGAAATATCTCTTCTGGTTGGGATGTGGAGAGCACCACCAAAAAAAGCCTCCGTACGCTGAGAGACCAAATAAAAGCCACCTAAGCCAACCAGAATTGCTCCGGCCATCACAAACATTAGAGATGGATCCCAATTGCCAGCAAGATCAAGAAAGTTAAGAATCTTTTGGGGGTTGCTCATACCGGAAATGATCAGTCCGATACCGAATAGAACACCAATCAAATACTGACTATAAAAATTGAAATGTCTTCTCATAGTTTATAGACCCAACACATGGCGAATGACAAACACGGTAATAAATCCAGCGCCCATGAAAGAGATCGTGGCCACTAAAGATCTAGGAGATAAGCGGGATAAACCACAAACACCATGTCCACTAGTACAACCCGAGCCATAGTGAGCGCCAAAGCCGACTAGAAGGCCGGCAATGATGATGGCAAACCAATCAGCATCAATTACTGTTGTTGTGTGAAGATCCAACAACAAACTCGCCCAAAATGGCGCGCTTAGCAACCCTAATATAAGACTCAAGCGCCAATTAACATCACCCTCTTTGGGTGCAAGTAAGCCAGAAACAATTCCACTGATGCCAAGGATGCGACCATGCAGAATGACATATAAGGCCGCTGCAACGCCCAATAGCATTCCACCGAGAAATGCGGGGCCAGGTGTAAAAGCCAACCAATCTATTTGCATATGATTAATCTAAATGAGAGGGTTAACTGCAGGGATTAGGTGCATTGCGCGACTCTAAATAACGCAGAGCCAAATATGCGCCGAAGATAAATCCTGGCAAGGCAAGGATTGAGCCGATGGCTAATGTGGAGATGCCGCTCAAGCCCTGCCCTACGGTGCAACCAAGTGCAGTTACGCCGCCAAAGCCCATGAGGGTAGCGCCAACCAAGTGATTGGCAGTGTCTTCGGTATTACGAAAGCTCTCCCAGCGAAAAGACTTGGTGAATATAGAAACACATGCTGAACCTGAAATCATTCCAACAACTGCAGCTATGCCAACAGTAATGACCTTAGAGGTATCGCTGTACATCATTAACCAATCCAGGGAGTACGCATAAGGAGCTACAAAAGAAAGACTCTCCATACGACCAGAGTTGGTGACTAAAAAGACCTCCTCCAGAGTATTTGGATCCTCAGCAACATAGCCTAAGTTGCCAGATACCCACCATACGGCGCAAATGGCGAGACCGACAAATATGCCAGCAAACAAATTTTCCGCTGTCCAAAAAGCCTTGCTAGCTAAAGCATATGCAATAAAAGCGGAACCAATTATTAATCCGAGAGCTAAATGTAAGTTAGCTCGAGCAATGCCAGTAACTGGGCTCAAAATGCTTGGCAAATCTTGTGGTGTATTAAGTGCTATGAAAACAGAATCTAGCGTATTGATACGAATGACACCGAGGAAGCCCTTCATAGTCATGTAGGCGGATAGACCGAGGACCATAAATACGACGATGGACTTCAGATTGCCACCGCCGATGCGGACCAGTGTTTTGCTTCCACAGCCAGAGGAAAGCACCATACCGAAACCAAATAGCGTGCTACCCACAATGGTAGACAGCCACAAGAACTTGCTGCCGGTATACATACTCTTTAATGGATCAATCAAGCCAACATAAGACATCAGAGCAAAACCAACAATAGCAACGCCAATAGCTAGGAACCATTGCTTTAAGCGTCCCCAGCTAGACATAATAAAAACATCTGAAACTGCACCCATGCTGCAAAAACCAGTTTTCTGCATCACTGCACCAAGCAAAAAGGTAATTGCAAAAGTAGCAAGCAAAACGGATTTGCTAAGGGAGGAAATATCTACCGCATCCATAATCAAAATTCTTTACTGAAATTATTTAAATTTATAAAACTGTTTATTGAGAAAGGCTGTGACATCAGCCTCATCCTCAGGGAAAAGATCGAGGCGGAGCTCTGTATTGCACATCGCAACCATCGACTTTAAATTCTGGAGATTTTTAACCTTGCTATCGCTGCGCGTGTAGATCATATCGCCATTGCCAAAACCGGATTTCTTAGCGTGGCAGGCATAGCATTTCTGCTCATCAATCTTCTTACCATTCGCAAGATCAGGCGTGGCATAAGCGGACAAATGCAGCCCAAAAAGAGCGACAAGAGTAAAGCTAAGCTTAATCAGTGGTAATTTCATTTGAAATCAGTCATTTAGCGAAGTAAACGACTATTTTAAAGCCCAGATGACAAATCTGCCTTATTCCGCCTGAATCGAGAGATAGACGTTATAGGCATTCATACGGTTTGCAGCCCTAAATAAGGGCATTCCTTCATATTCTGACCAATCAGCCTGCTTATAGGCATCCTCAAAGGGATCCATATTTACGGCCGATTTCGTCATCGATTCACGTAAATACTTCAAATACTCTCTTGTGAAGCGAATATCTTCGGCTGGATTGCTTGAATAGGCACCATGACCGGGAATGACAATACTTGGGTTCAATGCCTGAATTTCATCCAAGGCATGCAACCAACCCCTACTGTCTGCATTACCCACAAAAGGAATTCGGCCTCGGAATACTAAATCTCCGGCAAAAAGAACCTTCTCTGATGGAACGTAAATGATCAAGTCTTCCGGAGCATGAGCGGGGCCCACCCTCCCGATCTTAAATTCAACGCCACCAATCGTGAGCGTATAGGCTTGGTCTATCCATACATCAGCGCCCACTAGCCTAGTCGAGGCATTTACCCAAGGGGCGAAATCAACTCGAGAAGCAATCAGTCGCTGCTTGGCGGTTTCAGAGGAGAGGTAATTTCTACCCTCACCTTGTGCATAAATCGTTGCGCCAATATTTTTAAACTCTTGCAGGCCATAGACATGATCGGCATGGTAGTGAGTCACAATGACTGCGACCACTTTCTGAGATGTGATCTTTTTGATTTCAGCAATGAGTTTCTTAGCAAGTACTGGTGAACCTAAAGCATCAACTACTACTACACCTTTGGGCGTAATAACAAACCCAGCATTGGAAATAAAATTCTGATTCTTGCTGCTACCCATTTCAGCAAAGCCTTGCACAAAATACGTGTGTGGCGCTACTTGGATAGGCTTAAGAAGTAAATCATCTGAGGCATAGGCCGTGGTGGCAAATAAAAAAAATGAGAAAACACCAAGAAGGATCGATCGCATCAGAATGACCATCACAGCCAAAGCTTAAGGCTTTATGTAAGCGAAATGATTTTGGTACTGAAGATCGGCAACACGAACAACACCAGATGGTGTGAAGTCAGTATCGAGAATAAATTGATCCTTCTTGAGATCGCGGTTCTTTAAGGTAATCTCGCAGACCTCAAAACGAACACCGCGTGACTTCAATGCTCCGATCAGAGGAGCATATTCAATTCCATTCTTCTTATCTTTTGCACCCTCCATCATGATGTCTACTCCATTGGCATGGGTAACAACAATGATCTTGGTTTGCGGGGATACATCTAAATGATTGCGGATATTACGCAGGCCTTTAATACCTTGAGTTTCTGCGTCATCAATGTGATAAACCACTTCAGTGGGGCCTGCAGCATGAGAAGCCAGGGT
>CANCBK010000086.1 GCA_947374315.1 Burkholderiaceae bacterium | reverse complement strand
TTACGATACGCGATTCGATGCGTCGGGTTGTACCACTGCGGAATCACGTAGTAGCTATTCCAAAGAACACGGTCTAAAGCTCGGGTAGCTGCACGCAACTCTTCACGGGTTTGGGCTTTAACAATGGCATCCACTAGGGCATCAACCACTGGGGATTGCACTCCAATCACATTATCGGAACCTTTTTCTTTTGCGGCTTGACTTCCAAATCGATCCCACAATTCATTGCCAGGATTTTGCGAGTCGGGGAAGCGAATCGTCGTCATATCGAAGTCGTACTCATCCATGCGCTTCTGATGCAAAGCAAAATCACTAGTCCGAATGTCTACCTGAATACCCAACTTCTCTAAATTACGCACGTAGGATGAAATCACCCTCAAGAAGAATGGGCCATCCTCGACCATCTCAAATCGAAAAGGCTCACCCTGCATATTGCGTAAGGCACCGTCTCGGTATTGCCAACCGGCCTGGGCTAACAAGTCACGCGCCTTCAGCAGGTTCTGACGTAAGCTATCAGGCGAAACAGTTGAAGGCGCAGCAGGCATTGGGCCAAAGACCGCATCAGGGACCCACTTCGGATATTGCGCCTTTAGGGGTTTGAGTAATTTCAACTCCGCTTCAGTAGGTTTACGAGGGCCATCAAAATTGGCACTGAGATCGCTGTTCGTAAAGTAACTATTGATACGACTATATTGCTCAAAGAACAGTTGGCGGTTTAACCACTCAAAGTCTAGCGCGTACCCCAAGGCCTGTCGTACGCGTGGATCCTGGAAAATAGGTCGGCGTACATTCATTGCAAAACCTTGCATGCCTGCGCCGTTGTGATTAAGAAAAGCCTTCTTTTCTAAGGTGCCATCATTAAATCTCGGGCCAACATAACTCTTCGCCCAATTCTTAGCGCGGTACTCCACTAAGGCGTCAAACTCCCCCGCCTTGAAAGCCTCTAGACGAACAGCATCATCGCTATAGAGTTTGTAGTTCACGCGATCAAAGTTATAAAAGCCGACGCGGACATTCAGCGTCTTGCCACCTTGATCAGCCCAGTAGTTGGGGTTGCGCTTAAAGATCATGGTCTTGCCGGCCTTATAAGACTCGATCACATAAGGGCCACTCGCTATTGGCAACTCAAAGGTCAACTTATCAAAGGGTGTGATCGTGCCATCAGGCTTCTTGCCCCAGTTACGAGAGAACACCGGCAAGGTACCTACCATCACCGGTAATTCAGGATTGCGGTTCTTAAAGTCAAAACGAATCACGCGATCAGACACTACTACCGCCTGCTTCACATCGGCATATACCGTTTTAAATTGCGGATTAGCAAGTGAGCTCATTAAGGTATCAAAGCTGTGCTTTACATCGCCTGCCAAAATCGCGCTGCCATCTGAAAACTTCGCCTCAGGGCGAATGCGAAACACTACAGACATCTTGTCAGGCGCCACTGCAATATCTTCTGCAATCAGACCATAGGCACTAGAAACCTCATCCGCACTGCCAACCGCCAAAGATTCGAACATCAGTTGAGCTACACCAGGAGCAGCGACCCCCCGCAAGGTAAACGGGTTGAATTTGTCAAAGCTGGTCCGGCGATCTGGGTTGGGCAGAATTAAGGTGCCACCCCGCGGAGCATTGGGATTGACGTAGTCAAAATGACTAAATCCATCGGCATATTTGGGTTTACCGTACTGTGCGATCCCTTGAGCGCCATGGGCCGAATTGACCGCCACCCCAGCCAGGAAGGCTAAGAGCAGAAAAGTGGGGATTTGGCGGATGACGGGGAGCATGGGCATATATGCAACAATTGTAGATAGCAAATCACATTTGAAGCAAAGGACACAACATGGGCTTTCTCGCTGGCAAAAAAATTCTGATCACCGGTCTTCTTTCTAACCGCTCAATTGCCTATGGCATTGCTAAGGCATGTCACCGCGAAGGGGCTGAACTGGCCTTTACCTACGTTGGCGAGCGCTTTAAGGACCGCATCGTCGATTTCGCCAAAGAATTCAACACCGACCTGATTTTTGACTGCGACGTTGGCAGTGATGAGCAGATTTCCGGCCTCTTTAAGGATTTGGCAAAGACTTGGCCACAGTTTGATGGCTTTGTACACGCCATTGGATTTGCGCCACGAGAAGCGATTGCTGGCGACTTTTTAGAAGGCTTATCTCGTGAAGGCTTCAAAATCGCTCACGACATCTCCGCTTACAGCTTCCCAGCAATGGCAAAAGAAGCTTTGCCCATGTTGCGCGATAAATCCTCTTTATTGACGCTAACTTACTTAGGTACCCTACGTAACGTTCCCAACTACAACACTATGGGTCTTGCTAAGGCCTCACTTGAAGCCTCAGTTCGCTATATCGCCGGATCAGTTGGACCCAAAGGTATTCGTGCCAACGGCATTTCTGCTGGCCCGATTAAAACCTTGGCTGCTGCTGGTATTAAAGGCTTCGGTAAGATTTTGGAGGCGGTAGAGCAAACTGCCCCAATGCGTCGCAATGTCACGATTGATGACGTTGGTAATACCGCTGCTTTCTTGTTATCTGATTTAGCAAACGGCATTACCGCTGAAATCATTTACGTAGATAACGGCTTTAGCCAGGTAGTTGGCGGAATGGAAGAAGCTTGAGCGTTCCACTGCGCGAGGCCCTGAAGTTTTGGGCCAAACTGGGCTTTATTAGCTTTGGTGGACCTGCAGGACAAATTGCAGTCCTCCACCAAGAGCTTGTTGAGAAGCGTCGCTGGATTTCTGAGCGGCGCTTTTTACATGCGCTGAACTATTGCATGCTACTACCAGGCCCCGAAGCCCAGCAGCTAGTGACCTACATTGGCTGGCTCATGCACCGCACCTGGGGTGGCATCTTAGCTGGCACCCTCTTTGTACTGCCCTCTCTCTTTATCTTGATTGGCCTATCTTGGGTCTATCTCACCTTTGGCCAAGTGCCTTGGATTGCTGCCATCTTCTTTGGTATTAAACCCGCAGTTACTGCCATCGTCCTCCATGCGGCAGTCCGCATTGGTAAGCGCACAATTCACAACCCAGTTTTACGCTGGATTGCGCTGGGATCCTTTCTGGCAATCTTTGTCTTTAACTTGGCTTTTCCAATCATCGTATTGTGCGCAGCAGTAATAGGTATCTGGGGAGGCAAACGCCATCCAGAATATTTTCAACAACATGGATCGCACGGCAAAGACAGTAAGCAGAATTACGGACCGGCCATGATTGATGATGACACCCCCACTCCAGAGCATGCACGCTTCTCTCGCCAAAAATTAATCCGTCAAATTGCCATCACTCTGTTGTTGTGGGTAATTCCATTTTTCGCCCTCGTCACATGGTTTGGCTGGAAAACGCTCTACCCGCAAATCGCCTGGTTCTTTACTAAGGCGGCGTTTCTGACTTTTGGCGGTGCATATGCGGTACTGCCTTATGTGTATCAAGGTGCGGTCGATCAGTTTCAATGGCTCAGCGCAGGACAAATGATCGACGGCTTAGCCCTAGGCGAAACCACTCCTGGGCCGCTCATCATGGTGGTGGCATTTGTTGGCTATCTCGCAGGCCATATTCAACATCTGATTGGCAACAGCAATGCATTTTGGTTTGGAGCTCTCGGTGCTTGTGTTGCGACCTGGTTCACATTTCTGCCCTCCTTCTTCTTGGTTCTGGTGGGTGGCCCACTGATTGAATCTACCCATGGCAAGCTCAGCTTTACCGCACCCCTCACAGCCATCTCCGCAGCCGTAGTTGGCGTCATTGCCAACCTAGGCCTGTTCTTTGCTTATCACGTCTTCTTTCCGCATGGCCTTGGGGGTTCAATCTCTTGGGTATCCATCACCATTACCGTATTTGCTGGACTTGCACTCTTTAAGTTTCAAAAAGGGGTGATGAGTGTTTTAGCTGGCTCAGCACTTGCCGGACTCCTCAGCTATTTAGTTGCAACCTTATTGATCTAGTCGCACTGTATTTTTAGCTGAAATTGGCATAATGGAAGTTATGCGAATCGAACCTCAAACCATCACCCATCTCCAAGAATGGCTCGGCAAAACCGAGACTCTTCAAGACATCGTCACTGCGGCACCCGTCCGAGCTTTATCAGCAACACTCGATCGAGCAGACCCCGCACCAAATGACGGAACCTTTCTGCCAGAGTTGTGGCATTGGCTTTATTTTTTGCCCTGTGCCCTTCAGTCAGAAATCGGCCTCGATGGCCACCCTCGGCGCGGTGGATTTTTACCACCCGTCCCATTGCCGCGTCGCATGTGGGCCGGTAGTCGAGTCCAATGGTTAGCCCCTCTCGCAGTGGGCGACACAATCGAACGCATCTACAAAATTGAATCTGTTACACACAAAGCATGTCGCACTGGCGACCTCATCTTCGTACTGGTCAAGCATGAGATCTCCAACCAAAATGGCCTAGCCTTGGTTGAAGAGCATGACATCGTATATCGCGATGCTCCAGGTCCAGATGACAAGCCATTTGCACCAACACCTGCGCCTACTGGAGCCAAGTGGACCAAGACCATTACGCCGGATGATGTTTTGCTGTTTCGTTACTCAGCCCTAACCTTTAATGGCCATCGCATACATTACGATCGTAAATACGTTACTGAAGTCGAGGGCTATCCCGGCTTAATTGTTCATGGCCCATTAATTGCAACCTTGTTGGTTGATCTCGTCCGCCAAAGCATTCCAGGGTGCACGCTCAAGAGCTTTGAGTTCCGCGCCATTCGCCCTACTTTTGATATCAATATTTTTAAGGTCAGCGCTAAACCCGATCTTGAGAAAGATCCTTCCGGAAATACGATCTCCATTTGGGCCGAGGACCACGAAGGCTGGCTCACCATGCAAGCCACCGCAGTTTTAGCTTAAGAAATGATTCCCTTATGACTACCCCACATTTATCCAAAGCCTTAGCTACATTTGCCTCTGAACTAAAAATTGGCGATATCCCCGATGAGGTGATTGCGCGCACCGAAGATTTATTAGTCGATTGGTTTGGCTCGGCAATCGCTGGCAAAGGATCGCGCCCAGTAGAAACGATTACGCAGTTTGCGCAAAGCATGGGTGGCTTTAATGCCACCCATCCTGGCCCTGCTGAAATTCTCATTAACCGCACAAACTCAAGCCCTTTTTTGGCTGCATTAGCCAACGCAGCAGCCTCACATGTCGCCGAACAAGATGACGTTCACAATGGCTCCGTCTTTCATCCAGCTACTGTGGTGTTTCCTGCAGCACTAGCGACGGCGCAATCCATTGGCGCTTCAGGCGAGGATCTTCTCGTAGCTGCTGTTGCCGGCTATGAGGTCGGCATTCGGGTTGGCGAATTCTTGGGTCGCTCACACTACACAATATTTCACACCACTGGAACTGCCGGCACGCTGGCTGCCGCAGCGGCCGTAGGTCATCTACTGAAACTCAACCCCACTCAAATGCTGCATGCTTTTGGTTCTGCAGGAACCCAATCTGCTGGTCTTTGGGAGTTTCTGCGTGACGCTGCCGACTCTAAACAATTGCATACCGCTCACGCCGCCTCTACTGGTTTGATGTCGGCTTACTTAGCGCAATCCGGTTTTACTGGTGCAGAACATATCTTGGAGGGCAAGCAAGGCTTAGCTGCTGGCATGTCAAGTGATGCCGATCCTAGCAAGTTGGCCGATCGATTGGGTAGCCGCTGGACGATTGCTGAGACCAGCTTCAAATATCACGCTTCATGTCGTCATACCCACCCTGCTGCTGATGCCTTATTGCTAGTGATGCTCACTCACGATCTCCAGCCTGGTGATATCGCCAAAGTAGAGACCCTTGTTCATCAAGGCGCAATCGATGTGCTGGGCCCCGTAATGGATCCTGCAACAGTTCACCAATCCAAGTTTTCAATGGGTACCGTATTGGCGCTGATTGCTCACTACCAATTTGCAGGTTTACAAGAATTTGATCAACACTTTCGTGACAGAGCAATTTGCGCATTCCGCGATCGCGTCACCATGACTCTGGATCCAGAGATAGATGGCGCTTATCCACAACGCTGGATTGGGAAAGTCAAAGTCTATTTAAATAATGGCGAGGTTTTAGAGGGTCGCGTTGATGAACCTAAAGGCGATCCCGGCAACACCCTCAGCCGCGCTGAGATTACCGACAAGGCAATGCGTCTTGCCGCGTTTAGCGGTGGCGCAACTCCTAGTGAGATGAGTGCGGCCATTGAACGCTTGTGGAATATCCGTAAGCAGTCCAAGATGGGCTCATTGATTTCCTAAATTCTTAGTTATTTATCTTTCATTTGCCTCACATTCAATAAAGCCACTTATATGAACCCACTTGATACACCGATCGGCTTTAGCAGTACTTTCT
>CANCBK010000085.1 GCA_947374315.1 Burkholderiaceae bacterium | reverse complement strand
CGCCTTTTCACAAGCGTTAAATAATTCTGGCTGATCTATTAAATCCGTACCGATATGAATGGGGTAGCTACGATTGCCTAGATCAACTTCTAATGTTTTCATGGATAAATTTATGCGGAGAGTTCGAGTTGCATGATTAAGGTATTGACTAGTTGATTGACGCTGGGTTTTCCAGTCTCAATCACATAGTCAGCGATTTCGCGATACAGGGGATCGCGAATAGCGTATAGGTTTTCTAAAATCTTTTTTGCATCGCCATTTTTGAGGAGAGGTCTACCTTCGCCGCCTTTAGTGCGATGCCACAACTCCATCGGATTGGCGTGGAGATAAATTACTGTACCTCTCTCAGCGAGGAGTTGACGATTTTCAGGCAAGAGCACGGCGCCACCGCCGGTTGCCAAAATGACATCCTGTTCGGCGGTAATATCTTTGATAGCCTGAGCTTCGCGCCTGCGAAACCCATCCTCACCCTCCATTTCGAAGATGACGGGAATTTTGACTCCACATCGATCTTCAATCACATGATCGGCATCCAAAAATTGGCGACCCAATTTCTTGGCCAGCAATTTACCGACGGTCGACTTCCCAGCGCCCATGAGGCCAATGAGAAAGATATTGTTGGATGAAGAGTTCACCTTCTGATTTTATTAGTGTTTGTCTAGGATGGTGGGAGTTAAGAAGACTAATAGTTCAGTTTTATCCGCTAATGTAGATTTATGACGAAACAAATGCCCAATTAATGGGATGTCGCCTAGTAGCGGCACTTTAACCTCGTCATCTCGCTTGGTAGTTTGGAAAATGCCGCCAATGATCGCCGTCCCCCCGTTTTCAACGGTGACCTCAGAGCTCAGGTTTTTGGTGTCGATCGCATAGCCTTGCTCGGTTTTCATGCCAATAGTGTCTTTATTAATCCCCACCAACATCGAGATCTTCCCGTCCGGATGAATCTTGGGCAAGACCTCTAGACGTAAGTTGGCCTTACGGAACTGCAATTTGCTCCCGCTTTGAGAGCTCACTTGATAAGGGAGCTCGGTTCCCTGCTCAATTGTGGCTTTAACTTGATCGCCAGTCATGATTCGGGGGTTTGAGAGAATCTTTCCCTGGCCATCAGATTCCAGGGCTGATAGCTCCATTTGCAGAAGTCTGGCTGCACTCTTGGAAACAAGGGTGGCAGCGAGGGTGGCTGGGTTAAAGCCAGCTAAGCCAGTCCCTGCTAGATCAAGATTGGCGCTGGCGTTTTGGTCTGGGTGATTGCCAATGCCATTGGCCTGATATCCCAACTTAATCCCTAGTTCGCGGGCAAAGCGCTGATCAGCCTCGACGATACGAGCTTCTATTAGGATCTGGCGCGGGCTATTAATGTGGTCTCCTCCAAAAGGTAGGGCGGCATCTTCCCGTCGAAACTTTTGAAAACTTTGAATTTCTGCATGAGGACCAATCCAGTAAATATCCCCATTCCGGACAAGTCGCAATCCTCGGCTTGCAAGAATCGAATGAAGTGCGGTTTGCCACGGGGTGTCCTGGAGATCGACTGAAATCTTCCCTTGAATGGATTCACTTAAGAGAAAGTTGGTATTCCCCATTTTGGCTAAAACCTGCAAAAGCTCAGTCATATCAATTTGGCTAAATTGCAGACTAATGCGACTATCTTTGGGGCTGACTGAAGAGTTTGCTTCGGGAGGGTTTCCGAGGGCTGGAGTAAGCAAAAAAACCAGTACGAGGAAGAGCGATGGAGTATGGATTTTTAGAGGGTTTTTCAATGGGTTCAGTTGGGTTGGGCTGATTTAAAAGTGATGGATTTACCTTTGGGGTGCGTCAAGATGGCCAGCTCTTTTCCGGCTTGAGTCAGGCGCCATTCCCCTAAAGTCAGGTCCTCCTTGCGTACCATCCTCACGGAATTACCGGCATGGAAAAAAGCTTGCTCCGCTGCCCCCATACGCGTGAGCCCTAAATACCTCCAGCGACGAAGATCGGTCTCGTATGGGATGGCTGCAGGCTTACTTTGAGGCGCCTTTGTTGGTGGGTTTATCTCTATTGAGTGAACACTCACTTCTATTTCATCTATTGCATCGTATAGATCATCTCTCTCAGATACCCATTCACTTTGAGATAGCTCAAATTCTTTTTTGAGGGTTAGCAGCTGATTTTGCAGGCTACTTATTTCCCCTTCAGGGTCAGATTTAGTGGGGTCAAAATAGAAAAAGAGGCTGCCGCCGCAGATTAATAAGATGACGCCAAAGATCCAAAACGGACTGAAATTGAGCCCCTTAAGCTCAAATGATTTGCTTGAAAAATAGGCTTTTGGACTCTTGGTCTGGGGTGCCGCATCCACCCTGGGAGGGGAGGCAGTTTTGCGAATTCCATGGGGATCTGGAATAGCTGGGTCATCCCCCAACTCACTCAGAATGTCATCAAACGACTGGGGGGATATGTGGCGTGGAGGCATGCCATATTGTTTGTGCTGGGGCCAGTAAAAACGATCGGGGAAAGCAGAATTCAGTGTCAGAAAAATCTGCCCGACAATATTTCAAACAAGGGTTTTGGAGCTTTAAGGAAAAATGCGTAAGCACCCTATAATTTGACTCTATGGCTCTACCCCCAAAAGACAAGCCGCCCTTAAATCGGCGGTTTAACCGACAGCCTGATAGACGTCCTGGTCAGCCAAGAGCGGAGCATTTCTCGTCCAAAAAATCAGGGAGCAATCCCCTCATCAAGGCGTTGCTCATTATTAGCATGGTCTTTGCTGTGGTAATTACCTTGCTCTTGGGTTACGCCTTCTTAATAGCAAAGCCAAATTTGCCGAAGATCTCGGCCTTGGTTGATTACAACCCCAAAACGCCATTACGCATCTATACAGCTGACAAGGTACTAATTGGTGAGTTTGGGGAGGAGCGCCGCAAGGTGATTCCTTTGAATGAAATCCCCATGAGCATGCGTAATGCAGTCTTGGCTATTGAGGATGATCGCTTCTACTCCCATGGTGGAGTGGATTACGTGGGCATCTTAAGAGCTACCCTCACTAACTTACGCGGCAATCTATCTCAGGGCGCCTCAACCATCACAATGCAGGTGGCACGCAATTTCTTCCTCAGTAATGAGAAGACTTTCAGTCGTAAGATTTATGAAGTTCTATTGTCTTGGGAAATTGAGGCCCAGTTAAGTAAAGACAAGATTCTCGAAATCTACATGAATCAGATCTTTTTGGGACAAAGAGCTTACGGTTTTTCTAGTGCAGCCCAGATCTATTTTGGTAAAGAATTAAAAGACATCACAATTGCTGAGTCAGCGATGTTGGCGGGCTTACCAAAAGCACCATCAGCATATAACCCAGTGAGTAATTTCCGGCGTGCCAAGATTCGTCAGGAATATATTTTGCAGCGGATGCGGGATTTGTCTTACATCACGCCAGAGCAGTATCAGATCGCCATGGCGGAAGAATTGCATATTCGCGGCCTTGGAAATGAATTTAGTACTCGCGCTGATTTCCCGGCGGAAATGGTGCGTCAGTTATTGTTCACGCAATACGGTGAGGCAATCTATTCCCAGGGAATTGATGTGTACACCACGATCTTGAAGGCTGACCAAGATGCGGCATATAAAGCAGTGCGCCGCGGTATTTTTGAATATGATTTGCGTCACGCATATCGTGGTCCGGAGGGGTTTATTGATTTGCCGGAAGACCACGTGAAGCGTCAGCGTGCAATTGATGAGGCCTTATTGGCTTACCCCCAGTTAGATGATTTGCAATCTGGTGTCGTGCTCGATATCAAACCAAAGGAAATGCAAGTGATGATTTCTACTGGGGATACGATCACACTGAAAGGTGAGGGCATGAAGCTTGCTGCAGCCTCTTTAACGGATAGCGCCCAACCTAAAAAACGTTTGCGTCCTGGTGCGATCGTGAGATTGCTTTCGGATGGTGGCGTTTGGAAGTTGGCGCAATTACCCCAAGTTGAAGCCGCTTTTGTGTCTATGAATGCAGAGACGGGTGCGATTCTTTCTTTGGTGGGCGGATTTGATTTCCGTCGAAATCAATTTAATCACGTGACTCAGGCGCAGCGCCAACCAGGATCTTCATTTAAGCCCTTTATTTATGCTGCTGCAATTGAAAAAGGTTTTTCTCCAAGCACGATGGTGAACGATGCGCCATTGTCTATTGGCAGCATGGAAACAGGTAGCCAAGCTTGGGAGCCAAAGAACTACGATGGTAAATATGAGGGCATGATGCGCCTGCGTACTGCCTTGGCTAAATCGAAAAACTTAGTGTCTGTGCGATTGATTCGTGCTATCGGTCCTTCTTATGCCCAAGAATATATTCAGCGCTTTGGATTTGAAGCAGAAAAGCATCCACCTTATTTAACGATGGCATTGGGCGCGGGTTCTGTAACGCCTTTGCAAATGGCATCTGCCTATAGTGTGTTTGCAAATGGTGGTTATCGTGTGGACCCATTCTTGATTAACAAGATGACGGATTCTAAAGGTACGGTTTTGTTTGAAGCTAAACCTACCCATGCTCGAGAAGATGCTCCTCGTGTACTCGATGCGCGTACTGCCTTTGTCATGGATAGCATGTTGCAAGAAGTAACCAAGACTGGAACTGCGGGAAGTGCAAGAGCGAAATTGGGTCGTAGTGACATCGCAGGTAAAACGGGTACAACCAATGACTCACATGATGCTTGGTTTGCAGGCTATAACCCGAAGGTAGTCGCCATTGCATGGATTGGATTCGATAAGCCCGCAAGTTTGGGTGATCGTGAAACTGGTGGCGGACTTGCTTTACCAATGTGGATCTCATATATGAGCACTGCCCTGAGGGATGAGCCGCAGCAAGGTCGCGAAGTGCCAGCTGGCGTAACTCAAGTTGACGGCGATTGGTTTATCCCTGAGTTTTCTAATAATGGCGGTGTGCGCGAACTGCAGTAGTTCGTTTTAGCAATGGCAAGGCAAGCGCGCACCATTATTCCCGGACAAGCAATGCATGTCATGGTTCGTGGCAATAATCGGGAAACGCTTTTTTTTAATGATGCTGATCGTCGTTTGTATTTAGATTGGCTACGAGAAGCGGCAAAGCAATTTGGTGCTTCCGTACATGCTTTTGCCTTGATGCCAAATCACGTTCATCTCTTAATCACTCCCCAGAGTCCAGAGTCGCTTGCAAAGACGATGCAATCTCTCGGTAGACGTTATGCCCAGTATTTCAATCAACAGCACCATCGTTCAGGAACTATTTGGGAAGGGCGCTATCGCTCTTCGCTGATAGATCCCGATTATTTTTTGCGCTGCCAACGGTATATTGAGCTCAATCCAGTGAGGGCCGGCTTTGAATCCAGCCCTCAAGACTCCACTTGGACTAGTTTTGCTTCCCACATCGGTGGTAATGCAGAGCCTTGGTTGGTTGATCACCAGCATTTTTGGAAGTTAGGTAATACGCCTTTCGAGCGCCAAATGACTTGGGCTGCCTTTGTTAAAGAGGGTGCACCCCACTGGGAGGACCGCCAAATTACCGAGGCGCTAGTGAGATCTAAGCCTTGGGTGAGCGATATTTACGCCAAAAAGCTATTTAAAGACAATCCAGATCAGGCATTAATTCGGTATCGTGGCCGTCCAAAGAAAATAACCCCTTTAAATTCAATAACTTAAGTATTTATGTCGTCATATCCTCTAATGACCTCTGAATCGGATTCTTTGACTCTGTCCCTTTTTTAGCAATTCATATTGGTGCTGACCTAATTTAATTGGGACAGACTCATTTTATTTCTATTGCATCAGCATGGGTATTCCCCTATATTGGATCCTCCAAAAGTAATCAGGCCCCAAGGGCAAACGGAAATACCATGACTACACAAATGAATACAGACCTTCGTCCAATTGCGCAGGGTCTCTACGATCCACAAAATGAACATGATGCTTGCGGCGTAGGATTCGTCGCTCATATCAAAGGTAAGAAGTCTCACGAGATTGTTGCTCAAGGATTGAAAATTCTTGAGAACTTAGACCACCGGGGAGCGGTTGGCGCTGACCCATTGATGGGTGATGGCGCAGGCATTTTGATTCAAGTTCCAGATGCTTTGTATCGCGAAGAAATGGCAAAGCAGGGTATCGAATTACCACCCTTAGGTGAGTACGGTGTCGGCATGATTTTCTTGCCAAAAGAGCATGCCTCCCGTTTGGCTTGCGAACAGGAATTAGAGCGCACCGTCCGTTTAGAGGGTCAGGTAGTTTTAGGTTGGAGAGATGTTCCTATTGATGTCAAATTGCCGATGTCTCCAACCGTGCAAATGACAGAGCCTTTTATCCGTCAAATTTTCATTGGACGCGGTCGCGACATCATGACAACGGATGCACTTGAGCGTAAGTTGTATGTCATTCGCAAAACTGCAAGTCATGCCATTC
>CANCBK010000084.1 GCA_947374315.1 Burkholderiaceae bacterium | reverse complement strand
GCCAAAATCATCACCTTAATCTGTTGGTACAGTGGGCTAAAAGAGGCTATTGGTTCTGATTTAAGTGACAGATTAACTCCGGGGCTGCTTCAATTGGATAGAATTTAGGCTTATCTCGTATCTTATATAAGACATACATTGACAGTGTAAATGGAAAATTCATACACTTGAATGGATAATAGTAAAGATTTCATTAATTAACCTCAACTGGAGTTATTAGTAATGGCAAAAGCCCCAATGCGTGTAGCAGTCACCGGTGCAGCCGGTCAAATCG
Organism: Burkholderiaceae bacterium; assembly: GCA_947374315.1. Next base: position 6,352 of record CANCBK010000084.1, on the reverse strand, counting down.
GTTATTCACTTCTCTTTCGCATCGCCAATGGTGATTTGTTGGGCAAAGATCAGCCAGTAATCCTCCAGTTGCTTGAAATTCCAGATGAAAAAGCTCAAAAGGCATTGGCTGGCGTGATGATGGAATTAGAAGATTGTGCATTCCCATTGTTGGCTGGTATGACAGCGCACTCTGATCCAATGACCGCCTTTAAAGATATTGATGTTGCCTTGCTAGTTGGTGCACGCCCACGTGGCCCTGGCATGGAGCGCAAAGATTTACTCTCAGCAAACGCACAAATTTTTACAGCGCAAGGCAAAGCATTAAATGCTGTAGCTAAGAAAACTGTAAAAGTATTGGTTGTGGGTAACCCGGCAAATACCAATGCTTACATCGCCATGAAATCTGCACCTGATATTCCTGCAAAAAACTTCACAGCAATGTTGCGCCTTGATCACAACCGCGCGCTCTCACAATTGGCAACCAAATTGAACAAGCCGGTAGCGGATATTGAGAAATTAGTTGTTTGGGGCAATCACAGCCCAACAATGTACCCTGATTACCGCTTTGCAACCATTGATGGTCAGTCTGTAAAAGACAGCATCAACGATGCAGCATGGAATAAAGACGCATTTATTCCAACGGTTGGTAAGCGTGGCGCAGCCATTATTGAAGCGCGGGGTCTTTCATCTGCAGCTTCCGCAGCTAACGCTGCGATCGATCACATTCGTGACTGGGTTCTCGGCACTAATGGAAAATGGGTCACTATGGGTATCCCATCTAAAGGTGAGTACGGCATTCCTGCTGAAGTGATTTATGGCTACCCAGTTGTTTGCGAAAACGGTGAATACAAAATGATTGAAGGCTTAGAAATTGATGAGTTTTCACGTGAGCGTATGAACCACACTCTTAACGAATTGCTTGAAGAACAAGCTGGCGTTAAGCACCTTCTTTCTTAAGGATTTATGCACATGAAGCAAACTCTTCTCATCATTAGCTTGGCAATGGCTAGCCTCTTGGGTGCCACCACCGCCAATGCAGCTGAAGAAGTCACCACTTGGACTTGCAGCGAAAGCAAGCAATTCAAAACTTCAGGCACAACTGAATTAGTTCGCCTGACTTGGGAAACTAAAACATTTGATCTGAGGCGTGAAAATTCTTTACCTGGTAGCTTGCGTTACAAGAACGCAACTTCCGGACATGACCTAGTAGTTCTGGGAAACAAAGCAATGCTATTCAACATTAAATCTGGGACTCGTCTTGCTGACTTCTGCCAAACGGCGGAAATGAAGGCGGGCAAGCTTCCACATTTATTTGCTGATGCGGAGCCTTTCACGCAGAACTAATAGCGATGTCTTCGTTTTATCTTCAAGATAAAAAGCCGAGAATTCTCGGCTTTTTTCTTTTTTATGCATCACCCAAAAATTCAAAACATTAGCGATGCAAGTCCAGGGTAGCTCCTTAATGGAATAAGGGTTGTTGTGTTGGTGCATCATCCGGCATTTCTGCATGAACCGCCTCGCCGGAGCGATCTGGAAATAAGGGTGCGCCACAATCATCGCAGAGCTCTGGATCAAAAAGCATTGCATGGCGAAATACATCGTCCACACCAGCTTCACGAAGTGCATCCGTAATTTTCTTCATCGGACTTTCATCGTCCGATAAATCATTAAGCGCATCATTGGCAACAGTTTCTCGGTCATATAGAGGCCATATCACGCCATAGACAACTTCTGAAGAGCCCTTCAAGCTAAATGAGATTCGATACTCATCTGCCTGCTCCTCTCCAAATGCGCCAACTACGCAAGACAGGCCAGCCGGCAAGACCCCGAGCGTGCTTTCTAAAAAATTAACTGCAGCCCTCACGCTCAATGGGCGCACATGCTTATCAGCCAATCGGCAGTTGGTGAAATAGGCCTCGGGTAGCAAAAGCTCAAACTCGCAACCCGGTAATAATGAAGCTACTGGATCGCGCATGGTGTTTTGCCAGCCAATTAAACTAACACCCCGCTCTTGTCGGGTTGGCGGCTCGGCTTGCCAACGAAATAGTGGTGCGCCTGATGGTGCTGCAACCACTGCGATGATGAAGCGCGGATCAGCCAATACTGCGATCGTCTCAGACATATCGCGAAGCTCCAACTTAATTTCGCTTGCGGTAATCGCGGCTGTAGCCAATGCTTCAGTCAGTAAACGCGTTTGACAATGGGAGTGTGGCATTTGATCAATGCTATAAAGCCAGGGAACAATTGCCAAGCGAGTATCAATTGAAATAATTGAATTGCGCAAAGCTGCTGCAGTCGACTCAATGATGTTGACTGGCAGTGCGCCAGAAGGAATCTGATAGCGCGTATGTGCAACGATAGGTAATGCCAACAGCAACGCACCCCAACTTTGACCCTCATGCTCCATCACCAATGATTCCGCAAGTGTCTCCGCACAGTCAGCCAGCACTTCAAATGCAACGGTATTAATTCTAAAGGTCTGATCTAGGGCGGCATCAACCACATTCTGATTTTGACTTTTGAGTAAGCGCATTAAACGTACATTTAGGCGCTCCTCCCAAAAGCGATCCTCAATATGACTTCCGGATGCCGCAAGGGAGATGGCATCTGCCACTAAGCGTTCAACATCTGGTGAGGAACGTTGCGAAGATTTAGTGCGATGAACTGCCATGATGTGCCCTCCTACTTTCTTTCGGGACGTCTGAATACTGGTTTATCAGGTGTAGATTCTGAGGCGGCATACCTATAACCATCCAAGTTAAAGCCCCTCAAATCAGACGGATCTTCAATGCGACCTTCAACTACGTAGCGTGCCATCAAACCCCTGGCCCGTTTTGCATAAAACGAGATAATTTTGTATTTCCCGTCCTTGGCATCTTGAAATACTGGAGCAATAACCGGGCAAACTAAGTTCTTGGCTTGCAGCACCTTGAAATACTCTTCTGAAGCCAAATTGAGAAGGACAGGCTTCTTTTGTTTATCCAATATCTTCTTAAGTGAATCGGTTACGCGTTCACCCCAAAAGGCGTATAAATCCTTGCCCCGAGGATTCTTAAATGAAGTACCCATCTCTAGGCGGTAGGGCTGCATTAAGTCCAGGGGTCGTAAAGCGCCATATAAGCCAGACAGTATCCGAATGTGGTCTTGAGCAAAATCTACCGACTTGGCATTCAGGCTTGCAACGTCAAAGCCATCGTAAACATCGCCATCAAAGGCATAAATCGCCGGCTTGCTGTTTTCTTCGGTAAATTTCTTTGACCATTCGCGGTAGCGCCCAACGTTTAATATGGCTAACTGGTCTGATAAACCCATTAAATGAGCGACCTCATGGGGTGCTAATTTCTTCAGGTCAGCAATGAGTTTGGCAGATTCCGAGATAAACTCCGGCAAAGTCGTCGTCTTGACTTTAACGGGGGTTTTGTAATCTAAGGATTTAGCGGGCGAAAGAACAATCAGCATGGCACAATTTGAATATGAATTTCTTCCATTCTAGCGACTACCCATCATATTTGCCTTAAACCGCCTGCATGGATCAAGACCCCCTTCTAAGCCCCCCTTTTACCAGTCGCCTACCTTGGGTGGAAACCACAGTATTTACGGTCATGTCAGCCTTAGCAGCAAAGCATCAAGCAATTAATTTAGGGCAGGGATTTCCAGACTTCTCTTGCGATCGAGAGTTGATTGCTAAGGTTAGTGCCGCAATGCTGGCCGATCATAATCAATACCCACCAATGACGGGAATCGACGAATTGCGTCAGGCAGTGGCAAAAAAGATTTCCACCCTCTATGGCTGCAGTTATGACCAAGAGTCTGAAATCACCATCACTGCCGGCGCTACTCAGGGCATCATGACGTCAATTTTGTCATGCGTGAGCCCGGGGGATGAAGTGGTCATCATTGAGCCGGCCTATGAGAGTTATCGTCCATCCATTGAATTGGCTGGTGGCAAGACAGTAGCCGTATCTTTAATTGCAAATCGAGATGAGCGTGGTCAGGTAGATTCATATGCCATCCCATGGGATGCCTTGGGTAATGCTATAAACCAAAAAACACGATTAATTATTATCAACACACCGCATAACCCTACGGGAATAGTCTGGCAAGCACCCGATCTGGACCGCTTGGCGCAGTTGGTGTGCAATACCAATGCACTCATTTTGAGCGATGAAGTGTATGAGCATATGGTCTTTGATGGGCAAGAACATCGCAGCGTATCAAGCCACCCCAGCCTAGCCGCGCGAAGCTTTCTCATCTCGAGCTTTGGCAAAACATATCATGTGACTGGCTGGAAGGTAGGCTATGTAGCGGCACCCGCAGCGATGATGAAAGAGTTTCGCAAGGTTCATCAATTTAATGTGTTTACCGTTAATACGCCAATGCAATATGGTTTATCTAGATACCTAGCGAATGCTAAGCACTACCGAGATCTACCCTCCTTCTATCAAACTAAACGTGACCTCTTCAGGCTGGGGCTAAAAAATACACGATTTAAATTACTGCCAACACCAGGCACTTACTTCCAGTGCGTCAATTACACTGGACTTGATATCCCTCAATCACAATTAAGTGAGGCGGATTTTTGCACTTGGCTTACCACCGAGATTGGCGTAGCAGCGATTCCGGTTTCTGCTTTTTATCAATCCCCCATTCAGTCGGGAGTCATTCGTTTTTGTTTTGCCAAAAAAGAACAAACCCTTAGCAATGCGTTAGAACGCCTGCAGGCCCTCTAGATAACAGTAAGGAATACACAGTGACCACAACCAAACTCAAGAAAAACGTAATTGATGTATATAGCTGGCCCACTCCAAACGGCCATAAGGTCCACATCATGCTAGAGGAGTGCGGATATAAATTAGGAAAAGATTGGATTGCCCATCCAATTGATATTTCTGCTGGAGACCAATTTAAGCCAGATTTCCTTGCGATCAGCCCAAACAACAAGATTCCTGCTATTACAGACCCCCAGGGTCCAGACGGCAATCCCATCCACCTCTTCGAATCTGGCGCCATCTTGCTGTACCTTGCCGCCAAAACTGGAAAGTTTCTGCCAAAATCCACTCGAGGCAAGTATGAAGTGTTGCAATGGCTCATGTTTCAAATGGGTGGTTTAGGCCCTCTTTTGGGCCAAAACCACCACTTCCGCCTGTATGCGCCGGAGAAAATAGATTATGCGATTGCTCGATACACTAATGAAGCGAAACGCTTATATGGCGTAATTGATCATCAACTGAAAGATAATCCTTACATTGCTGGAAAAAGCTATTCCATTGCGGATATTGCTATTTTTCCTTGGACGCGTAATTGGAAGAACCAGGGGATTGATATCAATGACTACCCGCACTTCAGACGCTGGTTTGAAATGATTGGTGAGCGCCCTGCAGTAAAGCGTGGCGTAGAAGTATTAACAGCATTACGCAAGCCCTTGCATGATGACAAAGCAAGAGAGCAATTATTTGGCTCAACTCAGTATCAAAAAAGGAAATAGCATGAAGATTCAATCAGTCGGCGTTATTGGTGCGGGCACAATGGGAAATGGTATTGCCCAAGTATGTGCAGTTGCTGGTCTAGACGTAGTGATGGTTGACATCAGTGATGCTGCTGTAGAGCGTGGTTTGAGTCAGATTAGCAAAAGCCTGGATCGCCTGGTTAAAAAAGAAACATTAAGCGCCGAAGGGAAAGAAGCTGCATTAAAACGCATTAAAGTCAGCACCTCTTATGAAGATTTAAAAGGTTTGCAGTTGGTGATTGAAGCTGCAACTGAAAATCAAACTATCAAAGAAAAGATTTTGAAGCAGGTTGATGGGATAGTCGGCAAAGAAACCATCATTGCCACCAATACTTCATCCCTATCAATTACAAAACTGGCTGCCTTGGATTCGAACCCGGGTCGCTTTATTGGCATGCACTTCTTCAACCCACCCCCTCTCATGGCTTTGGTCGAGGTTATTCGTGGACTGCAAACCTCTGATGCAACCCATGCTGCGATTATTGACATGTCCAAACGCATTGGCAAGGAGCCGATCACCGTCAAGAACTCCCCTGGCTTTGTAGTGAACCGCATACTGTTGCCAATGATTAATGAAGCCTTCTTTGTTCTTTATGAAGGACTCGCTAGTCCGGAAGATATTGATGCTGGAATGAAGCTCGGCTGCAATCAACCCATCGGCCCTTTGGCATTAGCCGATTTGATTGGTTTGGATACTTGTCTAGCAGTAATGGAGGTCTACTTCGAAAACTTTCGCGACTCCAAGTATCGCCCTTGCCCACTCTTACGTGAAATGGTTGCTGCCGGTTATCTCGGTCGCAAGACTGGACGCGGCGTCTATACCTATGATCAATAATCTATTAACCCTTTAACATTAATAAAGAAG
>CANCBK010000083.1 GCA_947374315.1 Burkholderiaceae bacterium | reverse complement strand
ATGTAGTTGCATGGCGGTAATAATATTTTTGGGGAGCTCTACATGTGCCGCCTTAAACACTTTGCCGTAAGGGTCTGCAGGTTTGTCATGCAATACACCCACCAAATTGATCACAGCGCCGTTAGGCTGAATGCGGGAACACAGCGCCTGCAAGTCATCAAACTCGCGCACATCAGCATCCTCTAGATGCACCTTAGGCAGCATGCGCAATTCACGCGCGGCGGCTAGGTGCCGAGTAGGCAATAAAACAGAATAGCCTTCCGCCTGTAATTGAGCGGCTAAGACTCGTCCTACAAAGCCGTTGCCGCCGATCAGCAGAATGTCATATTTCATAGAACTCCAATGTCATATTGATACTAGGGTAACTCAGATGCATTTGCCGCTTTGGGGTTAATTACCCCCAAACGCTGCTTGAGAGACTGTGTTTGACCATGAATCACCGATGAATAATAAGTGGAATTGGCCAGGACATTCTTCACGTAAGTACGAGTCTCATTAAATGGAATCGTTTCCGCAAAAATGGCGCCCTCTGTTGGGCTGGTAAGCTTTTCGCGCCATGACTTCGAACGCGAAGGACCGGCGTTATATGCTGCTGAAGCCAACACCCAAGAACCATCTAAATCCACCAAGACCATATTTAAATAATTGCTACCTAATGTCAGATTGGTATTGGTATCACCAAGCTTGTCATTCGTGTAACCAGTCATACCAATTTTCTTAGCCACATACTTCGCGGTATTCGGCATTACTTGCATCAAACCAGAAGCGCCCACAGAAGAAGAGGCATTCATGATGAACCGAGATTCTTGACGAATTAGTCCATAAGCCCAGGCTAAGTTCAAATCAATTTGTTTTGCAATCGGCGAGAGCTCATCACGATAAGGTGTGGGGTAACGCAAGCTAAAGTCATGCTCTTGCTTTGTGCGCTCCGCAGTATTAACAACACGGTCATACAGGCCGATGCGCTTAGCGTACTCAGCAGAAGCTAGCAGCTGCTTATCAGTCATATTGCGCAGCTCCCAATTCCACTCGCGATTACCTTCGAAGCGCAAGTTCATGGCATATAAACGCTCGCCCCTTACAAAGCCCTTGCGACTTGCCATCGCCTCAATTTCTGCATCAGAGACCTTGGTTCGTGCGGGCGCAAGATTTGATTTTCCGAGGTCCTCACGTGCAAGCTGACCGTAAAAGTTGTACTGATCGGCAATCAGCTCAAAGTTCTCACGCGCTTTTTCATTTTGACCGTCCACCTTTAATGCGCGTGCATACCAATAGGTCCAAGCAGGATCTTTGCTACGTACCGCAGGGTTCATACCCTCAATAGCGCGCTTTACCAAAGTCCAATCTTTAGCACGTAAGCCTGAACGAACTTTCCACTCCTGACTTTCAGTAGAGAGAAGTTCGTTGTAACCCAACTCTTGCTGCAGTCGATAGGCATCATCCGCATTGGGATCTAGCTTCTTGGCTAAGAACTGCCCAATGACACCCCAAGCCACCGCTTGATTCTCTTTGGTATAGCGCGGTGCATTTTGTAAAAAGTCTTTATAGGCTTTTGCAGGATCTACTTTAGCAACCTTCACAATATCAGCAATTGGATCTTCACCACCCAAGCGACGAGACATCGTATCGAAACCCATTTCACTGGCAGCGCGGCCAATCGCCTTTGCCTCACTAGGCATCATGCCGCCAGCACCCACCAAGAGGGGAACCAATTCTTGGCAAGCTTGCCCAAAATAACGTGGATCCAACAATATGGCCCGGGCATCCATTCCCACCTTTGTAGGGCTCTCACCTTGCGCCAATTTAGATTGCAGTGAATAACACTTCACTTGAGTGTCATCATCCAAAACAAACTTCGGATATTCAGCATCAAAACGAGACCAGTCATTGCGCTTACCCAAAACCAGGAGCCAGTCATTGCGCATCCGGTCGGCCAAAGCAGTGCCTTGGTATTGATTTAAGAAATTGATCACCTGAGAATCCGCACCAGTATCTGCGCGCGCTCCACCAGTACTATCAAAGAGCTGAGGCTTGATACGGAAGTACGCTACATAGTCATCGTAGGGATAGTTTGCGAGACTTGCGGCTAAGGTTTGTGAGCGAGCAACATCATTTCTTTTTGCAGCTTCACGTAACTCAATAAAAGTGCGATCGCCATCGGTAATTTCAAAAACGGAGATTCTGTTTTCTTTGGGTGCGGTGGCCCTCTTAGATTTTTCTGCTGCAATGCTGGAGCCGCTGAACACCAAGGCTAGAAATAAAATCCCGCCCAAGGCCTTCTGCCATGCATTCAAAGGATCAAACTTCTTTTTCACTGTCTTGCCTTATCGATTTACTATATCTCTTAATTTTCGCCTGATAATGATCGATATGCACGGCAAATCTCTAAAAACGCTTCGACAAGACTTGCTAGCCCAAAGAAAAGAATTTGTGGCTAATACCCACTTTCCATCAGCACAAGGTGCGGTTTTGGCTGGCCTTGAACGCTTTCTGGAGGATTCCGCCACCCAAATTCAGTCCCTTGCGCTGTATTGCCCTATTCAAGATGAGCTTGATCTGCGGCCTACCGCATTGGCATGGGCCAGGAGTGCGGCAGAAAGATCTCTAGCCCTTCCTTTTGCGCGTCCCGACAAGCATTTAGATTTTTATACCTGGGAGGCAAGCGACATCCTGATCCCTAGCCAGCATGGTGTGCCAGAACCTGACCCCAATAACCCCCGCAGACCTCAAGTAGCGCCAGACTGTATTTTGATTCCCTGCGTAGGCTGGTCTGAGTCGATGGAGGGGGTCAAGAATCACTATTGGCGCCTGGGCTATGGTGGCGGCTATTTTGACCGCACCTTGGCCCAATTACGCAAAGCGAAGCCCAAGCTCGTTTGCCTAGGGATTGGGTTTAATTGGCAAAAATTAGATGATGCTCAGTGGCAAGCTCAAACACATGATGAGCCTTTAGATGCCATCTTGACCGAGTCTGGCTTGCTACGCTAATTTCTTTACGATCTAGGTTAAATTTAAATTATCAGCGATCGCTAAAACTGCATCCGCCTGATTGAGCGAGTAGAAATGCAGACCCGGTGCGCCAGCTGTCAATAGCTGATCACAAAGATCGGTCACCACTTCCTCCCCGAATGCACGAATCGAGGCAGTGTCATCGCCATAAGACTGCAAGCGCAAGCGGATCCAACGAGGAATCTCCGCACCACATGCATCTGAGAAACGCAGTAGTTGGGTGCTATTAGTAATCGGCATAATGCCTGCGATCACTGGCTGAGTAACGCCCAAATCATAAGCTTCGTCTACAAAACGGAAATAAGCATCACTGTTATAGAAGTACTGAGTGACTGCTGAATTTGCTCCAGCCTTCATCTTCTGCACAAAGAAGTCTACATCCGTCGCAGGCGATTTAGCCTGGGGATGCGCTTCTGGATAAGCCGCCACATCAATGTGAAACCAATCGCCCGTTTCTGCGCGAATAAATTCTACTAATTCATTGGCATGATGAAACTCGCCATACTGGCCCATGCCAGATGGCAAGTCGCCACGTAAAGCGACAATTCTTTTAACGCCCAATGCTTGATACTGCTTCAACATCTCGCGCACGCTATCGCGCGAACTACCAACACAAGATAAGTGTGGAGCAACCGCTGCACCAGCAGCATGAATGTCGCTCACCACTTTCAAGGTACCAGATTGAGTAGAGCCACCGGCACCAAAAGTGACGGAATAAAACGCAGGCTTGAGCATCTCACTAAAACGCTCGCGCACGAGATGCAACTTGCTCTCACCTTCAGGTGTTTTTGGAGGGAAGAATTCGATGCTTAATTCCATAATCTTGGGCCTGTGTCTCTATTGAACAATTCTAGTAATGGTGCAAATTAATAACGATAGTGGTCGGCCTTATATGGACCTTCCTGAGATACGCCAATATAAGTCGCTTGCTGATCAGACAATACGGTCAACTGTGCATTGAGTGTCTTGAGCTGCAAACGGGCAACCTTCTCATCCAAATGCTTAGGCAAGGTGTACACGCCAACTGGATATTTATCTGTACCAACCGCATTCCATAATTCGATCTGCGCAATCACTTGGTTTGCAAATGAAGAACTCATCACATAGGAAGGGTGGCCTGTACCACAACCAAGGTTAACCAAACGGCCTTTAGCCAAAATAATGATGCGCTTTTCAGGGTTGCCGTTAGCCGCCGGGAAAATCACGTGATCCACTTGTGGCTTGATCTCTTCCCACTTGTATTTCTCGATACCAGCAACATCGATCTCATTATCAAAGTGGCCAATATTACAAACGATGGCCTGATTCTTCATCTTCACCATATGATCATGTGTGATTACATGGTAGTTACCCGTTGCCGATACAAAGATGTCTGCTTTATCAGCAGCGTAGTCCATAGTGACAACACGGTAGCCTTCCATGGCAGCTTGCAATGCACAGATTGGATCCACTTCAGTAACCCATACTTGGGCAGACAAAGCGCGTAATGCTTGAGCTGAACCTTTGCCCACATCGCCATAACCGCAAACCACCGCCACCTTACCGGCAACCATCACATCAGTAGCGCGCTTGATTGCATCAACCAAAGACTCACGGCAACCATAGAGGTTATCGAACTTACTCTTCGTAACGGAGTCGTTCACGTTAATGGCTGGGAACTTCAAATCCCCTTTGGCAAACATCTGATACAGACGATGTACACCAGTAGTGGTTTCTTCAGTAACGCCCTTCACTTTTTCCAAACGGGTGGAATACCAAGTTGGATCTTGCGCTAATTTATTTTTGATTGCCGCAAATAAAATGGTTTCCTCTTCACTTGTTGGGTGATTCAAGCAAGCTTGATCTTTTTCAGCACGAGCACCAAGATGCAATAGCAAAGTAGCGTCGCCACCGTCATCCAAAATCATGTTGGTGAAACCGCCATCAGCCCACTCAAAAATACGGTGGGTGTAATCCCAGTACTGCTCAAGGGTTTCACCTTTGATCGCAAAAACTGGCGTGCCATTTGCGGCAATCGCAGCTGCAGCGTGATCTTGAGTCGAGAAAATATTGCAGGAAGCCCACTGCACTTCAGCACCGAGAGCCTCGAGAGTCTCGATCAACACTGCAGTTTGAATGGTCATATGCAATGAACCAGTGATACGGGCACCACGCAAGGGTTGTTGTGATGCGAACTCATCACGAATGGCGATGAGCCCTGGCATTTCAGTTTCAGCAATCGCGATTTCTTTACGGCCAAAATCAGCTAAAGAAATATCAGCAATCGCGCAACGGGTTGCTACAAAGTGATTTAAATCGGAAACGGTACTCATGAATGCTCCAGCTAAATACGATCCAACGCTGGAGTAAGAACTCGCTAGCCATTGAATCATGGGTTAGCGAGCGCAGTTGCAATTAGCAAACTCTGGGGTTACCTAGGAGTCCACTCCCTTCAAGCCTGGGGAAACGCTGGTTCTCAGCATTCCTTGCAACGCTCCTTGAAGGTATGGCGAAATTGTAATCAATTTCGCCATATTTGGCTTCAATACAACTACATGGTTCGAATTTACTGCCTAGAAAGCAGCTTATAGGCCAGCGGCCGCACGCAATGCAGGCGCCTTATCGCACTGTTCCCAAGTAAATTCCGGCTCTTCACGACCAAAGTGGCCATAAGCAGCCGTCTTGCGATAAATCGGACGCAAAAGGTTCAACATCTTCACTATGCCTTTTGGACGCAAGTCAAAGTGCTCTGACACCAATTGAGCAATCTTTTCGTCAGAGATCTTGCCAGTACCAAAGGTGCTAACCATTACTGAGGTTGGCTTAGCTACGCCAATGGCATAAGAGATCTGGATTAAGCACTTACTTGCCAAGCCAGCAGCAACTACGTTCTTTGCCACATAACGACCAGCATAAGCAGCGGAACGATCAACCTTAGAAGGGTCTTTGCCTGAGAAGGCACCGCCGCCATGAGGGGCTGCACCACCATAGGTATCTACAATGATTTTGCGACCAGTTAAACCGCAATCGCCTTGCGGGCCGCCAATCACAAATCGACCCGTTGGATTTACCAAGAAGTTGATCGCACCTTTAATCAAATGCTTTGGCAATACCGGTTTGATGATTTCTTCGATCACCGCTTCACGCAATTTTTCAAGAGAGATTTCTTCATCATGCTGCGTAGAAAGCACCACGGTATCAATAGAATCAGGCTTACCGTCTACATAGCGTAAGGTCACTTGGGACTTCGCATCTGGGCGCAACCAGTTCAAACGACCATCACGGCGCAATTGAGATTGGCGCTCTACTAAACGGTGTGACAAGTGGATTGGCAAAGGCATCAGCTCTGCAGTCTCATCGCAGGCATAACCAAACATCAAACCCTGATCGCCGGCACCTTGATCTAGGCCGTCATCATGTGCCTTGTCTACGCCTTGAGCAATGTCAGGGCTTTGCTTGTCATAAGCCACCAATACAGCGCAGCCTTTGTAATCAATGCCGTAGTCAGTGTTGTCGTATCCAATTTCACGCAAAGTATTGCGGGCCACCTGGATGTAATCCACATTGGCGTTGGTAGTGATTTCACCAGCCAACACTACTAGGCCGGTATTGCACAAGGTTTCTGCAGCAACACGCGCTGTCGGATCTTGGGCCAAGATGGCGTCCAGGATCGAATCAGAAATTTGGTCTGCTACTTTATCGGGGTGACCTTCAGAAACGGATTCTGAGGTAAAGAAGTAATCATTTGCCATTGCATATTCCTTTAAAAATTAACACGATCTAAGGGACAACTCGACGTGCCAGGAACTACAACGGCGACGCTTTAGCAGAATTTATGAATCGCCCTGCAAGTTGCCTTAACTCAGCGA
>CANCBK010000082.1 GCA_947374315.1 Burkholderiaceae bacterium | reverse complement strand
GCCTCGCCAATCGCTTGATGTCCAAGGCAGACGCCGAGGATCGGTATTTGCCCGGCATAGCGTTGAATCGTAGCTACTGAAATCCCTGCTTCAGCTGGGCTGCATGGTCCTGGTGAAATGCAAATACGCGCAGGATTGATCTTGGCAATCTCGTCTACGGAAATCTCATCATTACGAAAAACCTTGACCTCCTCACCAAGCTCTGCAAAATACTGAACGAGGTTATAGGTAAATGAATCGTAGTTATCAATCATGAGGAGCATCGAGACCTCCTTGTACTAAGTCTGCTGCCATTAATACCGCACGTGCCTTAGCTTCGGTTTCTTTCCACTCGGCAGTGGGGTCAGAATCGGCTACAACGCCGGCGCCTGCTTGGGAATGTAATACACCATCACGAATCACTCCAGTACGGATAGCGATCGCCACATCCATATCGCCAGAAAAGGAGAGATAGCCCACCGCGCCACCATAAACACCACGTTTCACAATTTCCATCTCATCAATGATTTCCATTGCCCGAATTTTTGGGGCGCCGGATAAAGTTCCTGCTGGGAAGGTTGCGCGCAGCACATCCATGTTGCTCATATTGTCTAGCAACTCACCTTCAACGGAGCTCACAATGTGCTGCACATGAGAATACTTTTCAATCGACATGGAGTCGGTGACTTTGACGGTACCCGTCTTTGCAATGCGCCCCACATCATTACGAGCTAAGTCAATCAACATGACATGCTCGGCGATTTCCTTTGGATCAGCAAGTAACTCTGTAGCAAGGCGCTCATCCTCTTCAGGTGTGGTACCACGAGGACGTGTGCCCGCTAGTGGACGAATCGTCACAATCTTCTGGCTCTCACGCTGCTCTTGGCGTACCAAGATCTCTGGTGATGAGCCCACCACCTGCAAGTCGCCAAAGTCGTAGAAGTACATGTAAGGCGATGGATTTAAAGAGCGCAAGGCGCGGTACAGGGCTAGCGGCGAGTCTGTGAATGGTTTGCTAATACGTTGGCCAATCACTACCTGCATGCAATCACCAGCCAAAATATATTCTTTGGTTTTGAGAACAGCACTCTCAAAATCTGCAGCTTTGAATTTGCGAATCAATTCTGTTTTAGTGCTTGGCAATGAAGCTGGCATGCTCACGGGTTTGCTTAAGCAGGCAAGCAATTCTTTTAGTCGAGCTTGACCTCTTTCAAAGCTATCTGTCTCGCTAGGGTCTGCATACACGATTAAATAAATACGGCCTGCGACGTTATCAATTACTGCCAACTCTTCAGTCAGCATTAACTGAATATCTGGCACACCCAATTCATCCGGCAGATGATGTTTCGCTAAACGGGATTCGATATAGCGAACCGTGTCGTAACCAAAGTAGCCAGCAAGACCGCCACAGAAGCGTGGAAGGCCAGGCTGTACTGCCACTTTGAAGCGTTTGAAATACGCGTCTACAAAATCCAATGGGTTGTCATGATTGGTTTCAATCACTTTGTCATTGAAGAGAACTTCAGTCCTTGGTTTATCTGGAGTGCCAACTGTTCTTAAAACAGTTTTAGCAGGCAGACCAATAAAAGAGAAGCGACCAAAGCGCTCGCCACCTAAAACGGATTCGAGCAAGTAAGTGTTCTTTTGGCCAAAGGCTTGTGTGAGCTTGACGTAAAGTGATAAGGGTGTCTCTAAGTCAGCTAAAACTTCTTTCACCAATGGAATGCGATTGAAACCCTGTTTTGCTAGGGCTAAAAAATCTTCGTGCTGCATTACGCTTTTCCTGACGTCGCTAGTTCCGCGCGCATCGCCTTAATCACATCGGCATAATTTTCTTTACCAAAGATTGCGGATCCCGCAACAAAAGTATCTGCGCCAGCTTTTGCTACCTCTGCAATATTGTCGACTTTAATTCCGCCATCTACCTCAAGACGAATGTGGCGACCAGTTTCCTGTTGGTAGCGATCTAAGCGTGCACGAACCTGAGCAATCTTATTCAGAGTACTTGGAATAAATGATTGGCCACCAAAGCCTGGATTCACCGACATTAGCAAAACGAGATCAAGTATTTCTAAAGTGTGATCTAGGTGATGAAGGGGGGTTGCTGGATTTAACACCAATCCAGCCTGACAACCTTGATCACGAATCAAATTAATTGTGCGGTTTATATGAGGACTCGCTTCTGGATGAAAGCTAATGAGATTCGCACCCGCTTTTGCAAAATCCGGAATAAGGCGGTCAACTGGCTCAACCATTAAGTGCACATCAATCATCGCTGGCTTGCCATCTTTTGTTGCGTGTGGACGAATCGCCTCACATACAAGTGGGCCAATGGTGAGATTAGGGACGTAATGGTTATCCATCACATCAAAGTGAATCCAGTCTGCACCTGCCAAGAGAACATCTTGAACTTCTTTGCCTAGGCAGGCAAAGTCAGCCGACAAAATGGAGGGGGCGATGACAAACTGGCTATTTGAGGGTGATTTCTGGCTATCCATCCCTAGATTCTAGCTTGCAGTTGGCCTTAGGATGGAGCAGAATTCGAGCATGAATCCTCATGAAATCAGCATTACGGTCAAAACCCAGTATTTGCCCGACCAGTCTGACCCCGATAACCGCCAATTTGCGTTTGCCTACACCGTCACCATCAGAAATACGGGTACGGCCAGCATTCAGCTCATTGCTCGTCATTGGTTCATCACCGACGGGGACAACGATGTCCAAGAGGTCCGTGGGCTGGGGGTTGTAGGCCAGCAACCCCTATTAAGGGCGGGGGAGCAGTTTGAGTACACCAGTTGGGCTACTTTGCCGACGCCAGCGGGAACCATGCGTGGCGAGTATTTCTGCGTTACTGAAGAGGCTCAGTTTTTCCAGGCCCCCATCCCAGAATTTGCCTTGGTGATGCCCAGAACCTTGCACTAGGCTCTCAAAAGCACTATTTTTTGCCCTTACCGGTCCAAAGGACAATGAAGAGCAAGAGGGCTAAAGCCAGGCCGCCCTCAAGTGCAAATAAGATCATTGGGTATTCATCGAGTAAATTGGCAATCATGATTTCTATATCCAAGTTAATAAGTCGCGAGACTACTTCGCGCATCCTTTTCTGCAGTGTATTCGCTATCAGCATTGCCAGCTTGTTAGCCGCTTGCTCCACTCCCTCTACTCGAGGGTCTGGCTATCGTTCTAGTGGTGGGGCTCCTAGCGCCTATAGCTCCTCGATTGCTAGCTTTCGATCGGTCTCATGGCAAGATTTGCCTGGCTGGCAAGAGGATGACTTAACCCAGGCTTGGCCAGCTTGGCTCAAGAGCTGTGATGCCTTGCGTAAACGCAATAGTGAAGTTAACTGGCGCCAGGCATGTGCTCAAGCTGTTAACGTTTCAGCCCGGGATGGACGTGCAATTCGCCAATATTTTGAAGGGAATTTTCAGGCCTATGAAGTTCGTAACAGCGCTACTGGCAACGAATCTGGGTTGATTACGGGCTATTACGAGCCCGTCATGAATGGCTCCCAGACTCGCACGGCTGCTTACACCGTTCCCTTGTATGGTCTACCCAATACTTGGAGAGGTTCTAAGCCAAGTCCTGCGCCAACACGTGCAGAGCTCATGAGTTCAGGGGTGCTGCGAGGCTCCGAAATTGCATGGGTCCAAGATCCAGTTGCCGCTGCCTTTATGCAAATTCAGGGGTCTGGAAAGATTCGCCTGGAAGATGGTCGAGTATTGCGATTGGGTTACGCCGGCACCAATGATCAGCCGTTTAAGTCATTTGCTCAATGGCTCTTAGATCGAAAAGAAATTACCCGTAGTCAGGCAACCATGCAAGGTATTAGTGCCTGGGCTAAGCGCAATCCAGATCGCGTAGAGGAGATGCTCAACGCCAATCCTCGCTTTGTATTCTTCAAGGAGTTACCAGGTAATGTGAGTGCAGATCTTGGCCCTAATGGGGCTTTGGGAGTGCCTTTGACCGCGGAAAGAAGCATTGCGATTGATTTGAAAGCCATGCCTTTGGGTGCGCCAGTATTTTTAAGCACGACAAAACCTATGAGTAGCCAAGCTTTGCAAAAATTGGTGATGGCTCAAGATACAGGCAAGGCCATTGTGGGCGGAGTGCGAGCGGATTACTATTGGGGATCAGGTGAGTCTGCAGGTGAATTAGCGGGGCGCATGAAGCAGGATGGCAAGATGTGGTTATTGTTGCCACGCTAAACAAATATATTTTTGAAAGAGATTGATGACTTACAACACCATATTGACTGAAGTGGATGGCAAAGTTGCCGTAATTACTCTCAATCGCCCTCAAGTATTAAATGCTCTAAATGACGAGCTCATGGATGAGTTGGGTGCAGCCCTGCTAGGTTTTGATGCTGATGACAACATTGGCTGCATCATCGTCACTGGTAGTGAAAAAGCCTTTGCTGCTGGTGCAGATATTGCAACTATGGCCAAGTATGGATTTGCCGATGTTTATCGCGGTGACTTTATCTCGCGCAACTGGGAAGAGATTAAAAAAGTGCGTAAGCCAGTGATTGCAGCGGTGTCTGGATACGCTCTTGGTGGTGGGTGCGAGTTGGCGATGATGTGCGACACCATCATGGCGGCGGATAGTGCCAAGTTTGCACAGCCAGAAGTGAAGTTAGGAATCATTCCTGGCGCTGGCGGTACACAACGTTTACCACGAGCAGTTTCAAAAGCAAAAGCGATGGACTTGGCGCTCACTGGCCGCATGATGGATGCCGCTGAAGCCGAGCGCTCAGGTTTAGTTGCTCGGATTTTCCCCCAGGCGGATTTGTTGAAAGAGGTTAAAGCGATTGCCAAGACGATTGCAGATATGCCATTGCTAACTGCAATGATGGTGAAGGAAGCAATTAATGCTGCTTATGAAACTACGCTTTCAGAAGGTATTCATTTTGAGCGCCGCCTGTTCCATTCTTGTTTTGCAAGCAATGATCAAAAAGAAGGCATGGCAGCATTTATGGAAAAGCGCCCAGCCCAATTTACGAATTCGTAAAAACTTCAGAACTCAGAATGAATTATTTCTCTAAGTAGCGTTGAGCTAGCTTGACCCAGTAGCTCACGCCAACAGGAATCAGTGCGTCATTGAAGTCGTAAGAGGGGTTGTGAAGATGGCATGGGCCCATACCATGGCCTACCGCGCGGTGGTCACCGTCACCATTACCTAAGAATACATAGCAACCAGGTTTTTCCAGCAGCATGAACGCAAAGTCTTCTGCGCCCATGGTTGGGTCGATAGCGGTATTGACGTTTTGTGCTCCAACCAATTCACTCATGACCTCGCTGGCGAACTCTACTTCTTTGGCGTGATTAATGAGCGGCGGGTAGTTGCGAGCAAAGCTGATTTCAGCTTGACAGTCAAATGCACTAGATACATTGTGCGAAATTTCTCGCAAACGTTGCTCAATTAAATCCAAAACTTCGATAGTGAATGTGCGAACAGTGCCGCCGATAAACGCACTATCAGGAATGACATTGCTCGTCTCGCCTGCATGAAACTGCGTCACTGATAAGACTGCTGCATCTACCGGGCGCTTATTACGTGTAATGATGCTCTGTAGGGCGGTTACAACTTGTACTCCTGCGAGCACAGGATCAGCGCTATTGTGTGGCAAGGCTGCATGCCCGCCTTTACCTCGGATGGTGATTTCAAAAGTGTTACTTGAAGCCATCATTGGGCCGGACGTCACTCCAAAATGCCCTTCGGCAAGTCCCGGCCAATTGTGTAGGCCAAACACGGCATCACAAGGAAATTGCTTGAACAGCCCATCGTTAATCATTTCCTTCGCACCAGCACCACCTTCTTCTGCTGGCTGAAAAATGAAAATTACGGAACCTTTAAAGTCTCTATGATT
Source organism: Burkholderiaceae bacterium (assembly GCA_947374315.1). Next base: position 1,135 of record CANCBK010000082.1, on the reverse strand, counting down.
GGATAGATATTGTGCGGCGCCAAGGAGCATTGCAGTATGACCATCATGGCCACAGGCATGCATCTTCCCTGGATTCTTTGAAGTGTGTTCAAAGGTATTGTGTTCTTGTAATGGCAGCGCATCCATGTCTGCACGCAAGCCAACCATCTTGCCCGGGCCTAGGTCACCATCAAGTCTGCCGACAACCCCAGTTTTTCCAAGGCCACGATATACCGTGATTCCCCAGCTCGAAAGCGCTTCAGCTACGAGATCGGAAGTTCGATTTTCCTCAAAGCGCAATTCTGGATGCGCATGAATATTGCGGCGAATCTCTTGAATGGCTGATGCGGAGTCGATAATTTCTGGAAGTAATCGCATAGTTTCATCTTATCTGAATTTACTCGGGCAGCCTTATGTGCTCTGCAGCAAATCTTAAGGCCTCTATCGAGTAAGGGGCATTATCTGATTTCTGAAGTTGCTGAGGAAGGGTGGGGATGACACCTAAAAACGGCGCAAATATCCGATCCTTTAGGGTTTGAATATTTTCACCTAGAAGAGGCATTTCATTTGAAAGCGTATTGGCTACCCAACCGGCAATCGTTAACTGACGCGACACAATGGCTTCGCAGGTGAGTAGGGCGTGATTAATGCAGCCCAAGCGCATGCCGACTACGAGAATGACTGGTAAATCCATCGCCTGCGCCACATCCCCTAAATCTTCTTGGTCGCTCAGGGGGACCAAAAATCCACCTGCGCCTTCAACTACTACCGAATCAAATGCTGAAGTTAGTGCATTGAATTCATCGAGGATGATGGTGGCATCTAGATGCACACCATTTTTCTGGGCAGCGAGATGCGGTGCCGCCGCTTCGTCCAAAACAAAAGGGCAAAGACTTTGCTCGTGTGTGTTGAGCTCTGAAGCAATGCGCAACGTTTCTAAATCCTCATTGCGCTTTTGGCCGCTAGTATCAACATAGGTACCTGCGACTACCGGCTTAAAGCCGATTGCGTGGATACCAGCTCCTCTCAGTTTGACAAGCAGCGCGCCACTAAGCAAAGTTTTGCCAACCTCGGTATCGGTACCTGTGACAAAAAAACCATGTGCGGTATTCGATGTCATGCTTTGCTTTCTACGGATTGCTCAATCATCTTTAAT
>CANCBK010000081.1 GCA_947374315.1 Burkholderiaceae bacterium | reverse complement strand
TTACGCAATCTTGGCGGCATCATCATTATCGATTTTATCGACATGTTGAGCAAAGACCATCAAGCATCGGTCTTACATGAACTCAATCGTAATCTAGAGCGCGACCATGCTCGCACTTCGGTGAGCGAATTCTCCTCACTCGGCCTCGTGGAGATGACACGCAAACGTACTCGAGAATCTCTCGCCCACATCACCTGCGAACCATGCGCCACCTGCCAAGGCAAGGGCGAAGTAAAAACAGCGCAAACCATTTGTTACGAGATTTTGCGAGAGATTGTGCGCGAACACCGCCAATTTAATCCTCGTGAATTTAGGATTGTTGCCGCTCCCGATGTAATCGATCTTTTTCTAGAAGAAGAAAATCAATTCTTAGCGCAGCTGGGTGACTTTATTAGCAAGCCCATCAAACTGCAGGCAGAGGGCACCTTTCGCCAAGAGCAATACGATATCGTTCTCAGCTAATGATTGATTAAGCATTCGAAAACTGAATGCGATGGAGATTGGCATATAAGCCATCTTTAGCAATCAACTCGTCATGTGAACCATTTTCAATCACATGACCATGCTCTAGGACCACAATCCGATCGGCATGCTCAATAGTGGATAAGCGATGTGCAATTACCAAGGTAGTTCTACCGGCCATCAAACGCTCTAAAGCATCCTGCACTTGACGTTCTGATTCGGAATCTAGCGCTGAAGTTGCTTCATCCAAGATTAAAATTGGCGCATCTTTATAAATAGCTCTCGCAATCGCCAAACGTTGACGCTGGCCACCGGATAAGCGGTTGCCGTTATCACCAATTTGAGTATCAATTCCTTCAGGCATTTCTTTCATCAGCGGGGATAAGCTCGCCGCCTCAAGTGCCTCCATCACACGTCCGCGGTCAATGCCTTCGGGACCCGCAGCACCATAGGCTACATTGGCTGCAATAGTGTCATTAAACAAAATAACATCCTGACCCACAAAGGCAATTTGCTTACGTACATCCGCAAGCACAATGTCCTCTAGCGGAATATCGTCCAAGAAAATTTGCCCGCTTGTCGGCTTAAAGAAACGCGGCAGTAAATTGACCAAGGTAGATTTGCCACCACCAGACGGCCCGACAAAGGCAACCACTTCACCGGGTTGAATATTTAAATTGACGCCAGTGAGCGCATCCTTACGTACAGTCTCTTGCTGGTAAGAGAAGCCAACATCTTCAAAGCGGATTCCACCCTTTATCTTGCCCAAAGATTTCATACCCTCCTTGCGGGATTCATCTTCCTCAAAAGGTTGATCCATGAGCGAAAAAATCATCTCTGCAGCTGTTAAGCCACGTTGCAGGGGTTGATTAATATCGGCCAAATGTTTGATTGGTGAAATCACCAACATCATGGCAGTAATGAAAGAGGCGAAACCACCAACAGTAGTTCCCTCAGAGGCCGATTGCATCAATGCAATGACCAGCACAATCGACAGCGCCATCGAGGCGATCAGTTGGGTAATTGGCTGATTCAAGCCACCAGCTACTGCTGACTTCATAGCAAACTGACGCAAACGCTCCGCCTTGTCCATGAAACGGCGCATCTCATATTCTTGTGCACCATGCACCTTCACAATTTTGTATCCAGCTGCAGACTCTTCAACGATATAAGCTAACTCACTAGTCAGTGTCTGCTGCTCGCGATTTAAAGATCGCAGGCGCCTGTTGATCTTACTCATGATGAAGGCAATCACAGGGAAGATCACCAGCACTACTAAAGTCAGCTGCCAATTTAAATAAATAAGATAGCCAATTAATCCAACCACGGTAAGTGAGTCTCGCACCAAGCTAATCAACATGCCACCCATGATGGAGAGAACGTTGTTCACCTCAAAAACAACTGCATTAATTAAATTCGATGCAGAGTTCTTTTGGAAAAAAGTAGTTGATGCATTTAGTAGCGTCCGAAACATCTGCTCTCGTAATTTGAGCAATACCGCATTAATCACGCGAGTTAACAAATAATTCGATAGGAATTGAGCCAAACTACGAACAAGAGCCAAGCCCACCAAGAAAACCGGCACCTGCCACAACTTGCTATTTAGCTGTCCAGTAAATCCCCGATCCAGCAAGGGTTTCATCAGTGCTGGAATAGAGGTTTCAGCCCCGGCCACCAGGGCCATGGCCAATAGAGACCCAATAATCGTCCAGATATGGGGCTTGAGGTACTGAATTAAGCGATTTAGGGCGGTGCGGTCTTGAGCATTCATATAATGAATTATGCCCACCTTATCCGTCATACTCATCACTCGCAATGAAGAGGCCAATTTGGCCGATTGTTTGGCCTCCCTAGAGGGCATGGCCCAACAAATCGTGGTGGTCGATACGAATAGCACCGATAGCACCCTAGAAATCGCCAAAAATCATGGGGCCATCATTGCCCAGCCGGCGGATTGGCCTGGATTTGGACCTCAAAAGAACCGCGCTCTAGATTTGGCAACTGAAGAATGGGTTCTCTCCTTAGATGCTGACGAGCGCCTTACCCCAGCCCTTCGAAGTGAGATTTTGACTGCCATTCATCACTCAGCGCATGTCGACTGTTTTGCGATTCCACGCCTCTCTTGGTATTGTGGTCGCTTCATTCGTCATTCCGGCTGGAGCCCAGATTACGTCGATAGATTGTTTAAACGCGGCACCGCCCGCTTTTCAGACGACCTTGTTCACGAACGATTAATTCCAAATGGTCAAGTAGCAAAACTGAAAAATCCCCTACTGCACTTCAGCTTCATGAATTACTCACAGGTTCTTCAGAAGCTGGATCGTTATTCAACGGCGTCAGCTGAGCAAGCATTTGCCAAAGGAAAAACAAGCAACCCTTTAAAGGCAGTTCTACATGGCGTCTGGGCCTTTACTCGTACTTACTTCATACGCCTGGGTTTCTTGGATGGGCCCCAGGGCTTTGCTTTAGCGATTTCTAATGGGCAAGGGACCTACTATCGCTATATGAAGTTATGGCAATTGCACCAAGAAGCAAACCCCAATAATTCTCTCGGCAAATGATCTCCGTTCTTCTGGCGACCTACAACTGGCCGCAAGCCCTCAAACTCTGTCTTGAGTCACTTGGCGCTCAAACAGATTTAGATTTTGAAATCATCATCGCCGATGACGGCTCCACCTCAGATACCAAAATTCTCATAGAGGCTACCCAAGCTCATTTCCCAGTCGAAATCACGCATCTTTGGCAAGAGGATCAGGGTTTTCGAAAGACTCGCATTCTCAACGAAGCGATTGAAGTATCACGCGGCGAATACTTGGTATTTCTAGACGGTGATTGCATTGTTCAGCCTGATTTCATTGCTCAACATCGAAGCTTATCCGAGACGGGTCACCTAGTTACAGGTAGTCGCATCTTACTGAACGACAAACTCAGCAAAGAATTGCTTGCATGGTCACACTGGGATTTTAAGAAGTTTTCTAGCAGCTTATTGAGCTATCGACTATCTAGCGGCATCAATAAATATTGGCCCCTCAAAATCAAGCTAGGTAATGGCGCCTGGCGTGACTACAAGAAATTTGTGTGGCGCCGTATTAAGGGCTGCAATATGGCCTGCTGGAAAGAGGATGCTTTGGCTATTGGCGGTTTTGATGAGAGCATGACTGGCTGGGGACATGAAGATGCTGATTTTGTTTTCAGACTCCAACAAAGAGGCTTGATTCGCAAATCCGGGTCTTGGTCTACCGAGGTACTCCATCTTTATCATCGAATCAACGACCAATCCAATGCAGCAGAGAATGCGCGTCGCGTCCGTGAAAAAATTCTGGCTAAGGCTGCATAAGCAGATTGAGTTACATTAAGCCCATGACTGCATTCTCAGCGCTAAAACCTAAAAAAGTGTTATTTATCGCGACTCGCCAAATTGGAGATGTCTTGGTAACTACACCCCTCATTTCACAAGCGCGAGAACTTTGGCCTGATGCTGAGTTTCATTTTTTAGGCTACCGCGGTAAGCTTGAAATGCTCAAAGGCAACCCCGATATTGCCCAGATGATTGAAACATCGGACCGACCTAAACTTAAAGAGTATTGCTCCTTATTTTTTAAGCTTTTCCAGCGTTATGACCTAGCAGTAGTCACACAACCTAGTGATCGTGCCTATGTGTATGGCCTGGTAGCAGCCCGTCACAGGGTCGGCATTCTAGGCGGACATCCTCAGGGTCTCACCGACCAAGATAAAGCCAAAAAAAGTAAAAGTGATAAACAAAATGCCTGGAAGAAAGCTATTTGCTTACACACAGTTGATGTAGATTATTTTGCACAACACGTGATTACTGAAAAACTGCGTCTGCTCGAGATCTTTAACAAAAACCCACAAGAATTATTTGCCAAAGCAGTATCGGTAACCGCCCCCGCTGGCGACCCAATCACGCCGAGTATTGCTGGCCAACTTCACTCGCCTTACGTGATGGTGCACCCCGGCCCATTAACAGCCTACAAACGCTGGCCTCTGGCTTATTGGCAAACATTGATCGCCTGGATTGCAAAACAAGGTTGGCAAGTTGTGCTGAGCGCATCTCCAGCCAAGCAAGATCTTCAACTCAATCAAGATATCCTTTCTTTGCTTGACCAAGAGACGCGCAAGCATGTGATTGATACTGCAGGCTTACTCTCCATTCCACAAACAGGAACCCTCATTCGCGGAGCAGTAGCCTATGTTGGGGTGGATACCTCGATAACGCATTTGGCGGCAGCCTGCAATACACCCACCATTGCTTTATTTGGCCCAACACCACCCACCAACTTTGGACCGTGGCCCAATGGCTTTATTGGCATGCAGCCTTATCAATTAAGAGCTCGCTCACAGACCGTTGGCAATGTCACTATTTTGCAAGGTCCTGGTGCATGCGTTCCCTGCCGCAAAGCAGGCTGCGAAGATCGCGCAAGTAGTAAGAGTGATTGCTTAGATCAACTAGAGCCAAATCAAGTGATCGATGCGCTTCAAGCTGCAACAAATATATAAGCCACTCTAGTTGGCTTTAGTAGCGCTGATTTAGTGGTACTGAACCTGAACGGTGTTGGCTTGCTTGGCCGCCAAAATTTGATTCAAGCTATGCAAACAAGCATCGTCCGGATATATCCGCAACTCTTCCGGGAATTGCATCAGGCAAGCGCCGCCACTAGTAGTTACCGCTGCCGTTAACATCAAACCCTTCAAACCCTCGCTAGCGCTTGGCATAGAGGCTGCCGCAGGCCCTAACTTTGGATCCCGCACTCGATTGCTCATCAGGTAAGGTCCAATTTGGCTGCGCAAGGATTTGAGATCAATTGCGGAGTCGATGCATAAATGCACATTGCGTGCAAAACGCATACGGGCACCGGTGATATCCATCACCGCCTCAGACACAATGCGCATGCCACCAGAAAATTTATCGGGAGTAACGTTCACCTTAGCAACCAGTAACTCATCTTCCTTAAGCCATGAGCGATTCGGCTCATACACCTCGCTATACAGAGTTACTTCGATCGCAGCCGTGCCATCATCAATCGTGGCGATCATCATGCGGCCGCGCTGACCAGTGAGCATTCGAGCGGAAGTGATAATGCCTGCGATCAACTGATCCTTACCCTCGGTCACCTTGACTAATGGCTGGCGAATGAAATGCGCAGTCTCATCACGATACGCATCAAACATGTGACCCGTGAGACAAAGACCGAGAGCGCTTTTCTCATCCTGAAGGCGCTTCTTTTCAGACCAGGGTAGCTCGCGGACCAACTCCGGCAAGTGACGATCTTCCTCCCCTGCCACCTCAAACAAACTCACTTGGTTGATGGAGGCTTCAGCTTGTTCAGCCGCCTCGATTGCGCGAGCAAGAGAGGCCAATAGAGTAGATCGAATATCGTAAAGATTTCCGCCGGCGGGAATAGCGTCTTTGTATAAGCTATCAAAGGCGCCGGCACGCATCAAGGCCTCGATAGCACGACGGTTCACTTGCCTACGATCAACGCGCGCACAGAAATCAAACAGATCCTTAAATGGCCCACCAGCTTCACGCGCTTTCACGATCACCTCGATCGCCGCCTCACCAGTACCCCTTACAGCGCCTAAGCCGTAGCGAATATGGCTGATTGGAGAATCGGGAGCAGCGTCTGGTGCACGTAGCGGTGTGAACACATAAACACCCGTATTAATGTCTGGCGAGAACACCCGAATCTGATTGGCCAAACAATCGTCATACAGAATCTTCACCTTATCGGTGTCATCCATCGCGAGCGATAAGTTGGCTGCCATAAATTCTGCAGGGTAGTAAGCTTTTAACCAAGCCGTTTGATATGCCAAGAGCGCATAGGCAGCAGCATGAGATTTATTAAATCCATAGCCTGCAAAGCGTTCCATCAAATCATAAATCTCGTTGGCTTTACCTTCGGTAATACCACCAGCTTTGGCGCCATCACTAAAGATCTTGCGATGCTGCGCCATCTCTTCTGGTTTCTTCTTACCCATCGCACGACGCAACATATCCGCGCCACCCAGTGAGTAACCGCCAATCATCTGCGCCATCTGCATCACCTGCTCTTGATAGACCATGATGCCGTAGGTTTCTTGCAGAACTGGCTCAATACGCGGATCTGGATACTCTACTTTTTGACGTCCATGCTTACGCTCAATAAAGTCAGGGATCAGATCCATTGGACCAGGGCGGTAGAGCGCAACGAGCGCAATAATGTCTTCGAAGCGGTCGGGCTTGGCTTCACGGAGCATGCCTTGCATGCCGCGACTTTCCAGCTGGAAGACGGCGACCGTATTAGCGTTCTTTAAAACCTCAAAAGCCTTCTCATCATCGAGAGGGATTTCACCAATATTCCAATTCTTGCGATCGGCATGTAGAGTCTGAATCCATTTCTCAGCAGCAGCCAAAATAGTCAGCGTCGTTAAGCCCAAGAAGTCGAACTTCACCAGGCCGATTGCCTCTACGTCATCTTTATCAAACTGACTAATGACTGAGCCGCTCTCTTGATCTTTAGAGTCTTTTGCTTCTTGGGTGTAGAGCGGACAAAAATCGGTTAGGCGGCCAGGGGCAATCAA
>CANCBK010000080.1 GCA_947374315.1 Burkholderiaceae bacterium | reverse complement strand
GGATATCCTCCATTAGAGTATGTTGATGCATCAGCTATAACAAAGCCGATGCTCGCGCACTGGGCCCTTCATGATGACTTCTTCGCTATCGCTGGCGTTGATCAACTTGAGGAAAAGCTCAAAGCTGCTGGGGCCAAATATGATTTTCAGCGCTATGACGCTAAGCATGCCTTTGCTAATCCCAAGTCGGATTCGAGAGGTTTGCCGCCCCTACAGTACAACCCGGCTGCTTCTGATTTAGCTTGGGAGCGCACTATGACTTTTTTAAAAAATACTCTAGGTAATTAATAGTTAATTAACAGGTAATTAAAGGCGTATATGTTTTTTAATTGGATTTATAAACGGAGCAATGTCCAGATATTGATTATTTTGGTCTTGTTCTTTGTGGTTTTATTGGATGTGATGCCGCGTATTTTGCAAGCTATCCCGATGTTTGCCCCTACCCAAGACAGCACTCGATTAGGCTTGAGTCTTTTTGGATCGATCATTACTTTAAGCGGCCTCTTAATTGGTTTCTTATTAAATCAAGCTCAAACCAATTTTCGTGAAGTGCAATCCTTAGTCTCTAGAGAGGCTGGTCAAATTAATAATTTGGATCGCCTATTGGTTCGCTATGGAGATCCTGCAATCGCTCCTGTTCGTAAGGAGCTATTTGAGTATATGAATTCGATTGTGTTTGATGAGTGGGATTTGATGAAGGATGGCCTGGGCAGTTCAAAGACCCATATGCTGTGGCGAGGGATTTCTCGCCAGCTTTTATCCTTGGAGCCTCATACCAATAGACAGACGGCGATGTACACCGACATCCTCAAAAAAGCGGAGGAGGTCGCTGAAAGCAGGGAGTCACGAATTGAACGCTCATCAGTGCGCCTGCCGAATTTATTTTGGGTAGTCATCATCATCTGTATGGTGGCCTTGCTCGGCATTAATACCTTGTTCTTGCCATCTGACTCATTTTTTATGGGCTTGAAAATTTTGCCAGTGACCTTGGGTGCGTTAATTTCGCTTTTAGTAATTACAGATCAACCCTTTAAAGGTCAGAGTTGCGTTAAGGCTGACCCATTTCTTAAAATTATTGCGTCCATTAAAACTCGCACCGAATAATATTTACTTCATTTTTTATGCACCTTTTCTCCGAAAACCTCGCTGTTGAACTTTCTTCTTACTACCGCAACCTTGCTTTAGGGCATGGCGTGATTCCCAAGGTCTTCACCTTGGTAAACGGGGCGGGGGATCAATATCTCTTTTTCATTGATGATCTGCGCATGAATAAAGAGGAAGAAGATCAATTCTTGGCCTATATCGTTCAGGAACATGAGGCGGTTTGCTATGCGCGAGGCACTCTAGTAGTTCTTGAGAAATCCCAACAGTTGATTGAATTCGCAGTAATCGATCAGGATGACGCCGAAGCCATTGTGTGCTCGGCCCAATTAACGCGAGATATTGATGACAAGCCAGTTGGGCTAAGTGAGTTTGAAAAGACTTTGGCGCCCAAAAAGACTATCTTCTTTAGCGGTCTCTTTGAGCCCATTAAGTTATCGGAAGATAGGGCGGAAGAGTTTGAAAGTCTCTGGGATGAAATGAAGCCCAAGATCTTGCATCGAACAATGGGTATTTGATCGCCTATTAAAAATCTACTTAGCCCCCATGTAAGCAGTAATCAATGGCGGTAGCTAAACCCACTTAATGCGGCTTCAATTGCACTTTCGTCAATGTGCCGAGCCTAGGATGGGCGACTTGCGTAATAATGACCTTGTTGCCAATTAATTAAATATGTTGATTCATGCGTAAGTCATTAATGCGTTTTGCCATCTTGATTGGCGTCTCTCTATTTTCCAGTCTTTCACTGGCTCAATCCGCGCCTTCTGGACTGGGCGAATATGCGCCAATTTCTTTGACCCAGTATCTCCAGACCGTTAAAGAAAACAATGCCATCATCGGCAATAAGCGTTTGGGCAAAGAAACAGCAGCAGCTATAAAACAATCCTTATCACTTTATCAAACGAGGCCTGCAGTAAGTTATACAAAGGGTACGTTCTATCAATCGGTTCCATACAGCCCATATAGCAATCCAACTTCTAGCACCTATGGATTAAATGTATTTATGGAAGGCTGGAACAAACGTGCTACTCGTTCTGATTTTGGTGAGGCCGAGATTGGTAGGAGTGAAGCTGATTATCAAGCTACTGAGGCCGAGGTTCAGGTGGCGGCTACCTTAGGTTACATTGATGCCCTAAGAAATCGTTTGCTATTTAACTCTTACGCATCTGCCGCTAAAAAAGTTTCTGGTTTGCCCCAGTCTTCCCAGACAAAAGACTCAACTCAGTTTCTGATTTATCACGAGAATGCAAGTGCGAAGGATTTGCAATTTACTGCCCTGAGCCTATTGAATTACTCTGGGGATGGAATCAAGAAACTTCCTTTACCTATTGGCAAGCTTAATTTAGAGCCGCAAAACTTCAATCCTGAAGAGTTAATCAATCAGGCGCTAGCTACTAGACCTGACATTGTGGTGCTCCAGGCAGCGATTAATTCTTCAGAAAAGAGCATCGCCATGGCCAGTGCAAATCGTAACTGGGATGTGCAGCCCTATGTTTCTTACACAACTACGCCTCAATACAGCTCAAGTGGCTACACCTATCTCCCGCAAAGTGGGTTTTCCGCTGGTGTGTCCATTCCAATCCCAGTAAATAACTTTTTGCATAATGCCGACATTGTGCAGACTGCCAATCAAAAGCTAGGCCTGGAGATGCAATTGCGTGATCTCAAGACCCAAGTGCGTGTTCAAGTAATGCAGGCGCTACTCCAATATGAATCCGCCAAGCAAATACTCTTGCAAGCGAACAATGGTCTTTTGGATGTTTCTAAGGGCGCGAATCAAGGTACTGCAAAAGGCATCATGGATGTTCGAGATAAAGAGGGCGCCTTAATAGATGCACAAACAAACCATGCCAAAGCACTTGTTAACGTTTGGCGTCAAAGTGGCAACTATACTGTTCCAAAGATATGAAAACAGCATTCCTTTTCCTATTGTTTGGCTGTGCCACTGCGGTTGCCGCTCCTCCAGTTGTCGGCCCTGGTGGGCTGACACCTCAGCAAGTCATCGCTCACCGCCAAGGCGTTGATATCGGGGCAAGACATTCAGCAGCCCAAAGCGTTTCAGGTTCTAGATCAGATGAATATTCGGCTATGAGCCCAGGCTCTAGTCAGGCAAGATTTTTATTTAATAGCACGGTGATGGATGCTATTGGTCAAAGCTCAAACCAATCCGGACTCCCATCAGCAAATAATTTAAGTTCGGCCTACATCGGCTTTATCGAAAAGGGTGCCAGCACTAATGCGAATGACAAAGTTTCCCCCAATCCCTTTGCCTCAAAGGTGGAGAAAAGTCAGGTACAAGGTATGGTGTTTTTGAATTCAACCCAAGCGCTACCTCCACCTTCTTCAGCCCAACAAAATATCAACGTTTCATCACCTATGAGAAGTAAATGAAAACAAAACTCCTAATCACTTCATTGAGCCTAATAGCAACATCTGCCTATGCTCAGCCATCAATACCATCTGTTGGTATCCCACCCCCAACAGTAAGGGCAGAGATACCTGGCCAAGGAGTGCCATCTATACCCCAACCAGAAATGCAAAGACCCGCGCCACAAATGAATAGTGGCGGCCCACAGCCTGCTGTTGGTATGCCTCCTCCGCATGTCATGCGCGCAGAGATGTCCGATAAAGTGGGGGGGTCTATGAATAGCCAATTGCCTCCGAATAGCACATTCCCTCCAGCTAGTGTTGGTGCTACTGGTGGTACTGGTGGTAACGGTGGAAATGGCGGCTTGTTGATTGGTAGTGGCGGTACTGGTGGTGCTGGTGGAAATGGTGCTACACCAATGCCTGCGAATGATGTAAAAGCGCCAACTACTGTTGGTGCCACTGGTGTTTCAACACCAATGCCTCCACTGCCCGGCAATGATGCAAAAAGCACAAATAATGTTGGTTATATCCCTCCCGCTTTACCTATGGATCCAACTGTAAAGTCTATTCTGTTTTTTGAATAGTGGTAAATGGTCCAACTAGTGTTGGTGCTACTGGTGTTGCAACACCAATGCCTCCAAGAAGTGCTTTTAGCGGAGGAGCCATGGCATTAGATCTGTTGAAATAATTCAGATTATTAGTTTGTTGGTGTGAATAAATAAGAGACCTGCTTCGGCAGGTTTTCATACAAGCCTATTTGTCAAAACTTAAGATATAGAACAAAAAAATGAAAACACTCTTAATCGCCACGTTGGGCTTGTTGGCAACATCTGTTTATGCGCAGCCCGGACCCGGCATCCGTAATGAAGTAGGTTTACCTCCTCCAACAGTCAGAGCCGACACTCCTCGTGAATCGGGACCCTCAACGCCTTCAGCCCCAACGCGAGATAGTTATTTTAATAGCCTCCCGAATTTGTATGTTCCTGCCAAAACAGAAATGCCTCATGCGGCAACACCATCCATGCCTGAACCAGCAATTCAAAGGCAGGAGCCACAATTCATTGGTGGTCCACAGTCTGCTGTTGATGGTTCACTGCTCAATGATAGGGTGAACAAGCTACCTACTCCAACTACTGGTGGTGTTTCAACACCAATGCCTCCACTGCCCGGCAATGATGCAAAAGGTCCAACTAGTGTTGGTGCTAGTCAAAGCGGAGCGCAGGCCAGGGCTGAGACTAAGAGTGAAAGGCAGACTAAGAATGAGACGGAGCGAATGGCTGCTGCGATTGTAGCGAGCGAATTAGTGATTCTGTACAACACAATACCGTCTGTTGGTGTGCCACCTCCAACAGTCAGAGCTGAAATGCCTCGTGAAGCAATACCACTACCTGCGAATGATGCAAAAGCTCCAACCAGTGTTGGTGCTACTGGCGGTACTGGTGGAAATGGCGGCGTGACAATCAGCACAACTGGGGCTGGCTTGGGCTCCTGGGGCTCCAAGACGACTATTACCGGTCCTAATGGTGGGACAGTGGAGATATGTGTGGCGGACGCTTGCGATCCACCTCCACCTCTAGCTCCACCTCCACCTACGCCTTCACCTTCACCCGTCAAGCAACGGGCTCAGGCTGAGGCTCAGAAGGCTCAGCCTCAGGCTCAGAATGAGGCTGCTCAGAAGGCTCTGGCTCTGGCTGGTGGTGTTTCAACTCCAATACCTCCACTGCCTGCCGATGATGCAAAAGGCCCAACTAAGGCTCAGGGTGGTTTTCAGCCTCAGTTTTCGCCTAAGGCTTATGACCCTTTGAGCCAGGTTCAGCCGTAGAGGGACGAAGCAATGGAAGTTGTTGAATCGGCTCTCGGACAACACATCGATAATTCCGGCCAATACTGGGGCGTAAATCCATCTGGCTATGCACATCACATTCCATTGCACGAGATATTGACCAATAGCTCGAACAAAAATTGATTTCGATATTGGCGATAAATAAGCCTTGCTAGAAAATCAAATGAAATTTAATTCAGATTATTAGCTTGTTGGTGTGAATCAATAAAAGACCTGCTTACGGCAGGTTTTTTGTTGGCTATTTAAGAAAGGTTACAGCTTGTAAGGCGCCAACATGGTCAGCACGTCTTTATTGGACAGCTTGCTCACAGTGTAAGAGCCGGATTAGGGATATTAAACACGCTACTTGCTAGAAAACTATAAAAAATTTGGCCAGATTCACGATTTCATTGGGCTACGAATGAAGTCTTTTGAAAAGACAAATTCAGCCATACGTTAATCAGGCTTTTAATTCGACTTTTTGGATCAGAAAAGCGATAAAAAAACGTTTGTAAAAAATTGAACGAGCTTGCTCTTGAGTAGGGGGCCCTCAGCACGTAGGGTGCAATGAGAAAAGGGTGGACGGAATCAAAGAAGTACCCCCATATGTACCGCACTAAGATTGAGTTGGCTTCTTGGATACCAAATTCGATACTTATTTGGATACCGCGGCTATTGCCATTCCCTGAGAAGCCCGTATAATCAGGGCTAGAGGGTCGCGCGTATACTAAGATGGTGCCCAGGAAGGGACTCGAACCCCCACAACCTTACGATCGCCAGCACCTGAAGCTGGTGCGTCTACCAATTTCGCCACCTAGGCATGCCGTTATTATAAAGGTATGCGCCTCTTGGTGACTTTTCCAACCCCGTTTGGCTTTTCCCCTTCAGACCGGGTGGTTTGATACAGTAGCCTAATTAAGAATAATCATTGTTATATAAGGCATGTAGTGCCGAAGGAATTAAATGCGTAAAGCAAAAAACTTGGTGCCACGAGAGGCTGACCGTCTAGGTACAGTCCAGGGGCCCCGAGATGGATTTGGATTTGTCATCCCGGATGATGGCGGTGAGGATATCTTTCTTTCTGAAAGAGAAATGTCTCGTGTCATGCATGGTGACAGGGTCAGCGTCAGAGTATTGGGTACGGATCGACGCGGTCGCCCAGAAGGTCAAATTGTTGATGTGGTGTTGCATGCCAATAAAGTGGTGATTGGGCGCCTCTTAAATGAGAATGGTGTTCTGATTGTTGCGCCTGAAGATAAGCGTATTGGTCACGATATCTTGATTCCACCCAAGGGTCAGGGTAATGCTAAGTTAGGCCAGGTAGTCAGTGTTGAAATTATTGATTATCCAGATAGCTATCGTCAGGCAGTAGGCCGCGTAGTTGAAGTGCTCGGTGAGATTGATGATCCTGGTATGGAAATCGAAATCGCTGTGCGTAAGTACGGCGTGCCCCATGAGTTCTCGGCGGCAGTGAAGAAGGAGGCGGATGCGCTTCCCGATACGGTTCAGCAGGCTGACTTAGAGGGCCGGGTCGATTTGCGCGATGTACCTTTGGTTACTATCGACGGTGCTGATGCGCGCGATTTTGATGATGCGGTGTATTGCGAGCCTGTAATGTACGGCAAGAGCAAGGCTTGGCGCTTGATTGTGGCGATTGCCGACGTATCGCACTATGTAAAGCCTGGTCAGCCATTAGATGATGAAGGTTTATTGCGCGCCACTTCGGTGTATTTCCCAAGAAGGGTAATACCCATGTTGCCCGAGAAGATCTCCAATGGTCTTTG
>CANCBK010000079.1 GCA_947374315.1 Burkholderiaceae bacterium | reverse complement strand
TGAGGCAGCAATAAAAGCCGCAAGGGCCCCCAAAACCACTAGCTTGAAGTTCGGAATAAAGGCGCCCAGAGTAATGGCCACAAAGAGCAGAATAAGTTCAGAAACCAATTGATCGGCGATCAAGAAAATGCCGTTGGTAAATACGGGGTTGGTGATCTTGCCAACAACAGCGATCACTAGAATGCAAGCGAGTACAGCAAAGTTCAACTTTGCTTTCTTGAGAATCGTGATGAGTTGATCATTCATGATGGCTTAGCATTCTTAGTAGTTAGGGCTGCCGCTGAAAACCAAGCCAATGCCAATCCACAGCAAAATGAAGGCAATCAAAATAGTGAAGCCCAGTTTCTTCAGAAAGTATTCCAAGCTATCCATATAGGTTTCATCTTTACGACCAAAATATTGATCAAAGCGTTTCCACACTAGGCGACCTACAACAAGCGGTAGCAACATGGCAAAAATGCCTAAGACAACGGTGTAAGTAGTATCCATTTGTAGCTGCTATTCCTTCATGCTAAGTGTGGTCATATTCCTGACTGGTGGCAGGGAAGTCATACAGAATACAGGGGTTATCGACCAGAATGGTTTTTCTGAGAGTCCGATCTTGGACCCAAGAGCCAAAGAGGTCGCACAGGTCTGCATCGTGTGGCATTTGCTTTTTGACCATCACATGAGGCCAATCTGTGCCCCAAATCAGTTGTTTGGGATTTGCTTCAATCACCGCATCATTAAAAGGCTGCATATCGACATAGGGTAAATCGCCCTCGCAGATGCGATAGGGGCCCGTCATTTTGACCCACGCTTTTTCTTCGCGCATCAGATTGAGTAGGCCTTGAAAGCCTTTATCTTGGATATCATGTTTCGCATGCGAATAACCAAAGTGCCCAAATACTAAATTCACCGGAAAGTTGGCAAAGGTTTGATCTAGCTCGGGATGCTCATTGACATGCATCAGTAATTCCAAATGCCAGCCAAAGGGTTTAATGCGTTGCGCTAAGGCGGTGAGTTCTTTAATGGGAAGGCCTGCCGATCTATCAGCCACATCCACCATATTGCAACGCAGTCCTCGGACTCCAGCATCGTGAAGTTGCTCTAGTTCAATATCACGAATCTTTTCAGGATTACTATCCATGACGGCAACACCACGAAACCGATGAGGGTTTGATTGCAAGGCAGCAAGCAGAGCTCGGTTGTCGGTGCCGTAGACGCTAGGCTGTACCAAGACAGCGCGATCTACCCCAAGCATTGTTAGTAGGGAGTTGTACTGTTCCAGTGGCGCATCGGGCGGGGTATAGATGCGCTCATCGGCATAAGGAAAGCGCTTAGCGGGACCGCAAATATGCGCATGGCAGTCAACTGCTCCAGCCGGAAATGCGATCTGAGGTGCGCGGATTTCTGGGTCTGGAGCTTGGCACAGCGGAGCAGCAGTGTTTGACATCAAGTTATTGCGGTTCAATATTGGCGTCTTTGGCAATCTTTTGATACTTGGCCATTTCATTGCGTACAAATTTGCTGAACTCTGTTGGGGTCATAGGGGTTGCTTTGATGCCTTTGGTCTCGTAAGCATTTTTGACTTCAGGATCTTGCATAGACTTATTGATGTCCTCATTTACCTTTTTCACAATAGCCGCTGGTGTGCCTGCCGGCGCCCATACGCCAAACCAGAGTGCAATCTCAAAATTAGCAAAGCCTTGCTCAGCAATGCTCGGAATTTCTGGAACAGCAGCATTGCGCGTTTTACTAGTGACACCCAGAGCGCGTAACTTGCCACCTTTGAGTTGACCAATCGCAGTGTCTAGCGGCGCCATATAAAAAGCAGTGCGACCGGACATCGTGTCTTGAATCGCCTCGGGAGAGCCTTTGTAAGGAACATGAATGAGTTTCACGCCCATCATCTGATTGAAATACTCTGCAGCTAGGTGGGTCGAGCTGCCAACGCCAGCAGAGGCAAAAGTAATTTCACCTGGCTTGGATTTGGCTGCGGCAATCAGTTCCTGGATGTTTTGATAAGGGCTATCTGCCGCAGTGATCATGACATAAGGGGTCTGCCCCAAAATCGCGACATCCATTAAGCTTTTGAGCGGGTCATAAGGAAGCTTTTTATAGATGGCAGGATTGGCTGCATAAGAAGCGGATTGCACTAGCAAGGTATAGCCATCAGGTTCGGAGTTCACCACGACACCAGTCCCAATGAGGCCGCCAGCACCAGGGCGATTCTCAACGATGACAGCTTGTTTCCAGGTATCAGTGAGGCTCTTAGCAACGACTCGACCGGCAATATCTGCCCCAGATCCTGTGGTGAGAGGTACTACCATTCTGACTGTTCGATTGGGATAACTTTGAGCGCTGGTTAAACCAGTCGTCATAGTCAGGGCCAACCCCATTAGACTGAACAATAGACGAGAACCACCTTTTTTCATATGCATTATGTCTCCTTAATATTTTTTTAGTTTCGTTGGATAATCTACCATGTCATTTGAGTTTGTATACATAAGACAAACACCTAATAAAGCCAATAAGAGCAACAAATTATTCACTGGGCAGTCTTTACTGCAAAGCGTCATTAGAAAAAATTGAGAAAGAATAGAGAAGGCAAGTGGAGATGAACCAGATAAGTACCGAACAAGCCAAACAAGATCATCAAACTATTAAGGCAAACGGTATCGATATTGCTTATCGATTGGATGGTCCCGAAGATGGCCATGTCATTTTGATTGCCAATAGCTTGATGTCTGACTACAGCATGTGGGACTGGAATGTGCCCGCTCTGGCTGATCGCTATCGTGTTCTGAGATATGACAAGCGTGGACACGGTGGATCGGAAACGACACCAGCGCCATATACCATCCCACAATTGGCTGATGATGCTATTGCCCTGTTGGATGCGTTGAAGATTGATAAAGTGCATTTCATTGGTTTATCGATGGGCGGCATGATTGGTCAGCAATTGGGCGCCCGTTATCCAGAGCGCATTTACTCCCTCTCCTTATGCGATACCGCCAGTGAAATGCCGCCGCGCAGTTTGTGGGAAGAGCGTTTTGCACTTGCACGCAAAGACGGCATCCCTGGTTTGGTAGATGGCACGATTAAACGCTGGTTCACCGCACCCTTTATCGAGCGTGCACCACAAGACATTGAAAAAGTACGCCAAATGATTCTAGGTACAGGGGTAGAGGGCTATCTTGGTTGCGCTAGTGCGGTGCGCGACATGGCTCAGACCACGATGCTCCTGAAAATTAAGGCTCCAACCCTGATTTTGACCGGTCGTCAGGATCCCGCCTGTACCGTTGATCAGGCGATCGTTCTCAATCGTATGATTGATGGGTCAAAAATGGTTATTTTGGAAGATGCTGCGCATTTATCGAATATTGAGCAGCCCAAGGCCTTTAATCGTACTGTTCGAGAATTTATTGATACAGTAGATGATTCTTTATAAATCTTATAAAAAGGCTAAATATGTCAGAAAATAATGGTCAGATGTCTGGAGCGCAACTTCAGCAAATTCGCGCAGCCGTTTTCGGTGCTGCCGCTAAAGTTCCTGGAGCACTGATTGGACTGGGTATTTTGTTCATCATCTTGGGCATGATTGGGGTTGCGGGTCAGGTCATGTTTTCATTTATGACTATTAACGTATTGGGCGCATTTTTGATCATTGGTGGCGGGTTGCAATTTGCGCATGCCATTCAATCTCAAGGGTGGAAAAGTGTTGGCGTACAAGTCGTATTGTCACTTTTGTATATTGCTGCAGGCCTCTTTACTTGGGCGTTTCCGATTCCAGCTTTAGAAGGCATTACTTTGTGGCTTGCCGCGGTCTTCTTCGTGACTGGTTTCTTGCGTTTAATTTCTGCATTTCAACATCGTCATTTCCGTGAATGGTTCTGGTTGGTATTGTCCTCAGCGATTTCGATCTTGATGGGTGTATTGATCATGAATGGTTACCCAGCATCCAGCTTGTGGTTGCCAGGATTGCTCATCGCGATTGAGTTGCTCTTGCAGGGTTGGTCATTACTATTCTTGGGCTTAGCTGCACGCTCATTAACTAAATAAGTTCAACAGTATTTAGTTGAATCATCAAATAATAAAAGTGCTATTGCAATGAAAAAAACCGATCTGTATAAAAACCTGGCCCTGGCAACTGCGCAGCGTATGAAGAATGCCACCAAGATGCCTAAGCCGGGTACAGCGGAAGATGTTGCTAAGGCCAAAAAGGAGTTGGCAAATACCAACCCTTTATTGGCGTCCTTAATCGGTAAAGCAAAGTCTAAGTAATTTTTTACCAAGTCGTATTCAATTCATGGAATGGGTACTGGTAAAAAAGCGTAGCTATAGCTGTGGCTACAGCGCTGGTCGTAGCCTACGCACGCACATCGCTTTTTTACTTTTAGTCCCATCGATTGTGTCTTGGGCGCAGATTGCGCCACCCCCAAACTATGACCAGAAGTTGGGTGATGTGGTGGTGAATGCCACTCGCTCTGAGACCCCTTTGGATCAGATGCCGCTCAACACGACTATTCTGACCAAAGAGGTTCTCGAGTCCTCGCCCGATCAAACGATTGATCAAGTTCTAAAAAATGTCCCTGGCGTCTTTTTAAATGATGTGCCGTACTACCAAAAGGATCCAACAGGTCAAAGTATTAACGTGCGGGGTTTGGGTTATGGGCGCACCTTAGTATTGATTGATGGGTTGCCGGCGAATGATGCTTTCTACGGAACCGTGCAATGGAACTTAGCCCCGATGTCATCGATTGAGTCTGTGGAGTTTGTGCGCGGCGGGGTATCGAATTTGTATGGCAACTACGGTATGGGCGGGGTTGTGAATATCAATACCCAGACTCCAAAAAATAGCGCTCAAGAGGTGTCAGCTAGCTATGGATCATTTGGTACGGGTAATATCGCTGCCTCTAAAGACATCATCGCATCAGATGCGTTGCAAATGCGTTTCTCGGCGGATTACTTTGCTAGCCAGGGTTTTCAGAACTACGCCACCATTTCACCGGGCTCGCCAAGCAATATTAAGAATGGCATGGGCACGGATGCTGTAAAGAACTCCAACATCAGACTGCAGAATTACTTTAAGCCATCACAAGATACTACGGGCTTCTTACGCATGGGTTACAGCACCATGGCCGACCTGAGCACCAACTACGCCATTGCCCCCAACTTTGTTCAATCGGCAGATGTCGCTGGAGGCACAACCACCAAATTGGATGTGGATAAGAAATTCCAGGTAAACGCGTACTTTCAAGAAACCCAATTTTATAAACAAAGCGGGTCCACTGCCACCGCCGGAGCAAATGCAGGTAAGCCCTATATCAATGCAAATTACACGGATCCTTATTCAACGCTAGGCGCTTCTGCTCAGTACACGCATGATCTGAAGGCGATCGGCATTGATCAATACATGATTGGCGTGGATGCTCGCAATATTTCTGCTTCTAATACCACCAATAATTTGAACTCGAATGGCACTGGCACAGTCACCTCCGTGAACTATGCCAATGGACAACAAAACTTTTATGGTCTGCTCGGACAATTGAAGTCGAATGCCAGCATGATTCCGCTGGAAACAACATTGGGCGCAAGGATAGATTCTTGGACCAGTCAAACGCCTACTTTATATAACGCGGGCGTCAATGGCGCTAACCCGCTTTATCAAGCTATTCCCAATAAGAGCAAGACTCAGCTCAGCCCATCTTTAGGGTTTCTCTATAAAGCCAGTGCAGATTGGGATTTGCGAAGCGCAGCCTATCAAGCTTTTCATGCTCCCAGCATGAATAACACCTTAAGAAGTTATGGCTCCACTTCTGGTGGGTATTTCTTCGCCAACCCAAACCTCACGCCGGAGACCATGACGGGTTACGAGCTGGGTACAGACTATCGCTGGAAAAACGGCTTTGCGCAATTCACTGCCTTTAATAACTATATCCAGAATGCGATTACCAGCTACAACCTTTCGACTGCCGCAGACCAATCTTTGGCCAATAGCTTATGTGCTTCAGCGGGTAATCCCACTGGCTGCGCCTTGGGTAAGGTGAACTATTACACCAACCAACAAAACTTATTAAGCCGTGGCCTAGAGCTGCAGTATCACCATGACATTAATCCGCACTGGGGCTTGGATGGTGGTTATAGCTATACCAATACGATCCTCACCTGGAGTGCGACTAGCGATCCAACGAATACGCAGGTAGGCGGTGTGCCTAAGAACATGGCCAATGCGGGTTTGACGTATTACCCGGTACCGCAAGCGAGCCTCACTACTACCGTCCGTTATGTTGGAAACTCCTGGATGGCTACCGGTACTTTGCCAGTGCCAGCTTATGCGCTGATTGGTCTGAAGGCCAACTATCAAGTGACATCGCAGGCGGCGGTCTTTGCTTCAGTAGTGAACTTATTAAACCGTCAGTACGTGACATTCAATATCGCATCACAAGCCAGCGCTTATCAGGCGGGTATGCCTCAAGCGATTTCAGTGGGTGCAAGGATTGTTTTTTAGATCGTATTTCTGGTGCAGTGCAATACATTCTTAAGGATGTTTCGTGCCATCGGCCGATGCCTAGTGGAAATACCAAGTGTTTAAAAATGCTATAGGATTGCTAAGTTCTTGTAAGAAGTAGAAGTGACATAAAACACACATAAGCCTGATCACAGGCATTACTTGGGAGATTTAATAATGAAGTTAAAAACAATGCATGCGCTGATGTTTGCTGCTGGCATGGCCCTTGCTACCTTAGCAAGCGCGCAAACCCCTGCAATTCCCGCAACCTGGGCGCAAGGTCGTTCGGCTGATGGAATGAATCCTTCATTGGCTCCAAACCCTCCTGGGATCTCCGCCATGCCAGCGGATGAGATTCCGGTTAGCAAATTAAAAGTTCCGGCGGGTTTCAAGATTGAGCTCTGGGCTTCCGGCATGCCAAATGGCCGCTCTATGACAGAGGCACCCAGTGGCACTGTATTCGTGGGCACTCGTTTCACTGGTAATGTGTATGCGGTCGTCACAAAAGATGGCAAGCGCGAAGTAAAAACCATCGCTAAAGGTTTGCATCGCCCCAATGGCGTGGCATTTGCCAATGGCTCACTCTATGTTGCAGAGCTCTCACGCATTATTCGTTATGACAACATTGAGCAGAACCTAGATAACCCACCTGTACCAGTGGTCGTGTTTGACGCACTGCCTAAAGATGAGCCACATGGTTGGAAATTCATGACC
>CANCBK010000078.1 GCA_947374315.1 Burkholderiaceae bacterium | reverse complement strand
AATTTTTATAAATACAAAACTGGTCTCGGGATGAATGTACTCATCATGACCGTGATTAGCTTTATTGTGGGGCTGTCAGTTTCTGGGCAAACGTTCTACAGCTTCGTTTTGGAAAACTTAGACAAGTTTGGCGCTCTCAAGGCGATTGGGGCTAAGGGACGTGAGCTGGTCATGATGATTATGATTCAGGCCACCTTTGCCTGTCTGATTGGTTACGGGTTGGGCGTGGGTTTGGCTACTAGCGCCATGATTTTGGCTAAGCTAAGAATGCCGGACTATGCAGCTCAGGTGACTTATACAAATTTAAGCCTAGCCTTTATGTTAGTGGTCATCATTGCTACTTTTTCTAGCTACATCAGCATTAGAAAAGTTTTGCAAATTCAACCATTTGATATTTTTAGGGGCTAAATGAAACAGGTAGCCCTAAAAGCGAGCAATTTAAATAAATGTTTTGGCGAGGGTGACGCCAGGACATTTGCAGTGAGGGATGTTAGCTTTGAGGCGCTCGCTGGTGAGATATTGTTTATTGTCGGCCCTTCTGGGAGCGGTAAAACGACCTTGCTCAGCATGATTTCTGGAATTCTGCAGCCAAACTCTGGTGAGGTCCTTGTTGGGGATAAGAATTTATGGAGTCTTTCATCGAATGATTTGGCGGACTTTCGCTTAAATAAGATTGGCTTTGTATTTCAAGACTTTCATTTATTCCCACGCTTAACTACTGCTGAGAACGTGGCGATACCGCTGATTCTGCGAAGAATGCCTTGGGATGAGGCCATTGCCATTGCGCAAGAGTATTTGGATATCGTGGGTTTGAAAAATAAGGCGGATCTTCCGCCTATGAAATTAAGCGGTGGAGAGCAGCAGCGGGTTGCGATAGCTAGGGCAATTGCGGCTCAGCCTGATATTTTGATCTTTGATGAGCCTACAGCATCGCTAGATGGTGATACTGGAAGAAAAATTCTTGAGTTTATTAAAAGCAAGATTCTGAACCCAAATCGATGCATCATTATTGTGACTCACGACAATCGTATATTTGAATATGCAGATGCCATTATGAAGATGGAAGATGGCAAAGTGATTGGAATTGAAAGAACTGCGAATGAAAAATAAACTTCTGATTTCCTTGGCGCTGATTGGCGTGCTCTTGGCAATATCAACGGCTTACTATTGGGGCAGAACTCAAAATCCATTGCCACCTGCTTTTACTCCTGCATCCAACCCCTATGAAGATGGAATTTATGCCGAGGGAATTGTGGAGACTCTTCAGGCCAGTGGCTCTAATATCAATATCTATCCCGAGGTTCCTGGCACTGTAGAGCAAATTTTTGTAAAAGAAGATCAAGATGTCCTTGCTGGAGCGTCGCTACTAGCTATCAATAATTCAGTGCAAAAGGCTGCCACGGAACAGGCTAAAGCTCAGATTAATGCTTCTCGGGCTGCTCTTAAGACCTCGGAGGATGCCTATCAAAAGCAAAAGGCTGCGTTTGACATTGACCCAAGGGCTGTTAGTAAAGATGCTTTAGATGGTGCCAAAGATGCTGTGGGTTTAGCCAGGGCTAATTTAGAGGTGAGCCAAAGGCAATATGAAACTGCGGCAAGCTTGCTTTCTAAATATCAAATACATTCTTTAGCTGCTGGGAAAATCATCTCCATTAATACTGCTGTTGGAAGTTATATATCCGCGCAAGGTGTTTATGACACCTATTCACAGCAAAATCAGCCGATTATGGTGATGGGCTCTAGTGGAGGCACTCTAGCAGTTCGATGTTATGTCGATGAAGTTCTGCTGCAGCGCTTGCCAAATGCTGGCGAGATTGATGCTTATATGTTTATTCGTGGATCCACCTCCAAGATGCCTTTAAAGATTGTGCGCTTTCAGCCGAATGTTTCTCCGAAAATTGAGCTATCGAATCAAAGAACTGAAAGGGTGGATGTGCGCGTACTTCCGGTCATTTTCAGTTTTGAAAAACCTAAAGACATGACTATTTATCCCGGTCAGCTGGTGGATGTGTATATAGGAAAACATGTCAGTAAGTAATAAAACCATCGTTGCTATGTTGCTGGCGGCTGGGCTCAGCGCTTGTGCTGTTGGCCTCGATTTTGTATCCCCCCAAGCCCCGCAGGATGCTTCCTACTCAACAAAGCCGCTTCTGAATGAAAGTGTGGAGGTGGAGGGTAAAGCCCAGCATTTTTATTACGGGCCTATGGCGGATCAGCATTGGTGGGAAATGTTCAAGGCTGAAAGTTTAAATAATATTGTTGATCAGGCTCTGAAACAAAATGCCTCTTTACAGGCATCGGAGGCCAGCCTAAAACAAAGTCAGGATTTATTGCGCGCTGGTTATGGAATCTTTTTCCCTCAAGTCTCTATCGGTTTGGGTGCTTCACGTACCTCAGTGGCTCCAATACGATTAGGGTCCTCAAATCCAGGGTCCATATTTAATCTGAGTACGGCGAGCGCAAATGTGAGCTATGTGCTCGATGTATTTGGTGGCGAAAGACGTCAGGTGGAGGCCTTGAAGGCTCTAGTGGATTTTCAGAAGAATTCCACTGTTGCTGCCTATTTAATGCTGTCTGCCAATGTGGTGAATACCAGTATCGCCCGGGCTGCTTATTTGGAAGAAATCCACTCAACAGAGGAACTCATTGCGCTTGAGAAAGATCAGCTAAAGGTAGCAAAGGCTCAAGTGACCGGAGGGACGGCTGCTTATGCAACGGTTTTGAGTATTCAAAGTCTCATTGCCAGCAATGAGGCCTCAATTGCTCCTTTACGCCAACGCGTTAGTCAAGCGGAGCATTTATTGGCTGTGTTGGAAGGGGTTGATCCATCCCATGTCAGCCTGCCAACAATCTCTTTGGAGAGCTTGATACTGCCTTCTGATATCCCTGTAAGCTTGCCATCGGAGTTGGTGCGTAGTAGGCCGGATATTCTTGCTGCTGAGGCGCAAATGCATGTTGCGAGCGCGGATGTTGGCGTGGCAACCGCGAATATGTTTCCAAGCGTCACCTTAAATGCAGGATACGGGGTAGCTAATAATGTATTTGCGAACCTATCCGCCCCAAGCCAGCAGTTCTGGAGCGTTGGACCCAGTATCAATATTCCTGTTTTTATGGGTGGCAGTCTTTTTTACGCAAGACAAGCTGCGCTAGATGCATATCAGCAAGCGCAAGCTAGTTATAGAGAAACAGTGTTGACTGCATTTTCCCAGGTTGCCGATACATTAACGGCTCTTGAACATGATGCGCAGGCCCTGCAAGGGTTATTGGATGCCAAGAGGGCGTCATCTGATGCGCTCAAGTTGCAGCAAATTAGCTATAACGCTGGTTTGGTCGATTACTTGAGTGTATTGGTTGCCGATGTTCAATACCATCAAGCCAGCATTGCCTATATACAGGCCTTAGCACAACGGTATCAAGATACAGTTGCCTTATACGTGGCGCTAGGTGGTGGTTGGAAAGAAACCCCACAATAAAGTGAGGACAAGTATCTCTTGGTAAATGATAGTGATGGTGAAAGCGTCATGGAGATAGGGAGTTTAGATGCCGACTTAAGTCGCGGGCTCAGTCTTGCTGAAGTCATCCGCAGATCAAAGCAATATGGCTTTAATGAGCTAGCAAGTAGAGTAGATCATCCCTTGGCGCAGTTCTTAAGGAAGTTTTGAGGGCCCTCATCTTGGATGCTAGAGCTCATTCTTTTTATTTCCCTGCTTCTTCAAAAATACGACGACCTGATGGTTGTTAGCATTTTATTGACGGTGAATGCGTCCTTAAGTTTTTTCCTGGAGCGACGAGCCTCATCCATCATTGAAACCCTAAAGCAGCGTTTACGGATTCAAGTTCGCGTTTTAAGGGATGCGCATTGGCTGGCGATATGGCTGGGATCACTTGGCCTTAAACAGCAATCATGAGGCTTTGAATACATTTAGCTTCTTGTGCCTACTGTATTTTGGGGCATTTTCTATTCTCTCGATTCGAGAGCGACTTCACTTTTGGAGTGCTCGGCCCGGGCCAATTCTCTTGGCTTCCTTTTGTTTTTGAAATTATTGCCGGTAGCATCCTAGCAGTCTATGGCCTACCAGGAATGGGAACTCTGCCGGGATGGCAAATTCTGGGGATATTTCTGTATGCGATGTTGACTTGTCTTCTGATCAATGACTGGATTAAGTATTGGATCATCAAGAGATTAGGTTCAGAGAAGAAAATAATGCCCAAGTAGTTTCCTTGAAATAGTTTCTATTGAGTTATTCGGGTCTAATGAATGCAAATTGTATGTGCTTAATGGATCAATCTTGGGTGCTCACGTTTGGTGATTCTGATGGCGCTAGGGATTTGATGCATTACTGCTCATTTTTTTTGCTTTATACATTAGCGCATCCACTTCCTGGATAAGCGCGTCAGGCTCACCATACTCATCGGGCCCTGTCTGCAAAATCCCTGCGCTAATCTTTAAATTGGGTTCGTGCCGATTGAGTTCTGCGTTTAGACGCGAAACATAGATCTCGCGCGCTAAATTCTCCCGGCAGTTCGGTAAAATGACACAAAATTCATCACCTCCATAGCGGAAGGCAAAATCATCGGTTCGCGATACCAGCTTGATCGCCGCCCCAACCGTGCGTAGGATTTCATCACCACGTTGATGTCCTTGGTCATCATTAATTTTTTTGAATTTATCAATATCAAGAAAAACCAGTGACACCACTTCGGATCGACGTTGGGCAGCACGAATTGCGATAGTTAATGTTTCGGATAGGTATCGGACATTCAGGAGCCCGGTCAATGCATCAGTACGCATCAACTCATCAATCTGAGACGTTCTTTGTCTCACTTTTTCCTCTAAATTCTTCGCGTAAACCTCAGATTTTTCCCTGGCGATCTGTATTTCCGAGACAAGACTGCGAATATAGGTTTCAAAGACTAAGGTGATGTCAAAGAGAAATAGTTTTCCCAGGGAATTTATATTTTCAAGCGCTTCCTTCTGGTCTGGAATCGAATCTTGAATGAGGTTTTCGATCAGGCTCTTCAGGCTTGAGATCGCCGCTAGATATAGCTTGGGCTCTACCCCGATACGTTTGTGCACTAAACCGATCCGTAAGCGATTATTGACATACTCAAGGTCATAAACGCCGCTAAACATATCGAGAACATACCTACGCTGGGCCTTTTGTAAGCGCTCAAGGGTGCCTGCATCACCGATCAGAAGGGCTATTTCAGCAATACTTGTTTGTTGTTGATAGAATTTCTGCACGAGAACATCAATCTTTGATT
The DNA here is from genome assembly GCA_947374315.1 of Burkholderiaceae bacterium. The sequence continues at coordinate 1,996 of CANCBK010000078.1, read as the reverse complement.
CAATTAGCGGTCTACACAGCTTCAGTCGCTTGATGTCCTCTTCGTGGAAGCTTAACAAGTCTTGGCGATAGCTGATTTCAAGCTCGGTGATCCTCATCTGCTCGAGAAGGGTTTGATCTGTTTGCTTCATGTGTCCTAATATATTTCCAGTATGGAATGACCTTTTGATCATCCTAGCACTTTGATTGATGGAAAATATGCTGAAATGAAATTCAAAAAATGTAAGTCTAGTTTTTTTGATCCTTGTCAAAATCCATTCTATATTTAAGGCTGTGGCCATCTCCTGATGGCTGATCTAGGAAATTTAAATCGGCCAGAAAGATATGATTGAGAAAGCTCTGTTGGTGGATCATCACCCAAATGTAAAAGCAAATAAGATGGCCCCGCTATCCAAAAATTCAATCTTAAATAAATGACTTGAATCGGCTTGATTTGAGCGTATGAGTTGATAGAGGCGCTCTTCCTTTATGACGCCATACCCTTGGGCATCTATATCGGAGCCATGACTTTCTGATGGGGCCTTTCCGTCTAGGGTGACCTTAAACCGTATTGGAGTATTGTCTCTAGAGCCCATGACAAGATGGAGATCTCTTCCTATAAAGTGATAATCAATCGAGCCATTGGGGTTTTGTAGCGATGCTGATTCAGGGCCAATAATCCACGAGTGAGATAACGCCCAATCATTCAGCTTGAGCTTCCCGGGCACGGAGTATGTTCTCGCTCCATCTTGTAATATTCCTTCGGGGGATGAAAACCCTTCTTGCCGGGCATAACCAATGTAGGTTTCAGGTGAGGTAGGCATATTTGCCGCTGGTGCAGTAGCGCCAGTCCCGCGAACGACCACTGATTTACTATCAAATGCTGGTAAGTTGGGATTCGCTTCCAGCAAAAGAGTTTGAATCTGTTTTTCTGTTTCCTCATAGGCGCCTTCACCGAAGTGCTCATCTCGAATGACGCCATTAGCGTCCACTAGGTAATGGGCCGGCCAATATTGATTATGAAACGCATTCCAAATGGAGTAGTGGTTATCAAGAGCGATCGGGTATTGAAGGTCAAATTGAGAGACTGCGTGTTGCACATTCGTAGGTACTTTTTCAAAGGCAAACTCAGGGGCATGAACGCCAATGATGACTAACCCCTTATCTCGATATTTGGCATCCCACGCCTTGAGGTAGGGTAGGGTGCGAATGCAATTGATGCAAGAGTATGTCCAAAAATCAATCAAGACCACCTTGCCATGCAATTGTTCATTTGTTAATGGTTGGCTATTGATCCATTGGGTAGCGCCTGCTAATGATGGCATTTGATTTTTAAGTGCTGTTTGATCTGGCTTTATGTCACTTAGTTGCCTAATGAGTACTTGTTCTGTATCGGCGGTATTAAAGTAAGCTAGCCGCGATAAAAAACGAGTATCCCAGCCAAAGGCAATAGAAATGACGCCCAAAACAACTGCCACGCCCATGATTTTTCGGATCCATTCTTCCGCACCAAAACCCTTTTTAATCACGCCTAGAACCTTAGAACCCGCCAATAAAGCAATGCCTAAGGAAGTTGCTGCGCCTGCTGCAAAGATCAGTAATAAGAGTGCGCTATAGCCATTAAGTCCGTTTAATGCTGTTCCGGCCAATACCAGACCAAGGATTGGCCCAGCACAGGGCGCCCATAAGAATCCCACTGCGACACCCAATAGCAGCGAGCCTTTCACGCTGCCTTGTTGATCGGCGCGTTCTTGTAAACGTCCTCCAAAATTGACTAAAGGACCCATTAGTCGCTCAGAAATGGTCGGAAAAATTAAGGCAAGACCAAAGACCAAGAGGAGTGCCATGGCCACATAGCGCCCATATTGATTCAGTTGGACTAACCATGCTCCACCAACAGCAGCAATACAGGCTAGGACCGTAAAGGTGCTTGCCATGCCCAGCAAGATGGGTAAGCCCGTCCTGCGAAACGGTTGATCTGATTTGGCGAAAATGAATGGAATCACCGGTAGCACACA
>CANCBK010000077.1 GCA_947374315.1 Burkholderiaceae bacterium | reverse complement strand
TCTTCGGGGATTAAAGCAGCCAGCCAGCCAGCACTTGCCATGGCATCTACGAATGCTTCCGGGTAGGCTCGCTCATGGTCCACCTTTTGCCAGTAAGCGGAGTCAAAACTGCCGCAGAGGTCGCGTAAGGCTTCACGCATATCCTGATATTGGTCCGGCTTTGGAATGGGATGATTCATGTCTGTCTAAGTAGAAAATACGGTTAATTAATGAGCTTACCTTCATAGTTTAAGCAAGATTCAATTATTGTAGGCAATCCAACATGGGCAGCTATTTCAGGATTCGGTATTACGACTTCTCGCTGATGGGGCATACTGATGTGATGACCAGCCCCCAAACCATCATTTCATTCAGGGCGATTGTCTGATGGAGCAAATGCTGAGCCATTTTTTTGATTTCTTTGGCATGCCAAGCGTTGGTTTGCCAGCAGTATTTATCAGCGCCTTCATTTCAGCGACTTTACTGCCGGTTGGCTCTGAACCCATTCTCTTTGGATATATTACCCTTAACCCCGACTTATTTTCGGCGGCCGTTCTTATCGCCACAGTAGGCAATACATTTGGCGGCATGTTTGATTGGTGGCTAGGTTTATTGAGTCGCAATAGCTTTGAATCACTTAAAGGTCCCACGGGCGGCAGGATGCAGCGTTGGCTTGAGAAGCGTGGGCCAAAGATACTCGTTCTAGCCTGGCTCCCCGGCCTTGGTGATCCCCTTTGCCTAGCGGCAGGATGGCTGAGACTCCCTTGGGCCCCCTGTATGGCGTATATGTTTATCGGCAAGCTATTACGCTACCTCACCATTACCTGGCTTCTAACTCTGATCCCCAGTAGCTTTTGGCACCAATTGGGGCAATGGCTACATTTAATTTAAATTCTTCCGTTGTATCCTATATTTTTCTTGTAAATATCTCGAGAGGGCAAGCATGTCTGAATTAAAAGGTAAAACAGCTCTGGTAACCGGTTCTACTAGTGGCATTGGTTTGGCAATGGCTATTGCGCTTGCAAAGCAGGGTGTCAACATCATGGTTAATGGCTTTGGCGAGAAGGATGCGGCTATTGCTGAAATTAAAGCTTGTGGTGTTGAGGTTGAGTATCATGGCGCAGACATGAGCAAGCCAGTTGAGATCGAGGACCTCATCAAGCAAACTGAAAAACGTTTCGGCTCTCTCGATATTTTGGTCAACAATGCCGGCATTCAGTACACGGCCAATATTGAGGACTTTCCGGCGGATAAGTGGGAGTCGATTATCGCGATCAATTTAAGCTCTGCTTTTTATACATCGCATCACGCACTCCCTGGAATGAAAAAACGTAACTGGGGCCGCATCATCAATATCGCCTCAGTTCATGGCCTGGTAGGTTCGACTCAAAAATCTGCTTATGTGGCGGCGAAACATGGGATTGTTGGTTTAACCAAAGTAACTGCGCTTGAGAATGCAAAAACGGGCATTACTTGCAATGCAATCTGCCCGGGGTGGGTGCTGACGCCATTGGTTCAAAAGCAAGTGGATGCACGAGCAGAGCGTGATGGGATTTCTACCGAGCAGGCTAAAAATGCCTTGGTTTCTGAGAAGCAGCCTTCAGGCCAGTTTGTGGCTCCAGAGCAATTGGCAGCGCTAGCAGTATTTCTCTGTGGCCCTGACGCCTCTGAAGTTCGTGGCGTAGCTTGGAATATGGATGGCGGCTGGACAGCTCAGTAAAGCTCAGTAAGCAAGCTGGGCGGGGGTTGAGCTCAGACTTCTGCTTTCCCACGCTCAAACAAAAATGCCAGAATCGTCTATAGTTAGGGCGAATATGGCTTCTATAGTTACCCATTAATACGTCTTACAAGGAAAAAAGATGGAACACACATTACCCCAGTTACCTTACGCATTAGATGCTCTTGCACCATTTATCTCCAAAGAAACCCTTGAGTTTCACTATGGTAAACATCATCAGGCTTATGTTACAAATTTAAATAATTTGATCAAAGGCACTGAGTTTGAAAATGCTTCCTTAGATGAGATTGTTAAAAAATCTGCTGGTGGTGTTTTCAATAATGCAGCACAAGTATGGAACCATACCTTTTATTGGAATAGCATGAAGCCAAATGGCGGCGGCACACCTACCGGCCCATTGGCTGATGCCATTGTTGCAAAATGGGGCTCTTTTGATAAATTTAAAGAAGAGTTTGCTAAGTGTGCGGTTGGCACCTTCGGTTCAGGCTGGGCTTGGCTGGTGAAGAAGGCAGATGGTAGCCTCGATTTAGTTTCGACAAGTAATGCGGCCACACCATTCACGACAGATGCAACTCCATTGATGACTTGTGATGTTTGGGAGCATGCCTATTACATTGATACTCGCAATGCTCGCCCAAAGTACCTTGAGAATTTTTGGAACGTAGTGAATTGGGATTTCGCAGGTAAGAATTTTTCTTAACCTTTAAATTGACTCCTGCTCCTTTAAGGACTTTTTTATGACATCCATCCTTACCTCATTAGGGCGCACGGTTTTAGCTGGTTTCGTGCTTCTCGCCCTGATTATTTTGGCCTTAGGTGCGAACCTTAGCTCCATTGAATTACCTTTTGTATTTCGCTGGATTCACGTCATGGTTGGCATTATGTGGATTGGCTTGCTCTGGTATTTCAATTTTGTGCAGATTCCTTCCATGTCAAAAATCCCTGATGAGCAAAAGCCAGCCATTGGCAAAGTCATTGCTCCAGCGGCTTTATTTTGGTTTCGTTGGGCGGCATTGTTCACTGTAGTGAGCGGTCTGATTCTTTCAGTGTTAAATGGTTACGCGCATCAAGCATTTACATTGCAAGCTCCTTACCGAGCTATTGGTTTAGGTATGTGGATTGCGTTGGTAATGGCTCTCAATGTTTGGTTCATTATTTGGCCAAACCAGAAGCGCGCCTTAGGTATCGTTGTGGTTGAGGCCGATGTAAAAGCAAAATCAGCGCGGATTGCAATGTTGACTTCACGCTTGAACACCATGCTTTCCATACCAATGTTGTTCTTGATGGTGGCTCAGTCTCACAACACCACTTGGTTTGTTATTGTTTCTTAAGTAAACCGATTTAGCTTATGAGAAGGGCCTGCAATTGCAGGCCCTTTCTTATTTGTCACGCTACTAATCCAAAATTACTGCAGTATTGGTGGCAATTCTTTTGTTAGTGCCCCGCGTTGGGCCGTCGCAGTGCCAAGCAGTGCAAATCCGAGTAAGCTACCTTCGGGAGACTCAAACCGAGCCTCCATGCCACCTTCAATCGGATGAATTTTCCATTCACCGACTGAACCTGTTGCTGGCGGCGAAACGATCGTCGGGAGGGCGGGTGTTTTGACCATCACTGGCATAGCGGGGTAGGCGAGGGCACCTGCTTGGCCGAGCAGGGTAGGAGCTAAAGCGCGTGCTGCCTGCATGATGGGCATTACATAAGGCAAGATCAAGCCCTCCACTTCGGCGCAGTCTCCGATAGCATAGACATTCTTTGCATTGGTTTCTAGTTGGCGATTTACTTGGATGCCAATATTAGTTGAAATGCCTGCGGCTTTGGCTAGGTCGAGTCTAGGTCTTAATCCTACTGCTGACAAAAGTACATCGCTTGCAATCACTGATCCGTTCGCTAGAGCAATTTCTAATTTATCCCCCTTGCGGTCGATTGACTGAACTGTAGTGCCGAAATGCCAGCGCACGCCAGCTTCGCTTAATTTGGCTTCAAGCGCTTGCGCAGCAGCCTCGGGAAGTAGGCGACCCAAGGCTTGTGGCGCTAAATCAATGACATCAACCTCATAAGATCCCAACACGAGATCATTCGCGAACTCACAGCCAATCAGCCCTGCGCCTAGAATCGCAACCCGCTTCTTGCCTTCAATAGATTGACGAAACTTCGTGTATTCCTCTAAATCATTGACGGTGATGACTTCGTGAGCGGCATTGCCTTGCAGTGGGATGCGAATCTGATCTGCACCTAAGCCCAAAACTAATTTTCCGTAAGACAGCTTTCCTTTTGAAGTCTCAATAGCTTGGGAGTGAATATCAATGGCTGATACATCGGCATCACCCAGAATGGTAATTTCTAGTTGAGTTGCCATAGCATCCGCATTGCTTGAAACAAGCTGATCGGCAGTCTTATTGCTTGCTAGGGCTGTAGAGAGCATTGGCTTTGAATAAAAGTAGCCTGGCTCGCGGGTTACTAATGTGATGGGGATGGTCTTATCGAGTTTGCGAATCTCACGAATGACGGTATACCCAGCTAATCCGCTACCGATAATAACGATGGCTGATTGAGATTGTTGATGATTGTGATCCAAAGCTGGGCTCCCTAGTAATGCGTTTAGTTTATATATTAAAGATTTGAGACGGGCGACAGATATTGAATTAAGAGATCTGAACCATTTCAAAGTCAGATTTCGCTACGCCACAGTCGGGGCACTCCCAATCTTCTGGGATATCGCTCCAAGCCGTACCAGCAGCGATGCCGTCTTCGGGCAAGCCTGTTGCTTCGTCATAGATAAAGCCGCATACGATACATTGCCATGATTTCATGATATTTCCTTAAAAAGTATTTGATGAGTTTAAATTTAATTTCAATTTGTTTCTAAATTCGCTTGCTGGTTAGTAAATTCTTTCGCTTTTTCTAACGCTTTTTTATAGTGATTTGCGTGACGCTCTTCCACATTCGCTAAAGCAGCAAAGCGTTTCGCCGCTTTTGACAACATGGCTTGAAATTGTTCTGCATGTTCTTTTGATTCAGTAATTTGTTCATCAATTTCGGCTACCGCAGCAGCATTGCCTTCATCCACTGCTGTTTTTCGGAAGGAGGGATACATTTCAGTGTATTCATAAGTTTCACCTTCAATCGCGATTTCCAAGGCGCGGACTGGTGTAATTTTGCTGGCAGGGTAGAGTAAGTCTAGGTGGCCAAAGGCATGCATTACTTCTTGATCGGCTGTTGCCTCGAAAATTTCAGCAGTCTCAATGTCGCCAGCAGCCCGAGCTAATTTGGCAAAGTAACGATACTTGATATGCGCCATAGATTCACCTGCAAATGCCGATTCCAAGTTTTGAATGGTTTTGATTTCTGGACGTGCCATTTTTTTATTCCTCTATATTTGGTTGCTCAGTAGCTTTAAATTGCTATGACATGAATTCTGAGCCCTTAGGCTTAATCAGTCCAATAAATAATAATGATATTATTTATCTAATAAATTGATTATAGGGACATTTTAAGAATATGCCTGCACTACCTTCACTACGCCAGCTCCGCTATTTTGTGGCTATTGCCCGGGAGCTGAACTTCACGCGTGCTGCAGAGCTCTGTTTTGTGGGGCAGTCTACCTTGAGCGCTGGCTTAAAGGAGCTTGAGGATGGTCTTGGTATTCGCTTAGTGGAAAGAGATCGGCAAAATGTGGCGATCACCCCTGTTGGGCTGGAGGTTCTAGAAAGGGCAAAGCTTATTTTGGCTGCAGCCGAAGATCTAGTCGAATATGCGGATGCTGCTGGTAAGCCGATGGCTGGAACAATCCGACTTGGTGTAATTCCTACAATTGCACCATTCTTATTGCCGAATGTATTGCCTGATATTCGGACGCGCTTTCCTGATTTAAAAATTGCTTTGCGTGAGGATCTCACAGCCAATCTTTTGACCAGACTCGCTGAGCATCAATTGGATTTCATTCTAATTGCCTTGCCTTATGAAACTACTGGCTTATTGGTAAAGGAATTATTTGATGATGAGTTTTGGTTGGTTGCCGGGGAAGATGACCCTGCCTTGAAGGGTAAGGAGATTCATCTACCGGCCAAAATGGCTGAGAGATTGCTCTTGCTGGAAGAGGGGCACTGTTTAAGAGAGCATACCCTGCAGGCCTGCAAACGCTCGGATATTCGTAAGGCGGATGGTATGGAGGCAACAAGCCTCTTAACACTCTTACAGATGGTGGAATCTGGCATGGGTATTGCATTATTGCCGGAGATGGCTGTTAGAGGAGGCTTGTTGAATGGCACCAGTTTGGTGGCACGCCCGCTTGCTCCGCCTGCACCTAAGCGCATTATTGCCTTAGTGGCACGGTCTTCCACCGCCCACCTTGAAGAGTTTCATGCTTTTTCAGATTGCATTGAGGAGCGTTTCAGGAGGGGTATTGATATTGGTCGCGCAGCAGTCAAAGGCCTGCGTCAGGATTGAGTTGTTCCCAGCAAGAATGAGTTGTTCTTGCTACAGTGGCGGATTAAGTAGTTTCATGAGCGCCAATCAGAAAGAGTGTTATGTCCGGAAAAGAAATCATGTTTACCCCCGTTAAGCTCGGGTCGATCGAATTAAAAAATCGCCTGGTCATGGCGCCTTTAACTCGAATGCGCGCCATTGATGGCGATGTTCCTAATCCACTAGCTAAAATTTATTACGCACAAAGAGCGGGTGCGGGCCTCATTATTAGCGAGGCAACTCAAATCTCTCCTTTGGCTAAAGGCTATCCAGCAACACCTGGAATTTATTCTCCAGAGCAAACCGCGGCATGGAAAGAGATTGTTGAGGCTGTCCACGCCATGGGCGGCAAGATTGTTGCCCAGTTATGGCATGTAGGCCGTATATCGCATTCATCCCTGCATCCAGAGCAGGGCGCCCCAGAAGCGCCGTCGGCTATTGCTGCGGCTGGTCAAACTTATGGTGCCGATTGGAAGCTGCATGATTACGAAACTCCTAAGGCAATGACTGCTGAAGATATTGCTCGGGTTTTAAAGGAGTTTGAAGTGGCGGCAGTAAATGCCAAGGCCGCTGGCTTTGATGGCGTCGAAATTCATGCTGCGAATGGTTATTTATTGGACCAGTTCTTGCAAGATAAAACCAATCAACGTAATGACCAGTATGGTGGCTCTGTAGAAAATCGCTTACGTCTATTGGGTGAGGTAATTGAATCCGTTGCTCAGGTTTTCTCAAGCGATCGTATTGGGGTTCGCTTATCGCCATACGGTAGCTTTAATGATATGAGCGACAGCGACCCGATTGCCTTATTTGATGCGGCGATTCAAAAACTCAATGGTTATCAGTTGGCCTATATACATATGATTGAGCCGCGTTCCACTAGTGCCGGCGGTAATGATCAAGTGAGTGAAGGGGCTCCCATTACTTCAGAGATTTTCCGAGCAGCCTATCAAGGTAAATTCATTAGTGCTGGTGGATATGACCAGGCGATGGGTGAGGCGACATTAGAGGCTGGCTTAGCTGATGCAATCGCTTATGGCCGCCTATATATCTCCAATCCAGATCTGGCGGAGCGTTTTAAGCAGGGCGTACCTCTCAATGCTTATGACCGTACAACCTTCTATGGTGGAGCGGAGATCGGATATACCGACTATCCGACGATCTAATGTAAAGCCTACTAGAGCTTACGTCTCCAAG
>CANCBK010000076.1 GCA_947374315.1 Burkholderiaceae bacterium | reverse complement strand
GCGGCGATGTGATTCTCTTTAATTAAGATGCCATGCCAAAGTGCAAGACGTTGGTTTTGACCGCCGCCCACACGTACCGCGTATTTCTGCGCCTGACGTAAGCCGGGAATCGTTTTGCGTGTATCGAGTACTGCGCAGCCTTTAGGGTTAGGGCTCATGCCTGCAATCGCCTCCACATGCTGACGAGCAATGCTGGCTGTCCACGACAGTGTTTGTAGGAAGTTAATGCAGGGACGCTCGGCAGAAAGTAGGGCGCGAGAATTGGCTTCAATATCGCAAACTTTGGTATCGGGCTTCATCAAGTCGCCCTCTAGGTAGTGCCAAGTCACTTTTGCTGAAGGATCTAATTTCTTGAGAGTGCCCTCAAACCAATCTACCCCACACAGCACAGCCTGCTCACGAACAATTAATTGGGCATTAACAGGTTTGCTGGGAACCAATTGCGCAGTCCAATCACATTTGCCAATATCTTCCATCAGCGCATCAGCAATATTGCGTTGACGGGCTTGTTCTAAAGTCTCGTTGTACTCAAACATGAATGAATCGATCTAAATTAAAAAAACAAAATACAAAATAAGCAATTAAGCCGCACCAATATTTTTAACAAAGCCATGCTGTGCTTTGGCAAGCAGGTCAGGATGATTCTGGGTGAAGTCCAGCATGCGTTCGACGCAGCCTAGTGCCTTAACTCGCACATCTTCCTCGATAAAGATCTCACCTGAGGCATTCTCAAGACAGTTCAGGATTCCTTGTAAACCATTCATAGCCATCCAAGGGCAGTGTGCACAACTCTTACAGGTAGCGCTGTTACCAGCAGTAGGGGCTTCAATTAATGCCTTATTAGGTGCCAGTTGGCGCATGCGATGCAAGATGCCGTTATCAGTCGCCACAATATATTCAGTGGCACTGCCTTCTACTACGGCTTTGATCATGGCGGAGGTGGAGCCAACAACATCTGCTAAATCCACCACTGCTTGCGGTGACTCTGGGTGAACCAAAACCATGGCATTGGGATGTGCGGCCATCAACATTTCTAATTCAACTGCTTTAAATTCATCATGAACAATACAAGCGCCATTCCATAGCAACATATCAGCGCCAGTCTGCTCTTGAATGTAGCGACCTAAATGGCGATCAGGTGCCCACAGAATTTTCTTACCCTCAACTTTGAGTTGATGAACGATCGCTAAAGCGCAAGAGCTAGTCACCATCCAATCAGCTTGGGCTTTAACAGCAGCGCTGGTATTGGCATAGACAACTACAGTGCGATCGGGATGCAAAGCTCTAAATGCCGCAAAGTCTGTAGCATCACAACCTAGATCTAAAGAGCAGGTGGCATCTAAGTCTGGCATAAAGACGCGTTTCTCGGGACTCAGAATCTTGGCAGACTCCCCCATGAATCGCACGCCAGCTACGATTAAATTCTTGGCAGAGTGATTTTTACCAAAGCGTGCCATTTCCAGAGAGTCGGCTACAAAGCCACCGGTTGATAAAGCCAAATCTTGGATATCGCCGTCCACATAGTAGTGAGCCACCAAGGCGGCATCTTTCTCGATCAGTAATTGCTTGATGCGGGCAATGACAGCGGCTTTTTCAGCTCCATGCAGTTGTGGGGGTGTTTTGGCCCAGGCTTGGGCAGTGCAGGTGGTCCCAGCGGCATTCTGCTGGGGATAGTCAAAGGCAATTGGGGTGCTAACTGTTGAATTCATATCAAATCTTAAACGAGAGATGCTATTTTCACCTGAAAATTGATAACTGCTTAAACACCGACATTTGTCCTATGGCTATTGGGAACCCCCCATTGGGAATATACTTTATCTATCATTTATCAGGTACTTAGCCTGATTCCGGCTTTTTTGGATTATTTTGAAATACAAGACACCATTGAATCAATTTCATCAATCATTATTCGCTCTAGCGGCAATAGGTGTCTTTTCTGCTGGGCATGTTTACGCGCAGGTCGATGCAGGGGCATTGCAACAGGGCTTAGAGCAACAGTTGCCATTACCTTCCCCGTTAGCGCTGCCAGAGCCGGGTAGAGCCGCACCTGTTCAGCCCGCTCAGCCCAAAGAGGGTGAGTTGCGCTTTATGGTGAAATCTTTTGCCATTGAGGGTGTAAATATTCTTCCCGAAGCCGAAGTGCAACTTGCGATTCGCTCATGGGTTGGAGTACCAGTAAGCTTTGATGACTTACAAAGAGTGTGTGACGCCATTCAGAATTTGTATCGCAGCAAGGGTTATACAGTCCAAGCAATTTTGCCGCCGCAAAAAATTGCTGATGGCGTAGTGAAAATTTTAGTAACTGAAGCCAAGTTGGGTAAGGTCGTAGTAGAGAATCCGCAGGGCCCCACTCGTTTTAGTAAAGAGCGCGCGGCCAAGTACATTAGTTATGCAAACACTCAGGGCGACCCATTGAATATGGACAAGCTTGAGCGAGCGATTGTGATTCTGAATGAAACCCCAGGCGTCATGGTTTCCAGTCAGTTAGAGCCAGGCGATAAGGATGGCGAAACCAATGTGCGTGTTCAGTTAGCGCAACCAAATTTAGTACAGGGTAGGGTTGAGGCAAATAACTATGGAAGCCGAACTACTGGTGCTAACCAAGGCGTATTTGCCTTAAATCTCAACGGCCCATTGGGTATTGGTGATTCAGCATCCTTGAGCGGTATCTTTTCCGAGGGCTCGCAGTATGTGCAAGGCGCAATCTCAGTACCAGGTTCAGAGAATGGTTTGAGATTGGGTTTGGCTGGGACCTACTTGCAATATAAAAACGTCAGTAACTACGCCTCGACTGGTGGTGCAGGCGATGCTTGGACTACTGGTTTAAGTGCCGCCTACCCTTTGCTTCGTTCACAAGGCGCCAATTTGAATACCAGCCTGAACTACGCATAAAGAGTTACAACAACCGCAATACGATCACTAGCAGTACGATTAGTGCTTACAACATTAACAATATCTCAGTTGGAATGTCGGGAAACATGGTTGATGGCATAGGTTATGGTGCGATCTCTAGTGGATCGGTAACTGCAGTTTTTGGCTATCTCAATCTGTTGGGAACCAGCATGGCGAGCTACAGTATGTATGCCGTTCCAAACACTACGCCTACGGTATATCAGCCCATTACACCCAGTACCTTCAGCAAGCTGACACTCTCCGGAAATCGTAATCAGTTATTAGCTCAAGATGGCGAGACAACTTTGTACACCTCACTCTCTGGCCAGTTTTCCTCGACTAATCTGAACTCGGCAGAGCAGTTTTATCTAGGCGGTCCTTACGGCGTGCGCGCATATCCAGTCGCGCAATCTGGCGGCTCTCAAGGTGGACTTTTTTCAGTTGAACTAAGGCGGCAGTTACAGCCAAAGCTAATGGCAAGCGCATTCTTTGATGCCGGTGTAGTTCAGCAATACAAATTTGTTTATCCCGATTGGCAGGGTTCTACGAACGCTAACAACACCTACTCTCTTATGGGCGCAGGTTTAGGTTTGAAGTGGGATTATGAAGGTTGGAATATCGGCGCAATGGTTGCCTGGAAGATTGGGCAAAACCCACTTTACAGTCAAACAGGTCAGCCAGTGAATACCGATGGCACCACTACGCAACCAAGGGGTTGGATTACTGGAAGCTATAACTTCTAATTTGAGCCAAGGTAGGTATTGCGTTTAATGAAGTATGGGTCTGTAGGAGCTTCCGCCTCTAGAAATAGTACCGATCAAAATAGTGACGTAGATTGTGGTGAGAATTACATGCTGCAATCGAGTTTAAAAAGTTAGTTTTGCTTCTGGCTTTGCTGCCAGTAAGACCGCTTTAAATTCCGCTTGAATACGCTTAATTGCTTCTTCGCTATCTGCCTCAAAGCGCATCACTACCACTGGAGTAGTGTTAGATGGTCGGGCTAAACCAAAGCCATCGGCATATTCCACGCGCACACCATCAATAGTGTTGATGGATTCAGAGGTAGGGAACTTCGCATTGGCTTTAATAGTTTCTAGCAAGGCAAAAGGTTCACCTTCGGCGCAAGCGAGCTGCAACTCTGGAGTGCAGATCGCATTTGGTAAGTTATTGAGGGTGTCGCTTGGATTCTTCTCTTTGCTGAGAATCTCTAGTAAGCGTGCGCCCGTATATAGACCATCATCAAAGCCAAACCAGCGATCCTTAAAGAAGATGTGGCCGCTCATCTCACCAGCGAGTGGGGCACCAGTTTCTTTTAACTTCGCTTTGACTAAAGAATGGCCGGTTTTCCACATGATAGGTTCACCACCATGCTCTTTTATATAGGTCGCTAGATTGCGAGTGCATTTCACATCGTAAATAATTTGACCGCCTGGATTGCGGGACAGAACGTCTTTGGCGAAGAGCATCATCTGACGGTCCGGGAAAATCACTTGACCATCTTTAGTGACCACACCTAAACGATCCGCATCTCCATCAAAGGCGAGACCTAATTCATTATCGGTAGTCTGTAGGTTCTTGATGAGGTCTTGTAAGTTCTCAATATGGGCTGGATCTGGATGATGATTTGGAAAATGTCCATCAACTTCGCAGAACAGTTCTTGAACTTCACAACCTAGAGCTCTAAATAACTTGCCTGCAAATGCGCCGCCAACACCATTGCCGCAGTCCACCGCAATCTTCATCGGGCGAGCCAACTTTATATCGCCAACGATATAGTTGATATACATCGGGAAAATATCAAAAGTACTTCTTGTTCCCTGACCTGTAGCAAACTTCTTGGCTTCAATGCGCTTACGCAAATCCTGAATCTGCTCACCATAAATAGCCGATGTACCCAAAACCATTTTGAAGCCGTTGTAGTTCGGGGGATTGTGGCTACCAGTAATCATGATGCCGGACTTCGGTGTCTTGCCATCAATGGTGTGGTTGGCAGCAAAGTACACCATTGGTGTTGCCACCATACCCAGATCAATCACATTAATGCCGGTAGAGAGCAGGCCTTCTGTCAAAGCCTCAATCAAGCTGGGCCCAGATAAGCGGCCATCGCGACCGATGACGATATCGGTCTCACCAAGCTCACGCATCTCCGTACCAAATGCTTGACCAATTAGTTTGGCGATAGAGGGATCTAGGGTCTCATCAATAATGCCGCGGATGTCATAAGCTTTAAAAATAGATGGAGACAATTGCATTACAGATCCTTCAGTAAAAACACCCGCTAATTACAAGGGGTGATAACTAGTTATTTGAATTTAATAGATTAATACGAGCGGCAGTGACAGCGTCAATGTCTGCACTGGCAGCAATATCATGTTGATGGCTTGCAAGGGCTTTCTCAATCGGCTTAGCTAGAACTTTGCCGTATTCGACACCGGGCTGGTCAAAACTATTGATGTTCCACAAAGCACCTAATGTCGCAGTGCGGTTCTCATATAAAGCGAGTAGGGCGCCAAGATAAAAGGCATTGAGTTTTGGCAGCAACAAAAGATTGCTCGGACGCTTACCAGGGTAGACATCATTCGGGTTGTTAGCGGTTTTGCCATTCGCCAATGCTTGCGCTTGTGCCAAGCAATTGGAGAGCAGAATGCGGTGATGTGCTACAGCCTCAGGCCGATCACTCATGGGTTCACGAACTGCAATGAAATCAATCGGAATGATCTCCGTCCCCTGATGAAAGAGTTGGAAGTAGGAGTGTTGTGCATTGCTGCCAGCGCTACCAAAGACGACTGGTGAAGAGTGCTTCACTGGCTTGCCATTGCGATCCACGCTCTTGCCATTACTTTCCATATCAAGCTGTTGTAACCATTTCGGAAACCAATCCAAGGCATCCGCATATGGAATAGCAGCATATGCTTTGATGTCATGTTTCTCTTGTTGATACAGCAAAGAGAGCGCCATGATGACGGGTAGATTTTGCTCTAGGGGTGCATTCTTGAAATGCAGATCCATTGCTTCAGCACCAGCTAAAAACTGTTTGAAAGTTTCAAAGCCATATTGCAAGGCAATGGGCAGGCCTACTGCAGACCAAACGGAGTAACGACCACCAACCCAATCCCAGAAAGGAAAGATATTGTCCTCGTTGACACCAAAGTCTTTGGCAGCAGGGATATTGGCGGTGACTGCATACAAAGCATGGGCGATTTGGCTGGTAGTACACCCACTGTCTTTAAGCCAAGCAACAACGGCTTTGGCATTCATGGAAGTTTCAAGGGTGGTGAATGACTTCGAGACCACAATCACACGAGTGCTGTGTGGCTGAGCGCGAGCCAAGATACGAGCAAGCTCAGCAGTATCAATATTGGCTAAGAAATGCATACGCATGCCGCGGCTTTCAATGCCGGGAACATGGGCTAAAGCTTCGATAGCTAGGCGAGGACCAAAATCAGATCCGCCAATACCAATATGAATGACATCAGTTACGCCAACCCATTTATTGCACAAGGCTTCAATGCGATGCCAAACTTCAGATACAGCTGGCATGACGTCTTTACCATCAATCAAAACGGGCGTTTTGCTGAGATTGCGAAGTGCGGAATGGAGGGCAGGGCGATCTTCACTATTATTGATGTGCTTGCCAGCAAACATATCAATAATGAATTGCTCTAACTGCGATTGACGTGCGCCGGCAAAGAGCTTTTTCCACTGAGCCGCATCAATTCCTTGATAGGCGGTGTCCAGCACCATCTCGAGGGCTGAATGAACACTTTGGTTAGCTAATTGGGCTTGCACAGACATTGCTAGATTTTATCAATAAGGTCATCAAAATCCCCTTAAAACACTGAAAATGTTACGATTTCAGCAATATAAAGGCTTTAGCTGAGGCAAAAGTCATTACAAAATTGAGACATATCTGAAATCAGGTCAGGAAAAGCCGAATGGAGCAGGTTGATTGCGTAGTAGTGGGCGCTGGAGTGGTTGGTTTGGCAGTTGCTCGCGAGATGGCATTGCAAGGTCGGGAAACTATTTTGCTCGAGCGAGAGGATTCCTTTGGGACTATCAGTAGCGCTCGCAATAGCGAGGTGATTCATGCGGGAATTTATTACCCAAAGGATTCTCTCAAAGCCAAACTCTGCGTAGAAGGCAATCGCCTCTTATATGAGTACTGCCGCAGCCATCAAGTGAGCACGCAAGCCTACGGCAAACTCATTGTGGCTACTGACGCTAATCAGTTGGATGATCTTCAGGCTATTTTGTATAAAGCCCAAAATAATCAAGTCCCAGATATCAAGATGATTTCTGGGGCGCAGGCTAAGGCGTTGGAGCCACAGTTGCAATGCGAGGCTGCGGTACTCTCAAGTTCAACCGGGGTAGTGGATAGCCACGGATTAATGTTGTCACTGCTGGGCGGCTTTGAGGATGCTGGCGGCATGGTTGCCTATCAATCTCCATTACTCAGCGCTAAACCAATCGGCAAAAATGCTGAAGGTGGTTTTGAGCTCACCATTGGTGGCGCTGATAGCATGACCATTCAGACGAAGTTGCTGATTAATTGCGCGGGACTGAGCGCTCCAGCGCTGGCTCAAAAAATTGAAGGCCTCTCCAAAGATCTCATACCAAAAGCTTACTTTGCCAAAGGTAACTATTTCTCTTTATCTGGCAAATCACCATTTAGCCACTTGATATACCCTATTCCGGAACCCGGCGGTTTAGGTGTGCATTTGACCTTGGATATGGGTGGTCAGGCGAAGTTTGGTCCAGATGTGGAGTGGCTCGATATTGACGAGGAAAGCCAGATTAACTACACGGTTGATGCAAAGCGGGGAGAGGGCTTTTATGCGGCAGTCAGGCAGTACTGGCCTGGCCTAAAAGACGGCGCATTGCAGGCCGATTACTCTGGCGTGAGAGCCAAAATCGTCCCGCC
>CANCBK010000075.1 GCA_947374315.1 Burkholderiaceae bacterium | reverse complement strand
ATTAAAAAAGCTGAATATGGACTAGCCAACTCGTCAGAAGGTTTAAAGAGCTTACGATAACTGGCCATTGCATCAAGGAGCTGCTCGGGTGCAAAATGCGAGGCAAAGGCATAAGGCAAGCCAAAGTGGGCGGCCAATTGAGCACCATACAAACTAGAGCCCAAGATCCAGATCGGCACTTCTGTGCCTGCACCGGGTATCGCCTTCACCGCCTGCCCATCCTGAATGGGTCCAAAATAGTGTTGCAACTCGCGCACGTCCTGCGGAAAGCGATCATCACTTCCCAACAAATCTCGACGCAAGGCCCTAGCTGTCATCTGATCAGTGCCAGGTGCACGCCCAAGACCCAGCTCGATTCTGCCGGGATAGATCGATGCCAAGGTACCAAATTGTTCTGCAATGACTAGCGGGGCATGATTGGGGAGCATAACTCCCCCCGACCCCACGCGAATGGTCTTTGTACCCGCGGCGATGTAGCCCACCAAGACCGCCGTAGCTGAGCTGGCGTTACCCGTCATATTATGATGCTCGGCCACCCAATAGCGGGTATATCCCCAACGCTCAGCATGCTGCGCAACATCTAATGAGTTGCGTAAGGCATCTGCAGCAGTAAATCCCTGAGGGATCGGAGATATATCTAGAATGGAGTACGGGACTGAATGGGTCATTTACGGATCATACTGAGAAAGCATTGTTTTGACATGAGCAAACCAAAAATGGCGGATGCCGATGCCGGCATCTTCAAACCAGGCAGCAAGCTAAGACACAAAAAGACGGGCGGCTTTTATAAGGTGGTTTTGCTGGCCAATGTCGAAGTCAATCTAGAGCCTGCCTATGTATATGAATCACTGCAATCGCATGATTTTTGGATCAGGCCGCAAGCAGAAATGGAAGATGGTCGCTTTGAGCTGCTCGACGCATCAGAAAAGGATTTGACATGATGGAAGATCGCATTACTAACCTCGAAATTAAATTAAGCTTTACAGAGGACTTGGTTGAGCAAGTCAATCAAACCGTCTATAAGCAACAACAGCAAATTGATTTTCTCTATCGAGAGCTAAAGTCTATCAAGGAGCAGGCGGGCAGCGCCGACAGCCCAGGGGGCAATAATCCCAAAGATGAAATCCCGCCTCACTATTGAAGCCCTGATAATATTTAACTTAGATTACGTAACGTATTATTAAAAAAGGAAGCTCATCATGGGTAACTTAGTGCCGTTCTTAGTACAGTGGGGATTGACCTCACTCTCTCTCTGGGTCGCCAGCTATCTCTTTAGCGGCTTACGCTTTGCGGATGGGGGATCGCTCCTGATCGCCGCCCTCGTGCTGGGCTTTGCCAATGCGATTGTGAAGCCGCTATTAATTCTGTTTACATTACCGCTAACAGTCTTAACCATGGGATTATTTTTGCTGGTAGTAAACGCCTTGGTGCTCATGCTGGTATCCGCCGTCGTCAGCGGTTTTACGATCTCCAGCTTCTGGACCGCCTTCTTTGCCAGCATCTTTATTTCTTTATTCAGCCTGTTTATTGGCGGAATGGTATTTTAAGAATCACTCTGCCCCTGGGTAAATATCTGACCAGGGGTGAAGCGCATCGCGGCAAGGGTGGTTTTTGGTGGCCATGGATTTTGCATTCTCAGCCAAGATCGTTGCGCCACCCGTCAATATCCCAAGACCAATAGAGACTGCGCTATTCACCAGCCCAGCCTGATTAATCGCAGCCTTAGGTTGCATCAATGTTCCACCCATTTTTACCAAGCCAGCCAAATCAATGCCAGTGGTAATGCCAGACTTCTCCCGAGGGTCAATAGTGAGATCCACGCGCTCAGTTTTGAGATTGATTGACCCAGCCAGCACTACATTTAAGCGATCAGTTTCCAGGCCGACGCTATTGGCTATGCTGATTTGGCCGTTATTAATCGGCACATAAGCAACGGCGCATTCTAGAGTTGTTTCATTCGTTTTCTGACGCAAAGGATTCATGGAATCAAGCAATGTGACGACAAAGTCACCGGCATCATTTAAAAAGTTTGACCCCATTTTTGCCTGCTCAATACTCAGTTGAATCTTCCCGTTAGCGCTTTCCGCCATCTGATGCAGACTGTCACCTGAAGCTTTTAAATCGAAAGCAAGCTTCATATTCCCGCCACTCACCTTAGAACTAGGGTCAATGCGAGCCAACAAATTTTCAAGAGTGAAATTTTTTGTCACCCCTTTTGATGAGAGCGCTGGTGCTGAGCTACTGAGTTTAGAGAGAGTTAACTGCATATCCGCACTACTACTGCCCATCTGAAAAGTGAAATTGGGAATATCAATCGCATCCCCATGCATTTGAATGCTAGCTCTCAAATTCTGGATAGGCTTACGCTTAGATAAATCCAACTCGTCAATATCTAAAGTAATTTTTCCCTGGACTTGTGGCAACGAGCCCAAAGAGAGACTCTCATTACTGAATAGATACTGCGACTGCGACTTAGCAGACTGTTGAGATTTTTGCACCTGCGGGTTGGAACTCCCAAGCGCTTGAGCGGATTGATTTGATGTCAATGCCGCCGAAGGCCAATCAAATGCTTTGGATTTGACCGCCATATTGATCACGGGAATCTCCTTGGGCCTCTTCATGATCTCACCCTGAATCACCATAGATTTACCGCCCATATTTAGACTCAGATCTACAGGAAACTGGCTTGAGGAGGTATCCCACTGCTGAAACACTCTTGACAGTGCGCCTGTTTTTCCATTGAGCTCTAGCGCTATATCTCCATACTGCATATTGAGCGCAACCGAAGTCTTGTCACCGCTCTCGGCCAAGGATAGGCGCTTGATTTGATAATCAGAAGGTAAACCAGCGCCATTTTGATAATGAATCCGTGCATCAACTACAGAAATATTTTCCATTGAAATCAGACTGGCAGCACCAGAAGTGGTCGATACGGCACCACTAGATATCGGCATCCCCGTACCAGTACCCGTACTCATATCCCAATTCATCTTGCCAGCTACATTTTTCTGCAAGAACAAATCGAGGGCGCTTAACTTAATGCTGCCAATTTCAATGTTTTTACTCAATAGTGGTAGTAATTTAATATCTAGCTCAACCCGCCCTAAGGTCATCATCTCAGGTGAGGAGGCCCATGGCGCATTACTTAAACTCAACCGCTCTGCCGAGACGGCAATCTTAGGAAAGAAACTGAGAGTAACTGGGCCGGCTATCCTCAAATCTCGCCCAGTAGCGCCCTTCACCGACGAGGAGAGTAGTTGCACAAGCTGAGCGGGATTTACATTGGAAGCGACATACCAAACCCCAGCACCACTTAATAGAATAAGTCCACCCAGAAAGGCTAAGCTAAGCTTAATTTTTTTATTCATGATTTATAAATTCTAACTTTAGACGGGCAGCGTTAGACTAAAATTAGCACTTACATTACTTTTGACAGCACTTATTCATGAACACCACTACAAACCTTCCAAAGTGCCCCGCCTGTCAAGAGGACATGACTTACCCTGATGGTGAGAACTGGGTTTGTGCGCAATGCGGACATGAATGGCCAATGGCAGCAGTCGCAGAAGAAGATGAGGGCGCCCTGATTGTGAAAGATGCCAATGGCAATCTATTGGCTGATGGCGATACCGTGACACTGATTAAAGACCTCAAGGTAAAAGGCTCATCCACCACACTAAAGGTTGGAACCAAAATTAAGGGCATTCGCCTAGTATCAGGGGATCATGAGGTGGATTGCAAGACTGAGGCGGGCAATATGCTACTCAAAGCCTGTTTTTTGAAGAAGGCTTAACTTACCACCCCACATATCGAACTCAACGATGGAGCCCGGCCAGCTAAATTCTTAAGCGCTGGCTTTTTTCAGAATCGCGTAAATCTGATCTTTCAACAATAACTTCTCTTTTTTCAGCACTTCAATTTCTTCATGGGTGCTGGGCTCTGTATGGGCCTCCATGCTCTGAATCTTTTGATCCAAATCGTTGTGCTTATCGAACAAATGGACAAAGTGACGATCCGATGCCTTTAATTTAGTCATGAGCTCGCGATATTCAGGGAACATAGATTCTCTTTGGATGAAGATTGATCAAAACCGCACTGTCTCAGTGTAGCAAGTTCAAGCTGAACTTCAAGCAAATGCCTGCTTTTTAAAAAGGCAATCGAAAATAAACATGGGGCCCTTGATATTGGTAAGTAAGTCCCCATATAGATAACAGTAAAAGCGGACAAAAACTGAAGTAATATTCACTTGTGCGTTAAGCACATTAACTACTAAAAAGAAGGGTAATAGACCATGGCTACAAAGAAGTCACCAGCAAAAAAGAAAGTAGCTGCTAAGGTGGTAAAAAAAGCCCCTGCAAAGAAAGCCATTAAGAAAGTTGTCACTAAAAAAGTGGTAGCCAAAAAAGTGGCTAAAAAGGTAGTAAAGAAACCAGCGACGAAGAAGGTTGCCACAAAGAAAGCGGCAGTCAAGAAACCGGTAGCTAAAAAAGCAGTTAAAAAGGTTGCGGTAAAAAAGCCGGCAGCCAAAAAACCTGCTGTTAAAAAAGTAGCTAAAAAGTCTCCTAAAGTAGCTGCTCCTAAAGCACTCAAGGTTGATCAATATGGACTAGAAGAAGATGATGAGTTCTATGGCCTGTATTTTGCTAAATCAACCAAAAAAGGTTTAGTCGAAGTGAAGCCTTGCACCTTCTCATTGATGTATTGGTGGAAAGGCTTGCTTGGCTACCCCGACATGATCGAGATCTCTAAAGATAGCAACACAGCCATGTTGCAATTTGAATCCACCTTTGGTGGCGGTGATTCCGGCGAAACAGAATTGACAGAAAAAGATGTGTTCGATGTTGATCACATCATTGAAGTAGATGAGGCGGAGCAATTAATCTCCCTCTACTCCTACGTGCCAATTCCTGTTCCAGAAAAGCTGATTGGCGCTTTAGGCCTCTCCATTCTGAACATCAACCCAGAAACCCGTTATGGCAGCTTAGAAATCTGCTCTACGGACAATGAGGATGGCCAGAACGAGCACTTCCTTCGCTATCGTGCCGCTACGTATTTGCGTGGCGTCAAGTCTGGCAAGGTTGAGGCGATTGAAAGCATGGTCACTAATGGATCAGAATTCTTCGGCCTGGCTTTAGATGCAATGTGTGTAAACAAGTCCATCAAAAAATGGTTGCTCAGCTAATCGCTGGTAGCCAAATCAAACTGGACTAATACGTATTGCACATAAAAATGTAAGTCATAGGGAAGCGATCGTTCACTGTTTTACGAGATTCAACAATAGTGGCGCTTCGCTTTCCTAGTTTTTTACACTCCTCTACTGCGGCCTCGTGTGCCTCAGTATCTTTAGCGGACTTAGGGGCATGCACCCCAACCGTACCATCGGACTGTCGATAAACGCCGAACTCACTTGGCGGTGTAGAGCAAGCAACTAATGCCGTAGTGATGACCAGCACAAAAATAATGCAGATTGTTTTCATTTGAAAGCTCACATCTATGAAGGAATGAATCCATTCTAGCCATGTTTAACCAGGGGGCTCACTTACAGGAATGATGGACGAGAAGTGACCCTGCCGTTATTTTTTAATACGTATTTTGGTATTTGCAACGCATCTGTTTTATTCACAGAATATCTTTGAGCTGGTCAGATCACCCTGCTTTTGAAGATGGCTTTAAGAAGTGTACGTAATCTCCATAACTGCGGCAAACTCTAGTCGGCACACTCCTTATGATGAAAAAATACTCTCAGCGCAGTATCAAAATAAAGGGTTTACCCTAATAACTTTAGACATTTGCCCACCAATGTGAACACAGGCAATAGAAGCCCTCCCTCGCAGCCAAGCCTTCAAAAAGCACTCCGGCCTAGCTGGGGTATTTAGATTACCAGCAAGAAACTGTCCCCGCCCTAGCCCTACAATAGGTAGATGCTCATACAAATTACCAACCTACTTCTCCAAGTCTTTGTAAGCATCGTAGCTGGCGCCTGCCTTTTACGTTGCTACTTACAATGGCTCGCCTTTAATCTTGGAGCCGGCCAAAGTAAATCGATTGGCTCATACATACTCCCGCTTACCAACTGGATTGTTCTGCCGCTTCGCCGAGCGCTTCCCAGCATTGCTCGAGTAGATACGGCCAGTCTGGTTGCGGCATATGTGCTTGTGCTCGGGAAAATCATCGCGCTATCCCTGATGACCGGTGCTGAAATTTTTGTCGCGCCCTGGCTAATTTATGCGCTGATTGATCTTCTGGATCTAGCACTTTCAGGGCTGATTGGGCTGGTGTTTGCCAGCGTGATCCTCTCTTGGATCGGCGCTGGCTCTCAAATTCAGTACTTGGTATCGCTTTTAATTGGCCCTCTCCTCGTACCTATTCGACGAATCATTCCCAATATGGGTGCGCTTGATCTATCACCGCTAGTCTTAGTGTTGGGCGTGCAAAGACTGCAGATCGTTTTGAATCACCTCAAGTAGTCTGAGCGTGAAAGCACTGAATCGCTGCCCTTGGTGCGAAGGCTTTGATCTATATCGTCAGTATCACGATACCGAATGGGGTGTACCGCTTCGAAATGATCGAGCCCTATTTGAATTACTCATATTAGAGGGTGCACAGGCCGGCCTTTCTTGGTCAACGGTACTCAAGAAACGAGAGAGCTATCGGCTGGCTTTTGATCAATTTGATCCAAAGAAAATAGCAAAGTACGGCGATAAAAAAGTGGCGGAACTATTGGCCAACCCAGGAATTGTCCGAAATCGATTGAAGGTAGCCAGCACCATCACTAATGCCAAGGCTTATTTATCTCTTCAAAAAGATGGGCAATCTTTCAGTCAATTTCTCTGGGCATTTGTTCAAGACCAATCCATTCAAAATAATCGCCACTCATTAAGCGAGCTGCCCGCAAAAACTCCAGAGTCAGATGCCATGAGTAAGGCCCTCAAGAAGGCGGGGTTTACATTTGTTGGCTCAACTATTTGCTATGCGTTCATGCAGGCTAGTGGCATGGTGAACGACCACCTCACCACCTGCAGTAGACATTCAGCTATAAAGGCAATCGGCATCAGCCAAAACTAGAGGGCAATATAGTCAGGTGAAGCAGACACCGCAAACTATGGCCACGAATGCTACGAAGGGCAAGCCCTAAAAGGTACCTGCCCCATCCAGCTTATCCACTTTCTATTTAACTAATATCGCCAAGAATCCTGAAATCGAATACTTAGTAAACCCTCAGGTTCAAGGGAAGGAAAATACTGACCCCAGGAGATGGTAGCGGTCCATAATAAATCGGAGGTGGGGCATATAAGGGTGGCGCATAACCATAGTAATAATATCGACCATCCTCATCGTAATAACGATCTCCCCGTCTAAAACCAGGCGGGTATTTGTAGCCATTATTTTCCCAATGCTCACCGTGATAGCCATTATCACCATGCTTATTACCGCGCCCATGGCCTTGATCGTTATCAGCGAAGGCCGGAGCTAAAGCCACAAAACTTAAACCCACTACGATCGAAAGTAATGCTTTTACCGTTAAATGATTCATCATGCACCCCTCTTTTTTGGGATATTTTTTAAGCAATCTCAGATTTCAATCAACTTCAATATCTAAACTCGACCGCCACATCAATTTTTAGAATATTTAGATTCGGCCCTGGATGGGCCATGGCGAAATAGCTCGTCAGCCTCTTTTTTCTGGGTAGTCGACATACTGCTGTACAAAGTTGAAAATGCGGGAATCAATCTATTGACCCCCTCTAAATGAGTCATCAAAACCTCCTTGTAGGAATTGAGATCCTCAACTGCCGTCATACTTTTGCTTTTCTCCATCCTTGCTTGAGTAAGCGCATCCATTGCTTTTGCGTTTTCACGCATCACCTCTGCAACCTTGGACCACTGCTCTTCTTGAGCCATAGTAATTTTGAG
>CANCBK010000074.1 GCA_947374315.1 Burkholderiaceae bacterium | reverse complement strand
AGCCTGCGCAGGCATAGCCTTATGTTCTCTCTGCACAGATTTGCCATCTTGATCAAGGATCTCAATACCTTCGGCCTTCAGAATGGCAACATCGCCCTCTTCGAGATACATCATCGAATGAGCGCGACCAGCCAAAGCCAGCGCATCAGAAGCAAGGAAATTTTCATTGTCGCCAAGAGCAACAACTAGTGGGGAGCCAACGCGTGCGCCCACCAAAACATCGGGGCGATCTTGTGCAATCACACCAATCGCATAGGCGCCATGTAAGCGCGGCAACACTGCCCGAACAGAGGCTACTAAATCTACTTGATTGCTAGACGCATACGCTTGATGAATTAAATGCGCAATCACTTCGGTATCTGTTTCAGATGCAAATACATAGCCCGCAGACTTCAACTCTGTGCGCAGTGATTCATAATTTTCAATAATGCCGTTATGAACCACAGCAATCAATCCACCGGAGATGTGGGGATGCGCATTTTGCGTGTCTGGCTTACCATGCGTTGCCCAGCGGGTATGGGCAATACCTAAGGTGCCATGAAAGTCTTTGCCCTGCTCCGCTAACTCAGAAACACGAGCGGTCGTACGGGCACGCTCAATTGGATGCTTGGGATCATCGCCATTAATAACGGCAAAACCACATGAGTCGTAACCGCGATATTCAAGACGACGTAAGCCTTCAATCAATACTTCAACAATATTCTTACGCGATGCAGCGCCGACAATTCCGCACATTATTTTTTTGCCTTCACTAATTTTTTGGTAGCCACTTTCTTTGTCGCTACTTTCTTTTCCTTCTTTACTGGGCGTTGCCACTGTAAAGAGATTTGCTTGGCTCGTGAAACAGTTAACTGATTTGGAGGTGCGTCTTTAGTTAAGGTAGTTCCTGCGCCCAAAGTCGCGCCACGCCCCACACGTACCGGGGCAACTAACTGAGTGTCGGAGCCAATGAAGACATCATCTTCAATAATAGTTTGGTGCTTATTCACACCATCATAGTTGCAGGTAATCGTACCTGCACCAATATTGACTCTAGAGCCGACAATCGAATCACCTACATAGGCCAAATGATTCGCCTTGCTATTGGCGGCAATCTTGCTGTTCTTCACCTCTACAAAGTTGCCAATGTTCAAATAATTAGCTAAATCTGCGCCAGGACGTAGGCGAGCATACGGCCCAATCAGTGAATTTGCACCAACTTTTGCGCCATCAATATGACTGTAGGGATGAATCGTCACACTCTTACCAATTACGCTATTTCGAATAATGCAGTAAGGGCCAACTTTAGTGCCCGCAGCTAAAGTGACACAACCTTCGAATACGCAACCAACATCAATAAAAACATCGGTGCCGCACTCTAGCGTTCCACGGATATCAATGCGCGCTGGATCAGCCAAGGAAACACCCGCGTCCATTAATACATTAGCTTGATTCAGTTGATGCACACGCTCTAGCGCAGCTAACTGATCACGGCTGTTAACGCCAACTGTTTCATATTCAGCATCGGCTTGTGCAGTACGAATGGGTACGCCATCTTTAACCGCCATCGCAATGACATCAGTTAAATAGTATTCACCTTGGGCGTTACTGGATCGCAAAGCTTTCAACCACTTCTTGAGTGAATTGGTTGGCAGCACCATAATTCCAGTGTTGATTTCTTGAATACGCTTTTGCTCAGGCGTCGCATCTTTTTCTTCAACAATCGCCTTTACCGAACCATCGATATCGCGCACGATGCGGCCATAGCCCGTTGGGTTGATGAGGTTTTGAGTCAGGAGCGCTAAAGCAGAATCTTGCCCACGCACACCATCAGCCAATTTGGCTAATTTAGAGAGTGTCTTTTTGCTGGTGAGAGGGACATCGCCATACAGAACCAAAGTAGGCTCATTCACATCCAGCTTAGGCAAGGCTTGCAATAAAGCATGCCCCGTCCCTTTTTGCTCGGCCTGCAGCGCAGTGCTAACTTTGCCCAAGCGAGAATCTTGCTCGTTGGCTGCTTGGAGAAATTGCCTCACATCCGCAGCGCCGTGCCCAACAACAATAATGGGGCCAGTTTTAGCCGTTTTACCCTGGAGATCTAGGGCCGTATTGAGAACGTGCTGGAGAAGCGGTTTCCCTGCCAAGGTTTGAAGAACCTTGGGTAATGCGGACTTCATCCGCTTTCCCTGCCCAGCAGCCAAAATAACGATGTTCATAAAGAAGGATTATAAGACCCCTGAATCAGCGTTCCGCAGGCTATTTCATCGATTTCCGTCTCATCAATTGCCTTATCGCCAGCTGATCTGGCAGCAATACCAGACAGCTCCGTAGAAATCTCTAGATTCTTGAAATCAAAGGCCTCCCCATCCATTAAATGCGATGGAACGATGTGATGCATTGAGCGGAATAGATTCTCCACGCGTCCGGGGTGCTTTTTCTCCCATTCGCGCAACATCTCTTTCATGGCGCCACGCTGTAAATTAGGCTGACTGCCACACAAATTACACGGAATAATCGGGAAATTCATATCTACCGCATAACGTTCTAGCAATTTTTCAGGAACATATGCGAGAGGACGAATGACGATGTGCTTACCATCATCAGATCGTAATTTTGGTGGCATGCCTTTGAGCTTGCCAGCAAAGAACATATTTAATAACAAAGTTTCTAAGATGTCGTCGCGATGGTGACCTAAAGCAATCTTGGTCGCGCCCAACTCATCTGCTACGCGATACAAAATGCCACGGCGCAATCGCGAGCAAAGACCACAAGTCGTTTTTCCTTCTGGAACAACACGCTTGACGATGCTATAGGTATCTTGATTTTCAATATGGTACTGAACACCTAAAGCTTTTAAATAGTTCGGCAAAATCTCCGCTGGAAATCCCGGCTGCTTTTGATCTAAGTTGACGGCAATAATTTCAAAATCAATTGGGGCACGCTCGCGCAACTTCAGCAAAATATCGAGCATGGCATAACTATCTTTGCCGCCCGACAAACACACCATTACTTTGTCACCATCTTCGATCATGCCAAAGTCGCCAATTGCCTGCCCAACTAAACGACACAGCTTTTTCTCAAGCTTGTTTTCTTCGAAGACGACTTTACGGATATCACTCATAGCTACTGAATTCTTTTCTGAAATTTCTCTTTAAGCTCGCTTAATTCGAAACACTTCAACACCAACGGAGTGACAATCTGGATAGACATCTGGCTTAGCCGTACTGACGCGAGCGGCAATTACTTTAGGATGCAATAACATCGCAGTCACGATGTCATCGCAGAAAGTTTCTTGTAGGTGGATATGGCCTTGGGAAGACCGCGCCTTAATGGTTTCACGCATGAAGTCATAATCCACAACCTCTTCCAATAAATCTTTAGTGGGGCTGTTCATGTCGAGTGGAATATATAAATCGACATTCAAAATAACGCGCTGCTCGGCCTTCTTTTCAAAATCATGCACGCCGATATTGATATAGATTTCATAGTCACGCAGAAATAAGCGGCGGCAATCAGTTAGTGCTGGATGAGAAAGAATAGCGTGCATAAATTTTATTAACTCTTTTTAACTTTGTATTCTGTATTGAATTCTTAATTTGTCTTAAACATGACATCGCGTGATGATGGCAAAAGATGCTGACCACCATCTACATATAAGGTAGTGCCTGTAATTGCGTTTGAGCTTGCCAAAAATACGGCCGCTTTTGCAATATCGCTTGGCGTTGATGACTTACCTAATGGAGTCATCTGATGTGCCTTAGTAAAGCCTACTTCAGTTTGATCGCCCGAAGTCAGCGTAATACCCGGAGCCAAACCAATTACCCGTAAGTGCGGAGCAAAATCCACCGCTAGCACCTCAACTGAAGTCAGCAGTGCAGCTTTAGATAATGTGTAAGACAGATAATCTGGATTGAGATTGATCAATTTTTGATCAAGCAGCTGAATCACCGAAGGAATGAGTAAATCTGTATCGGTGCTTTTGATGGTCTTATTCTTTTGATGCTCGAACATCAACTGCGACAACATAATCGGAGCAGCTAGGTTGACCTGCATGTGGTCTTGCAAACTTTTGCCACTCAAAGGGGTGCCCGAATTAGCGCGATCATATTCAAAGATTGAAGCGCTATTAACTAGACATTGCAAATTACTGAACTCAGCTACAACTGCAGTAAACAGAGAATGGATTTCAGCTTCAATAGAGAGGTCAGCCTTAAATGCCACAGCCTTACACCCCAGCTTCTGAATTTCAGCTACGGTAGCTTGGGCATCTGACGCAGACCGACCATAGTGAATCGCCATATCCCAGCCCTGACGCGCAAATTCCAAGGCGATTTCTCGACCAAGGCGCTTGGCAGCGCCGGTCACTAAAACTGCTTTATTTTGCCGAGGTGGTGGGTTTGAACTCAAGTTCACTTAAATTCTCTTAGACTAGCGAGCTATGGATATTACCTTGACCAGCCTTGAAACGGCTCATACCGAGCTCCTAAGCCAAAAAATAAGGGCAGAAATCGCTTCTCAGGGCGGCTGGATGCCCTTTTCAAGATATATGGAGATGGCTTTATATGAGCCAGGCATGGGTTATTACAGTGCTGGAGCCCATAAATTGGGTGCTGGAGGGGATTTCACGACGGCCCCCGAGCTTTCACCCTTATTTGGTGCAGCCATTGTTGAGACGCTTCTACCCGTTCTGGAGGGCCTCCAAGCCCAAGGACACCCCACCCAGATTCTGGAGTTTGGGGCTGGCACCGGAAAACTCGCTGAATCCATTCTTAATCGTCTGCATGATCTGGACTTCTCTTTGGATCGTTACGACATCATCGAGATATCACCAGATCTGGCTCAAAGACAAGAAGAGCGCCTGAAGAGCCTTTCGACAAAGCTCAACCTGTCTACCCAGTGCACTTGGCTAAGCTCTCTACCCATCAATTTCAAGGGCGTCATTCTGGCAAACGAAGTGATTGATGCAATTCCTTGTGACGCCATCATTTTTCAAAATGGCTTTTGGTATTGGCAAGGTGTTTCAGTCACCGATGGCAAACTTGCTTGGGCGCCAGGGAAACCTGTCGAACAACCCTTGCTTCCAGAGGCATTACAGAATGGGAGTTTTTCTGAAGGCTACGTCACAGAACTACACGCGCCAGCCAATGCTTGGATGTGCCAAGTGGCAAATCATCTGGATGCCGGCCTCTTTCTCTCTTTTGATTACGGATTTCCGGAGAGTGAGTACTATCACGCGCAACGTATCGAGGGAACTTTAATGGCGCATCATCGCCACCATGCCATTCAAGATCCATTTCACCTTCCGGGATTGTGTGATTTAACAACTCATGTGGAGTGGTCGCAGATTGCGCGTAGCGCACTCAATGAGGGAGTGGATGATGTCTATCTCAGCAATCAAGCAAGCTACTTACTCGATGCGGGGATTGGTGACATTGCCCTAGAGATTGGCAACCCTAGCGATCCAGAAACTTTTTTACCAATATCAAATGCATTACAAAAATTATTATCTGAAGCCGAGATGGGCGAGCTCTTCAAGGTCTTTGCGTTCTCAAAGAGGTTGCATGGTGTACTGCCAGACTATGAACTAGAGGACTTACCCGGCCTTCGAGGCAGAAACCGACTGTAAGCCTTTATTTGCCTGAGGCAGCGGTAATGGCTAAGAGTCTCGCGGCATCTACTGCACTACGAATTTTTTCGCCATTAGATCGGTCTTGGGCAGGAATGCTGGCGATCACTTCTGCGGTATTTAGCGTCTGCGCATTTTGCACTGCTGAAAGTAAGGCGCTAACATTCAAGCTAATACGCTTAGCTAAATTCAGAAGAGCATGTCCACGATCAGGCTTGCGCCAAATATCTGCGCGATTAAACCAAGTCAATACATCAGCGGGCTTGTATGCGCCACTTGTAACATTTTCCGAACTCTCAATCAGCACATTGAGCCCACTAAATATTTCACTGAAGTCACGCACCTCATTTGGCATCTTGACGCACTCTGCCCACGAACGAATTTCACTAGCAGGCAAATACATGAGAGTGACGGCGCAGCGATCTTCCAAGCGACTATCTGCTGCATGCAGATGTGCAATGAGCTGCTCACGATATTCTTCTTGAGCTAAATTCGAGGTCAAGGTTGATGGCAGCAATACTTTAGCTGCGCCAGCATCAAGCAATACTTGAAACATCCGCATTGGCTTATTGGCTGTCAAACCTCTGGCTAATTCCTGCCAAATTCTTTCTGCAGAGAGTGCGGATAATTCATTGGATTGAACGATTGCCTGTAATGCAGCCATTGTTTCTGGTGCAACCATAAACTCAGGAAAGCGCGCTGCAAAACGAGCGATCCGTAATAGACGCAAAGGATCTTCGGCAAACGCATCCGAGACGTGGCGAAACACTTTAGCTGCTAAATCATCTTGGCCATTGAAGGGATCCAAAATAGGCCCCACCCATTTGCCATCAGCATCCACTTCTTGCGCCATTGCGTTAATAGTCAGATCGCGACGCTCTAAGTCCTGCTCCAGAGTCACGGTGGGGTCGGCATAAAACATAAATCCTTTATAGCCTCTACCCGTCTTACGCTCCGTGCGAGCCAAGGCATATTCAGCCTGGGTATCTGGGTGCAAGAACACCGGAAAATCCTTGCCCACCGGTCGGAAACCTTGGGCAATCATCTCTTCAACGCTAGAGCCAACCACTACATAGTCGATATCGTGCACCGGTAACCCCATGAGGGTATCCCGAATAGCGCCGCCAACTGCGTAGATTTTCATTGAGTTACTTCATGCCTTCTAGTGTGCGACGGCTAATGCCAAAAACTTTAGTCAAGGCATCTACCCCATTCAGCGGCAAAATATTGGGTAGCTGCATGGAAGCAATATTATCGCGAGACATCAGAGTTGGAACGGGCAAGAATTCAAATGCTAAGGCCTGAAGGTAGCCAACAAAAGCAGGTACAGGAATAATGGCGCATTTTGTATTGACCTTACGCGCAGCAAATTCCACAATCTCTTTCATGGTGTAAACGGTAGGCCCTACCAAATCATAAGATTGATGAATAGTCGATGGCATTTTCAGAGACTTTGTAAATGCACTAGCCACATCGTCCACACTCACCGGCTGAAACTGTGCTGCCGAGTTTGCCAGAGGCATCGCCGGAAATAATTTCGTTAACTTGGCAAACAAATTAATAAATTGATCTTGAGCACCAAAAATGACTGAGGGTCTGAAAATCGTCCAATCTACATTGCTGGCTTTTACTGCAGCCTCACCATCACCCTTGCTGCGCTGATACATCGACGGGCCTTTTGAGTCCGCACCTAATGCACTCATGTGCAGATAGCGCTTAAGACCATGCAACTGCATCGCAGTCATGATATTTTTTGGGAGCTCTACATGAGCCGCTTCAAATAATTTTCCATAAGGCTGAGCGGGTTTGTCGTGCAGCACGCCCACCAAATTAATCACGGCGCCACTTGGTTTAATGCGCGAGCAAAGCTCTTGTAAAGAATCAAACTCATGTACATCAGCATCTTCTAAATGCACCTTAGGCAGCATGCGCAACTCACGTGCTGCAGCTAGGTGTCTAGTTGGCAGTAAAACAGAATAGCCCTCTATCTGCAGCTGGGCGGCCAAGACCCTACCTACAAAACCGTTGCCGCCGATGAGTAGAATGTCATATTTCATAAAACTCCAATACAGTTGAAATGCTAAGGTAGCTCAGATGCGTTTGCCGCTTTAGGAGTGATTACACCCAAACGTTGCTTTAAAGACTGTGACTGGCCATTCATCACCGATGAATAATACGTTGCATTAGCCAACACGTTTTTGACATACGTTCTCGTTTCATTAAACGGGATCGTTTCCGCAAAGATTGCACCCTCCGTAGGACTCGTGAGTTTTTCCCGCCATGTTTTCGAGCGTGATGGTCCAGCGTTATAAGCCGCAGATGCCAGAACCCAAGAACCGTCTAGATCTACCAAGACCATATTCAGGTAATTGCTACCCAGAGTGAGGTTGGTATTGGTATCGCTCAATTTGTCATTGGTGTAGCTGGTCATGCCAATTTTTTTGGCCACATACTTTGCAGTATTGGGCATCACCTGCATTAATCCTGAAGCACCTACTGAAGAGGATGCATTCATGATGAAGCGTGACTC
>CANCBK010000073.1 GCA_947374315.1 Burkholderiaceae bacterium | reverse complement strand
TCTAGGGGGTGGCGGTAAGGCTCAGCGATCCACTTTTACCTCTGGATCAGTTGCAGGGGTTGGCGTCGGATTATCTCCGGATCTATTGTTAAATGCTCGCGCCCAGTACATGTTTAATAGCTCCTGGAGTGCAGGAGCCGTGGTTAATTATGTGGGTAACCAAAATTATGATGCGGACCCAGCTATAACGAACTCATTAGCAAAGATACCATCTTATGTGGCGGCCGATCTTTATGTTGGCTACAAAGTAAATTCTTGGGACACAAGATTTATGATTAAAAATATTGGTGGAAATTCCTACGCAACAACTGGAGGGTATAACCCCACTAAGGGCTATTACTACTATCCGACAACACCAACAACTTACTTTGTAACGGCAAAATATAATTTTTAATCCAGAAAAAGGAATTCAAAGAAATATGCAACCCTTGATCCGCTCCCGCTATTCGCTGATCGGAGTTACCTTATTTCTCATTGGCTTCTCTTTGACTGTTTTTGCTGCCCCCATTTCCGTTGTTGATGACCGAGGCGTTGCCGTGGTGTTTGATAAACCACCGCAACGTATTGTGAGTTTGATTCCCTCCATTACAGAGTCAGTGTGCGCGCTAGGTAAGTGCACTAGCTTGGTTGGGGTGGATCGATTTTCTAATTGGCCAAAATCAATTCAAGGACTCCCAAAGTTGGGGAGTATGGGTGATGTCAATATTGAGCGCATTTTGCAACTCAAGCCTGATGTTGTTCTGCTAGAAAAATCCTCGCCCCTTATTGCAAGACTGAATGGATTGGGTATTCAGACTTTTGCACTCGACATTAAAGCCATGGGCGATGAAGAGCGTGCACTTCAGAAACTAGATCTAGTGCTCGGCACGGCCGAGAACGCTCGCGTATGGAATCAGATTCAAAAAGAAATGATGCGAGCGAATAAGCAATTACTGGTGGCACATAAAAATATTCGCGTGTACTTTGAAGTCAATCCGGCGCCATTTGCCGCAGGAAAAGCCTCCTTCATTGGAGAGATTCTGACTCAATTAGATGTGATCAACATCATTCCAGAATCGCTAGGGCCATTCCCCAAAATTAATCCAGAATTTGTCGTGGAAGCTAAGCCGGATGTGATTCTCTTAAGTGAATCCACTGCGGCTGATCTTCAGAAGCGCCCTGGGTGGAAAGGTATCCCAGCAGTTTCCAATCATCGCATTTGCGTATTTACCAACGAACAGAATGACATCCTGGTTCGCCCTGGACCCCGCATGGGTGAAGCGGCACTACTGATTTCTCGGTGCATACAAGACAAGATGTCATCATCACGGTAATGCAAAAAAACTACCTTCCGGGCAAGTTGCTCGCCCTTCTCACTCTCAGCGTCATACTGATTTCATTAGGGGCACTGTTTGGTAGTGCGGGTGCCAATTGGAATCTACAGGATTCGAGTCAAACAATCTTGTTTGATATTCGACTGCCCCGTTCGCTGGGCGCCTATCTCGCTGGCGCTTTATTGGGTCTTGCGGGCGGTATCGCGCAAAGCTTGTTTCGCAATCCATTAGCAGATCCTTACTTGTTGGGCAGTGCTTCAGGCGCATTGCTTGGTGTTGGCAGTGTTCTCTGCTTTTCCTATCTCGGCGGCTCCTGGCTAGAAATTATTGGCCTGACTGGTGGCGCCTTTATTGGAGCTCTAATAGGCGTGCTGGCTGCCCTCATTCTTGCTGGTGGGTATCGAAGCTCACTTCGGCTTCTATTGTCCGGCGTAGTGATCAGCGTCATTCTCGGGGCAGCTAACTCTTTATTTACATTCATACGCCCAGATCTATTTCAAAGTATTCAGTCCTTCATGCTAGGTAACACAACGTTAATGAGCTGGTATAGCGTACAGGTCATGACTATCGCCTTGCTTATTTGTTTGCTGGTCACCTTAGTTATTAGCCCTGTACTGGATGCCTTATCGCTTGGTGAAAATACCGCGCGAACCTTGGGATTGCCACTGGACCAATTGCGCCTTCTGCTGATTGGCATTCTTGCCCTAGCAACTGGTTGCGCTGTTGCACAAACAGGACTCATTGCTTTTGTTGGCTTAGCAGCGCCCCACCTAGTCAGGAAGATTTCTGGGGGTCGTCAACGTATGCAGCTTTTGTTCTCTAGTATTGGTGGTGGCATTCTATTGCTCAGCTCGGATCTGCTTGCTCGCACTCTGTTTGCCCCCATAGAAATACCCGTCGGCATTGTGACAGCAGTCTTGGGCGGCTTATATCTACTGTTCCTCCTAAGGCAACACTCTTTTGGCGGGCGCCCATGAAATCCCGACAGCTAACGGTATATCGCGGGCCTTGCGCCATTCTCACAGATCTTGATGTAGATATTCCACAAGGCCAATGGACTAGCATCATCGGGCCCAATGGCGCCGGTAAATCATCACTCCTGCAGGCGATGGCTGGATTATTGAGATGGGAGGGGTCTCTCACGATAGAAGGCTGCGACCTATCCACACTTCAGCACAAGGACCTTGCTAAAAAAATTGCCTGGCTTGATCAGGGCTCAAGTGGTGCGGAAGAATTTGGTGACCCGCTTAGCGTATATGACACTGTGATGCTGGGGCGACTCCCTCATCAGGGGTGGCTTCATTTGCCGGCCAAAAGCGATCACTCCAAAGTAGAGGAGGCGCTTAAGCAAACTGATGCCTGGGACTTACGCCATCGGGCCTTACAGCAACTGTCTGGCGGGGAGCGACAACGGGTTTTATTGGCTCGCTTACTCGCAGTAGACTCCGATATTCTGCTCATGGATGAGCCTTTGGCGAACTTAGACCCCCCTCATCAGGCTGATTTTTTAAAATGGCAGCAAGATTTAATCACCCAAGGTAAGACCCTAATCACAGTTTTGCATGAGATTGATATTGCACTGAGGGCCGATCACCTCATCATGCTCAATCAAGGCAAACTGCATTTTCAGGGGCCTAACCAAGATCCCAGAACACATCAGGCCCTCATTGCCCTATTTGATGGCCGAATTCGCTTAGAAAAGCTAGGCAAAGACTGGGTGACCCTGCCTAACTAAGGCTAGACCTAGAGTTCCACAAAGCTTTTTCCTGAGGCTACAATGCCTATATGAACGAGCACACTCCTCATACCCCAAACGAGTTACCTGAATTGGACCCAATTGGCACATCCATTCAGAGGCTGTCTAAAAAGATCCAGGCCGTAGCCGATGCTGTAAAAGTATTGCATCAAGATCATAGTCAGCTCGAAGCCAAGGTAGAGGATGCCCAAAAGCGGATTCAACATATTTTGAGTCGCTTGCCCGAGCAAAGTGATGCTCGTCAATTAAATTTACTTGGTGAGCCCGTGACGCCAACCAACCTAGAGGATGACAATGAGCCAACAACGCATTGAAGTAACCCTCGCCGGTCAAAAAATCACTTTAGCCACTAGTACAGAGCATGAGCCATTACTTCGCGCAGCCTGCACATTAGTGGATGAACAAATTCAGCTCGCCATTAATGGCGGCAACCGCAGCATTGAACGTGCCAGCATGATGGCCGCACTCAAGATTGCTGGCGATCTCATCAAGCTGCAGAAAGCAACTCAACAAACTACAGCATCAAGCGTCTCATCCAATGCTGACCCCAAAGAAATTGCCCGACTCCAGAGTGAAATTCACTCCCTGGAAGATCAAGTGGATGCTTTGATGCAAACCCTTTCCCTGCCTGGTTCGCCAAGGCCAATAGTTCCTTGAACCGATGCGCAAGCATCAGGAACGATCTTTACTTTGTGGGCGTGAGTGTTTCGACTCTTCAAAGTGGCAGCCTCGCGCTGTTCACTCCCTGGGCTTCTTAATGCACCCGAAACAGATTAGCCGTTCCACCTTGAACCTTAGGGTTCAGGATGACGGCCTAGCGGCCAAGGCGGGGAATTCATGTCAGTAACTGATATCGCGATGCTCATGTTGTGTGGCAGCATCTCCGGCTTTTTAGCCGGATTGCTGGGCATTGGTGGTGGAATGATTCTTGTTCCCTTCATGATTCTGGTATTTAATCATCTAGGCTTCAATCAAAACATCATCGTACATATGGCCATTGCTACCGGCATGGCAACCATCCTCTTTACCACCACCTCTGCGGTCTGGGCGCACCACAAACATAACTCTATCGACTGGAAGCTAGTAGGGGCACTCAGCCCTGGATTGGTCATTGGCAGTTTGGTTGGTGGCAGCGAGATCTTTGAGGCAATCAAAACTTCCTGGCTTTCACTGTGTTTTGCCGTTTTCATTATCTACACCTCGAGCCAAATGATCTTGAATAAAAAGCCGACAGCAGGTCGTGAACTGCCTGGCACTTTAGGCCTTTTCTCTTTCGGGGCGTTTACCGGCGTCATTGCCAGTCTAGTTGGTGCTGGCGGGGCCTTTATTACTGTGCCATTCATGCTTTGGTGCAATGTCAAACCCCACACTGCCATGGCGAGCTCTTCAGGCCTGGGCTTTCCGATAGCAGTCTCAGCAACGATTGGCTATATGTACGGCAGCTGGGGAAACCCCAATCTTCCAGAAGGCTCCCTGGGGTTTGTTTACCCCCCAGCAGTGCTGTGTATTGTGGCGGTCAGTATTTTTACCGCCCCGCTCGGCGCAAAGATGGCTAGAAAGTTAAATGTCGCTCAACTCAAACGCATCTTCGGCATCATGCTATTCCTACTAGCAGCCTTCATGCTGAATGAAAGCCGAAAAGCATTCGGCTTCTAAACCATTTCTAGCCTGAACTCTAACTTGTGTATTGCTGACGCAGAATATTCTTCTGCACCTTACCCATCGCATTCCGAGGCAAGTCAGCAACGATCTCCAAGCGCTTGGGAATCTTAAAGTTGGCAATTTGAGTTTTCAATGTCGCGATCATGGATTGCGAATCTAATTTAGCGCCGGCCTTAGGCACTACTACTGCCATCACTGCCTCACCAAAATCAGGATGCGGAATACCAATTACAGCGCTTTCATCAACGCCATCCATGTCATCGATAAAACTTTCAATCTCTTTTGGATAGACGTTGTAACCACCAGAAATAATTAAATCCTTGCTGCGGCCGACAATACAGAGATAATCCTTGGGAGCTTTACCACCGTTAGCGTCACCACCCCAACGGCCAACATCACCAGTTTTAAACCAGCCGTCTTTTGTAAACTCTTCGGCAGTCTTCTCCGGCATGCGCCAGTAGCCCTTGAATATGTTCGGGCCTTTCACTTGAATGCTACCGATTTCATCAACACCGCAAGGCTTATTTTTTTCGTTCACAACACGAACTTTTACGCCAGGCAATGGCAAACCTACAGAACCGCCTACGCGATTCCCTTTGTAGGGATTGGAAACCAACATGACTGTTTCACTCATGCCGTAACGCTCAAGGATGGGCTGGCCAATCACTTCTTTGAAAGTATTAAATGTTTCAGTGAGTAATGGAGCAGATCCAGAAACAAACAGGCGCATATTACGCGTGACATTTTTATTAAAGGCTTTATCTGCCAGCAAGCGTACATAAAATGTTGGCACACCCATCATGACTGTGGAATTCGGCATGTGATGAATCAATTGCGCAGTATCTAGACGTGGCAACCAAATCATTTTGCTACCGTTAATTAGCGCACCATGAGCGGCAACAAATAATCCATGAACGTGAAATATTGGGAGCGCATGCAACAACACATCGCCCTTCTTCCAGCCCCAAAACTTTTGCAAGACCTGGGCGTTACTTCCCAAGTTCTGATGAGTAAGCATTGCACCTTTACTGCGTCCAGTAGTTCCAGAGGTGTACAAAATAGCCGCTAAATCGTCATCTTTAGCGGTGACCGTTTTGAACTTATCGCTTTGGTTAGCGGCACGCTCAAGCAAAGTCCCGGTGCGATCCTCGTCCAAGGTAAAGACATTTTTCGTGCCAGCCTTGAAGGCAACCTTGGATACCCAAGAAAAATTCTTGCTACTACACACGACCACTGCAGGCTCAGAATTCTCCAAGAAGTACTGAATCTCAGCGGCTTGATAGGCCGTATTGAGGGGCAAATAGACATATCCAGCCCTGATCGTAGCCAGATAAAGAAATAAGGCCTCGGGAGATTTTTCCACTTGCACGGCAATGCGAGATCCCGCTGGAAGCTTGAGGCCCTTCAAAAAATTAGCCATCTTGGCGGTAGCACGCTCTAAATCACTCCAGGAGTAATACAGTCCATCATGCGTTTCTAGTGCACATGCTTGCTTATCTTTTGGAAAACCTTTTTCCAGTACTGAATACAAATTCATGACGATTCCTATGAGACTAATTTATTAATAATGCCGGCTCAATACACCTTGGGCGCGCCCATCACCAGATCGGATAATCCTGTGGCAATTCCTGGCACAAAACAGAGAAGCACTACAGAGAAGATCATGATGATGACAAAGGGAAATACGCCACGAATGATGTGATTCAGAGAAATATCCGGGGCAATATTTTTAATCACAAAAATATTTAGGCCCACTGGAGGATGAATCAGACCCGTCTCCATCACAATAGTCATCACCACGCCAAACCAAACTAGATCGAATCCGGCCGCACGCAATGGTGGCAAGAAAATAGGCGCAGTCATCAAAATAATCGAGACAGGTGGCAAGAAGAATCCGAGGATCACAACCAAAACCAGAATGGCTGCCAACAGTCCCCAACGGCCAAAGCCTAAATCTACAATCGCCTGTGCAGCCGATTGACTGAGGTGCAAATGGCTCATCACATTCGAGAATAATAAAGACATTCCGATGATGAACATCAACATCGTAGATTCTTTAATGGTTGCATTGAGCAATGGTGACAAATCTTTGATGCGCCACATTTTATAAATGCCCGCGATTAAAGCAAATGCCAAAATGGCGCCAAGCCCAGCCGTCTCGGAAGGTGTTGCATACCCACCATATAGCGCAATCATGACGCCAATCAATAAGATCAAGAAAGGCAACACGCGCGGCAATGAACTTAACTTCTGCTGCATCGTATAGGTATGACGCTCAAGAATAGGTTGGCTTGGGGCACCCATTTCAACCGCACTTAATGCCGCGTTATATTCTTTGCGGAAACGGTAGACCGTATAAGTGGAGAAGAAAACCACCAGCATCACGCCTGGTCCAATACCCGCCAAGAACAAACGTCCAAGCGACTGCTCAGCAGCTACTGAATACAAGATCATCGTAATAGACGGGGGAAGCAAAATCCCAAGCGTTCCACCGGCAGCGATAATTCCAGCGGCTAATCCAGGGGAATAACCGCGCTTCCGCATTTCGGGAATACCAGCACTTCCAATGGCAGAGCAGGTAGCTGGGCTAGAGCCTGCCATTGCCGCAAATAAGGCGCAAGCTAATACATTAGCTACCCCTAGACCTCCAGGCACTTTACCGAGCCAAACATGCAAGGCCTCATATAAATCCTGGCCAGCGCGCGAGCGACCGATTGCCGCCCCCTTCATAATAAATAACGGTATCGAGAGCAATGTAATGCTCGCCATCTCCTCGTATACATTCTGAGTAACCGTATCGAGTGATGATGCAGGCATAAAGAAAACCATAAATACCACTGCAACGGAACCCAATGCAAATGAAATGGGCATGCCCGAAAACATCATGAGCAACGTCACTGCTGCAAATAACAATCCCAATGTTGTGATCGACATGCTTATTCTCCCCGGCCTGGATTACATACATCTCCAAACGCTTGGAGCAAAATTTGAACTGCTAGCAAGGTCATCCCAACCGACATCATGACGTATGGAATCCACAATGGTGGAGCCCATGATGACGCGGTGACTTGGCCATCAACCCATGCCTCATAGAACAAGGTCCATGATTTCCATGCAAAAAAGGCACAAAAGGCACATGAAGCAATGTCAATAAACAAGATACGTATTTGGTTAGCGCGCTTTGACAACATACCAGCCACAGCGGAAATGCCTACATGCCCACGAATCTCCTGAACATATGAGCCACACAAAAAAGTGGCGCCTACCAAACAGAAAACAGCGGCCTCATCTTGCCAATCCGTAGTTGCCTGAAAGAAAGCACGTGAGGCTACGCTATAGCTCAGGATGACGGAAGCTGCGATTAAAGCAAGTGAACCTAGCAATACCATTAACTTGTTAAGGCCGGACGCCAATCGCCCGGCCGCTTGAAGAAT
>CANCBK010000072.1 GCA_947374315.1 Burkholderiaceae bacterium | reverse complement strand
ATTGCTGTAATAAATAATCGTCGAGCGTAATGCCTGGTGGCGTTGGAAAATCTGGCAGACGCGGTTGGCCCAGGACTAAAGAAAGATTACAGCGCTTAGCAATTTCTACCGAATTCGCTAGTGCGACTGGTAAATCCGCAAAGCGTTTTTCCATCTCTTCTTGAGATAAAAAATATTGCTCGTCATTAAATTTCTTTATGCGGCGCGGATTACCCAATAACTCGCCTTCTGCAATACACACCCTCGCTTCGTGGGCGATGAAATCGCTCTTCTGCATAAACTGCACAGGATGCGTGGCAACGATTGGCAAATCCAACTCACTAGCAAGGTGGCAGGCAAGCTGAAGTTGTTTTTCATCCTGAGGATGACCACCACGCTGCACCTCAATGAAGAATGCTCCGGGAAATAACTTTTCCCACTGGGTAGCTGCCGCTTTGGCCTGCTCTTCTTGGCCCGCTAGCAGCGCAACCCCAACATCGCCCCAGCGACCTCCAGAAAGCGCAATCAGGCCATAGGCTAAGGTTCTGTTTGCCGCTTTATCTTCCGCTTTGGAGGCGGGCTCACTAAACCATTGGGAATCCACCTCAGCGCGACCACGCGACTGGTTATCCAAAGAGGCTTTACTGAGTAATTGGCAGAGATTGAGATAGCCAGAATGATTCTGAACTAGCAGCAATAAACGATACGGTTGATCTGGGTCTTGCGGATTGCTAATCCATACATCAGCACCAGCAATCGGCTTAATGCCGCCAGAGCGTGCGGCAGTATAAAAACGCACCAAACCAAATAAATTACTTAAATCGGTGAGCGCCAAGGCCCCCATGCCATCTTTTTCAGCGGCAGCAACGGCATCGTCAATGCGAACGATGCCATCCGTAATAGAAAACTCGGAATGGACGCGCAGATGAACAAAACGGGGTAAAGCCATGAGATCATTTTAGCTGTGCCGAATCTCAAAAACCCTTTATCCCCAGCTGACGGCTATCGCGGGCGATTTGCCCCCTCGCCCACCGGCCCTCTTCATGCAGGATCGCTAGTTGCAGCACTAGGGAGTTGGCTAGATGCCCGCAAAAATCAGGGGAAATGGCTCCTCAGAATTGAAGATTTAGATATACCTCGGTGTATTCCGGGGGTCGATACAGAAATCATGCGCCAATTACTCGCCTGCGGCCTCTCCTGGGATGAGGAGCCAAGCTGGCAGTCAAGACATCAAGAACGCTACCAAAAGGCTCTAGAGCGCTTAAATAGCCTCCAATGGATATATTCCTGTGCCTGTTCTCGCCAAACGATAGTCAACACCCTGGAAGGGCTGGGAATCTCCACGCCCCGAAACCAAGAAATCGTTTACCCAGGCACCTGTCGACCCCAGGAAATACATGCCGCAAAAAATCTTGGTCATGGCTCCGCAGAAATCGCCTGGAGGCTAGCCATTCCACCTGATCTCACGATTGAATTTGAGGATCTTGCATTAGGGAAGCAGCACCAACATCTGAATACAGCAGTAGGTGACTTTGTTTTACGTCGACGTGACGGCTTATCTACCTATCAACTCGCCGTAGTTGTAGACGATGCCCAGCAAGGCATCACGCATGTAGTGCGTGGCGAAGATTTACTAAGTAATACCGCACGCCAAATTCATCTGCAAAAATTACTGGGGTATCAAACCCCCGCCTATCTACACTTACCACTCGTGCTGGATGAGCATGGTGAAAAATTGAGTAAGCAAACTTTAGCTACGCCGATTGATACTCAAGATGAGAAGCGGGCATTGTATGAATTGCGCAAAGCCGCAAGCTATTTGGGATTGAGAAATCTTCCCGAAGGAAAAGCAATCACCATGGCTGAGTGGCTGCTAGCTGCCACTCAAGCTTGGGATAGAAAAATT
Source organism: Burkholderiaceae bacterium (assembly GCA_947374315.1). Next base: position 6,376 of record CANCBK010000072.1, on the reverse strand, counting down.
ATTTCTTCTTAAAGCCGCCAAGCAAAGCGCCTACTGCTGGTTTGGCAGGCGTAATGCCTACTTTCTTCTCTTCAGAGTTTGTAGCTTCTGACGCTATCTGAGATGTCGCGCTGGGCTCATACGGCTTATAAAAAAATGGGTCTGACATTTTTGCTGGTGCATCCGATCTCGATGAAGTCCTGCTTGGCGAAGGGCTTCCTTCAGGCAAGGGCTGAACATCCAACTTTCGCTTCATCAACTTTTCAATATCGTCGAGCAAACGTTTTTCACTGGCATCCACCAAAGCAATCGCGTCACCCTTACTACCGGCACGACCTGTGCGGCCGATACGATGAATAAAGTCTTCGGCGTTGTATGGCAATTCATGATTGATGACGCAAGGCATGGATGGGATATCCAAGCCGCGTGCCGCCACATCAGTAGCAACCAGCGCTTCAATTGCGCCTGATTTAAATGCATCTAGCGTTAACGTGCGCTCACCCTGACTCTTATCTCCATGAATCGCGCCAGCCTTAATACCATCGCGCTCCAAAGCTCTGGCCAACTTTGCGCAGCCCAAGCGGCTATTAGTAAAGATGATGCACTGTCGAGATAAGCCTTGACGTGTTCGGGCCTCGAGCACTTTCACAATCGCACGCTGCTTATCGGCACTCGATACCATATGCACCACTTGCTTAACGGTATCAGCGGCGGCATTTTGACGAGCCACTTCTACAGTTACTGGAGTACGCAAATAACTCTGGGCTAACTTCTTAATTTCTGGTGAGAAGGTTGCGGAAAACAATAGCGTTTGTCGATGCGCTGGGATCAAATCAATGATGCGCTGTAAGTCAGGCAAAAAGCCCATATCCAACATGCGGTCCGCTTCATCCAAAACCAAAATTTCGACTTGCGAAAGATTGGCTACTTTTGAACCAATATGATCCAACAGGCGTCCTGGCGTCGCAATCAAAATTTCCACGCCATTACGCAATGTGGCTACTTGCTCTTTCATATCTACGCCACCGTACACCACGGCAGCGCGCAAATCGGTATGTTTAGAGTAGCTTGCCGCGTTCTCGGCAACCTGCACCGCTAACTCACGCGTTGGCGTCAATACCAAAGCGCGAATCGGATGACGAGCTGGTGAAGCGCTACTACTGGCGTGACGCAGAATCTTTTGAATAATCGGCAACACAAAAGCGGCCGTCTTGCCGGTTCCGGTTTGTGCCGCGCCCATCAAGTCACTTCCCGCCAAAACATGCGGCATAGCCTGCGCTTGAATTGGAGTTGGGGTGCTATACCCCTGCTCAGATACCGCTTTTTGAATCTTTGGATCTAAGCCAAAGTCAGCAAAGGTAATTGTTGCTGGGGTGGCGCTACTCTCAGTAGCGCCGGTAGAAGAATTTATTTCGGGAACAGTATTTGTCAAGGGAACTTACAGAATGGCTGCAATGCCGGCTTTTGCAGTTTCGGCATCCTCAGTCGATTTAACGCCGGAAACGCCGACTGCGCCGATGGTAAACCCATTTACCTCGATATTGACGCCACCCTCCAACATGCCCGAAATATGCGGGGCAGATAAAAAGGAGATGCGGCCATTATTAATAATTTCTTCGTATACACGGCTCTCGCGTTTGCCCATTGCAGCAGTGCGTGCTTTTTCTTGAGCAATATAGGAAGAGACAGGAGCGCAACCATCGCGACGTATTAAACCCAATACATGGCCACCATCATCACAAACGGCGATAGTCACCGCCCAATTGTTTGCCGCAGCGTGTTTGTCGGCCGCATCCAAAATCTTTTGAACATCAGCTTGAGTTAAGTAAGGTTTCGTTGCCAACATGATTAATCTCTCTGTCTCTAATGCTATTGATATATAGGGTAATTATAGGTTGAGTCTGACGACTCAGCCTTACTTTAGGTACTCTTGGGCGGCAACCACACCGCTTGCCTTGGGTTTGTAGCCCATAGCGCCTAGGCTCATCTCCACCCCACTTAAGGCAGCCATGAGGCTCAATTCATTGCAGTCGCCCAAGTGGCCAATACGGAAAATCTTGCCTTTAAGCTTGCCCAAGCCAGTTCCTAGGGATAGATTGAACTTCTCCAAGGCATGTTTACGCAATATATCCGCATCCATCCCCTCAGGAACAACAATTGCGGTTAATACCGGTGAATACGCATTTGGATCTAAACATTGATTTTCAAGGCCCCAAGCAGCAACCGCACGGCGACATGCTTCAGCCAAACGCTGGTGACGGGCAAAAATCGTATCGAGCCCTTCGGTTTGCATCATGTCGATGGCTTCATGCAAGCCGTACATGAGATTGGTACTCGGAGTCGTTGGCCAATAGCCTGTTTTATTGGACTCCAGGATTTCATCCCAGGCTAAATAGGCTTTTGGAATTTTGCTGTGTTTGCTTGCTTCAATCGCCTTGGGTGACAAAGCATTAAAGCCGATACCTGGAGGTAACATCAAGCCTTTTTGCGAGCCAGAGACAGTCACATCAGCACCCCAAGCGTCATGACAGTAATCCGCCGACCCCAAGCCAGATACGCTATCCACGAGTAATAGAGCGGGATGCTTGGCATCATCAATCGCCTTACGAACTGCGGCAATATTCGATGTCATGCCGGTAGAGGTTTCGTTATGAACCACGCACACCGCTTTGATTTCATGTTGGGTGTCCTTGCGCAAGCGCTCTTCAATCACCGCAGCATCCACACCCCAGCGCCAAGTATCAGCACCAGCTTTACCAACCACCTCAACCTCAATGCCAATCTTTTTAGCCAAGGCACGCCATAAGTTCGCAAAATGCCCGGTTTCATAAAAGAGTACTTTGTCACCAGGATTCAACACGTTGACTAAAGCGCCTTCCCACGAGCCGGTACCCGAAGCGGAATAAATGATGACAGGCTGCTCGGTTTTGAAAATCTTTTTAATGCCATCCAATACTTTGAGGCCAAATTCGCCAAACTCAGGACCGCGATGGTCAATCGTTTGATAGCTAATAGCGCGCAGAATGCGTGATGGCACTGGGCTTGGGCCAGGAATATGTAAGAAATGACGTCCTGAGAGGTGATTATCAAGTTTTAGCATGTTGAGTCTCGCTTGGTTTTTGTAGTTGATCTTGTGGGCCAGTGTAAGTTACTTTTTTGGAATTTACAATTTTGTATGCAAAATAATTGGTAATAAATTATGAAATATGCTTTTTATAGGGTTATTTAAGCAAATTTATCCGTTATAGTGAATATGTATACAAAATTTAGGCATTCAACATGGTACTCACCACGCAACCAAGCGTCCAAAACTTACATGAGGCCACCTTCCAGAAGCTGAGGTCTTTATTGGTGGAGGGTGCCATCACCCCCGGAAGCAAGCTCAATGAGCGGGAATTGGCCGAACAACTGAATGTGTCGCGCACCCCTATTCGTGAGGCAATTCGTCGCCTGGCGGCCGATGGGCTGGTGGAGCTCATTGCCAATCGCGGTGCGATCGCCATACAACTGACTCGGAACGACATCATTCACACCTTTGATGTCATTGCGAATCTAGAAGGCTACTCAGGCGAGCTGGCGGCGCAGAATATTAGCAACCAAGCCCTCACCGAATTAGAGGCACTCCAATACGAAATGATGGCCTCCTATGCCCGTAGAGATTTATCGAGCTACTACCGCTTGAACCTCAAGATCCATAACGCGATTAATCAAGCAGCGAACAACCCGGTCTTGAGTCAGCTATTTACCCAGGTCAATGCACGCATTGAAGCACTTCGCTTTCGGTCTAATCAAGACGGCGTCAAATGGGAGAAGGCTGTTGGTGAGCACCAAGAAATGCTCGATGCATTAAAAGCCCGCGATAGCGCACGTATGCGTAAAGTGATGATTCAGCACGTCATGCATAAGCGTGACGTTGTGATCCAGTTAGTCGACTCAGAATCCCTAGAGAAAACCACCGCATGAATAAGCCACTCGAACTCAAAGAATTCGTTGCCGATAAGGCGCTATTAGCCAAACGTCTACGCCAAGAAACCTCTGGCGAAGTGATGACTGATATTGCCAGTCGTGGACGCTATGCAACCGATGCTTCCATCTATCAAGCCATGCCTGTTGCGGTCCTGGTTCCTAAAACCGCCGAGGATATTGCGACTGCCATTCAGATTGCCGCTGAGCTAGGTGTACCAGTACTACCTCGCGGAGGGGGCACCAGCCAATGTGGTCAAACTACAGGCACAGCGCTGGTCATTGATAACACCAAATACTTTCGCAAGCTCATCCATGCTGATCCAGCCAAGGCTACCGCTATCGTAGAACCTGGCATAGTCTTAGACCACCTGAATGCAGCACTGAAACCACATGGCCTCTGGTATCCCGTGGATGTATCCACTGCCGGCCAAGCAACGATTGGCGGCATGGCTGGAAATAACTCCTGCGGCAGTCGCTCGATTGCCTACGGCAACATGGTTCACAACGTATTAGGTATTGATGCGTGGCTAGCCAATGGAGAGATAGCGACATTTGGTAATTACGCCGACAGCTCTGGGGCTGCAAAACAGCTAGGAGATTTTGTAAAAAATCTCGCCGACAAACTTCAACCAGAAATCGAAGCGCACTTCCCGAAAGTTCTGCGCCGTGTTGCTGGTTACAACTTGGATATATTTCATCCGCAGAGTGAACTGCCTTATACGCAAGATGGTAGTGTCAACTTAGCGCACTTATTGGTTGGTAGCGAAGGAACGCTTGCTTACTTCAAATCATTAGAACTCAAGCTCGCACCGCTGCCGCAACACAAAGTACTGGGCGTAGTGAACTTCGCTAGTTTTTTTAAAGCCATGGATAGCGCGCAGCACATTGTCAAACTGGGGCCCACTGCAGTGGAGTTAGTGGACCGCACCATGATTGATTTAGCGCGCCACAACCCAAGCTTCAAGAAAACCATTGAGACAGCACTCATTGATGCGAGTAGCCATACTCCTGAAGCGATTTTATTGGTGGAATTTTCAGGGGAGGCGCATGCACCCTTGCTCGAGAAATTAAAATCCTTACAAAGCTTAATGGGAGACCTCGGACTTCCAGGCTCAGTGGTTGTCATGCCAGATGCCGGTTTACAAAAGAATTTGTGGGAAGTGCGCAAAGCAGGACTCAACATCATGATGAGCCTGAAGGGTGATGGTAAGCCAGTAAGCTTTATTGAAGACTGTGCGGTTCCATTAGAAAGTCTAGCTGAATACACTCAAGCACTCACCGATGTATTTTCTAAATATGGGTCACGTGGTACTTGGTATGCCCATGCTTCAGTAGGCACCTTACATGTACGCCCTATTTTGGATATGCGGCGCGATGGCGCGCAAAAAATGCGTGCAGTAGCTGAAGAAGCCTCAGCCCTAGTTCGCAAATATAAAGGTGCCTATAGCGGCGAGCATGGCGACGGACTCTGTCGGGGAGAGTGGATTTCGTGGCAATTTGGGCCCAAGATCACCGAGGCCCTCACGGAAATTAAGCATGCATTTGATCCCCATGGCTTATTTAATCCCGGCAAGATCATTGATCCACCCAAGATGGATGATGCGAGCAACTTCCGCTTTCCACCTAGCTATAAAGTGATTCCACTTCAACCCGCACTAGATTGGTCGGCCTGGAATGTCCAAAATAATCCGGTGACAGAAGAAACGAGTGCCCCCGGTACTGGCGGCGATCCCGCAATGGGTTTGGCCAAAGCAGTAGAGATGTGCAATAACAATGGTCACTGCCGCAAGTTTGACGCTGAAGTGATGTGCCCTAGCTATCGCGTGACTCGTGATGAAAAACACCTCACCCGTGGTCGCGCTAATACCTTACGTCTTGCCCTTTCCAATCAATTGGATATTCAAGAGGGAGTTTCACCCCTGGGCAGCGATGCCATTAAAGAGGTGATGGACTTATGCGTGAGCTGTAAGGCCTGTCGACGTGAATGCCCTACCGGCGTTGATATGGCAAAGATGAAAGTTGAATTTCTATCGGCGTATAAAAAACGGGTTGGGCATTCTATGCGCGACTTAGCAGTGGCTTACCTACCAAAATACGCTCCAATCATCAGTAGCATCCCAGGTCTTCCAGCCCTGCTCAATCTTCGCAATCACATTGCCATCATTGCAAAGCTACAAGAATGGGTCATGGGAATCTCTGCACAAAGAAGCCTGCCGACCTGGAAAACAAAGACATTCTGGAGCAATCAAAAGGCGACCGCGCCCTATCAATACACCCCAGAAGATTTAGCTCGGGACGATGTGAATGGCAACAAAGGTGTAGTACTGATGGTGGACACCTTCAATGCTTACTTTGAAGATGAAAACATCCAAGCGGCCTTAAAGGTTCTGGACGCAGCGGGGTATCGCGTTCACATTCCTCAAAAAAGTCT
>CANCBK010000071.1 GCA_947374315.1 Burkholderiaceae bacterium | reverse complement strand
GGTGTGGCCTTAACGGCGGATGATCTAAAAATGATTGATTACGATAGAGGGGATTTGCCACTTGGTGCCTCACCCAAAATTGAACTGCTTGTTGGTCGTGTGAGCAAAATTAATATCGCACCTGGTGAAATTATCTTAGACAGATTATTGAATTTGCCGGGAGCCTCTGGTGGCCTGGCTTTTGCGATTACCCCCGGCATGCGCGCCATTAGTTTGAGCGTGAATGAGGCGTCTGACGTTGCTGGATTTGTTTTCCCGGGAAATTATGTCGATGTACTTTTAATCTCCAAGGATGAATCGGGTCGACCCAGCTCAAAAGTGATCTTGGATCGGATTATGGTATTGGCAGTTGCGCAAGACCGGATGGTTCAGGATGAGGCTAAGGCAAAGTTAGCCAGCTCGGTGACACTGGAAGTGACCCCCATTCAAGCTTCCATATTGGATGAATCTCGTTCGCTTGGAACTATCTCTTTAACGCTTCGAAACCAAGCGGAAAGCAATAAAGGCGTCTCGGTAGTCGAGGAAACCAGCAAGAAAACTACCACCAATGAAAATGGTGTTGAAGTAATTCGTGGTACTACCGTACGGATTGAATCCGGTTTGGGAAATAGACAATGATGATGAAACTAAATTATTCGATGTTGAAAAAGTCTGTTTGGGCCAAGGCAGCTTACGTAACGCTCATTTCTTTTGTATGGATGGTGGTATCACCATCTTTTCTGTTGGCGGCGGATATTTCACAGCTCAACAAGGAAGGTAGTCGCGCTGGGATCCAGTTATCACTAGGGAAGTCTCGGTTATATCAATACACAGAACCGATTACGCGGATTTCAGTTGCCGATGCCACCATTGCAGATGTAATGGTAGTAAGCCCTTTGCAAATTTACTTAGTTGGCAAAAAAGTCGGCTCGACCAATGTATTTATTTGGCATAAAGACGAAAAGTTATCCTCTTTAGATGTCACTGTTGGCGTCGACTCTGGCTCGGTGAAGGCGTTATTGAATCAACTACTTCCGGCTGAAAAAAATATTCGAGTGTCTTCAGCTGGTGATTCACTAGTGATCTCTGGGCAAGTAAGTGATGCCAGTAAGGTTCAGCAGGCTATTCTCATAGCCCAAGAATTTAGCGAGAAAAAAGTATTAAACATGATGACAACGGATCATTTGCCTCAAGTATTGCTCGAGGTCAAGATTGCTGAAGTGGACAAGACGATTGCTGATGCAATGGGAGTTCAAGTTCAGGGATCCAACTTCTCTTTTAATATGCTTAATGGCACTGTGGCGCCATTAGGATTCGCTGCGAACGCTAGCGGTATGATCGGCAATACGAGCGCATGGTTCCAAGCGCAGATTAACAGTGGCCTGATCAAGATTTTGGCTGAGCCAAATATTATGGCAATCAGCGGTCAAGATGGTGAGTTTCTTTCAGGCGGCATCGTATTTTTGCCAGTGCCTCAGTCAAGCGGTACTGGCGGGTCAGTAATCACTTTGCAGCCTCAGAACTATGGCGTGGGCGTGAAGTTCACCCCAACCGTATTGGCTGAAGGACGTATTAATTTAAAGGTCAGCCCTCAAGTTTCAGAAGTACAAACTCAGGGGATTACGGTAACTGCTGGGTCTTCCACTACGGTGTTGCCAGCGATCACTACTAGGCAAGCCTCCACTACAGTGCAGCTATATGATGGCCAGAGCTTTGCTATTGGCGGCTTGATGAAGAACAACGTTGCTGAAATCATCAGTGCTTTTCCAGGTCTTGCAAATATTCCTGTCCTGGGTGCGCTATTCCGCAGCACCTCTTTTAAAACAGATCGCAGTGAGTTGCTGATTGTGGTCACACCCCATATTGTTCAGCCGCTGAATGCTCAGCCTACTTTGCCAACCGCAAAATCGATTCAACCGACTGAAGTGGAATTTTATGTAAACGGTCAGCTTGAAGGACGTAAGCCTGAGAAATTGGTTGATAGCACTGTGACTCCTTCTCCAATGGATGCAAATAAACAATGAAAATTATTAAACTCATAGGTGTATTTCTTTCGATTGGCATCATTTCAGCCTGTCAATCAACCTGGTATGAAGGCGAAGACTTTGGTAGCTCCGTGACCGAAGCGGTGACGTCGCAAATCGCCAATCCCTCGGCACCGGCAAGCAATATGAAGCCTACTAAGGGCTTGGATGGACCAGCCGCAAAAGCGGGCGTTGACAACTATCAAAGATCTTATGAAAACAAAGGATCGACTGGAAGTTATGCCGGAGGAGGTGTTTTATCACCCACTTCTTCGGGTGGATCTGGCATGAACACAATAGGAACATCTACCAAATGAAAATTGCTACTATTGCCAGTACATCAGAGTCGATGTTAAATATCCAGGATACTCTGGAGAAATATGACTCGCAAGACCAGTTTGTTTTCTTGCAAAGACGTGATGGAGAAATTACACCGGAAAGGGTGGATTTATTTTCAACCAATATTTTGATATTGGATGCTGAAAAAATAACTAAAGAAGATCTGAAATGCATCTCCGCTTTTACACGAGATAATCCAAATCCCGCAGTCATTTTTGCTACAAGCGATACCACGCAGCTTATCGACTTGATGCGAGCCGGCGTTTCGGAGGTTATCGGCTTTCCGATCGTGTCTTCGGAGTTGTTGGAGGCAATCGAGCGTTTGCGTACCTGTCGATACATCAATACCACCTATCATGCGCGCGGGAAGATCCTCTCGTTTGTTTCGTCTAAAGGTGGTGCTGGGGCAACTTTTATAGCGACTAATTTAGGCTACACCCTTGCCAACCGCATTAACAAAAAAGTGCTGTTAATCGATTTGCATATTCAATTTGGTGATGCCGCTGTATACATGTCAGAAACACCGGGACAGTCCACCTTATCCGACATCATTAGTCAAACGGGCCTTGATTCATCAGTCATTGCTGCGGCCACCTCTAAGATTGATAACAATTACTTTATTTTGCAAGCCCCAATTAGTCCTGACAAGGCCTCTGGAATTACGCCTCAGCATATTGATAATCTTTTGTCTATTGCAATACAAGATTATGACTATGTCATTATGGATTTACCGAGAGTCATTGATTCCATTTCGATGAAGGTATTAGATCGTTCTGACAGAATTTTCTTGGTATTGCAGCCGATCATTCCCTATATCAGAGGTGCATCTAAGTTATTAAGGTTATTTACCTTACTGGGCTATGAGCCAAGCAAGATTTCAGTGATCTCCACTCGTGCTGATGGTGACAAGGCTATCTCTAAAAGCGATATTGAGGCTACGATCCAAAAATCGATTGATTTTGAGTTTAAAAATGATTTTGCCAATTGTATGGAATCATCCAACTCTGGGGTGCCCATTGAAAAATTAGATCCCAATTCCTCATTTAGTAAAACACTCTTGATCTTAGCCGGGCAGATTACCCGAACAGAAACGGATGCCTTGACTGTTAAATCTCGGTCATTTTTTAGTAAGTTATTTTCCTAATATAGGTATAAGTTATGTCAGTTCGCGACACGATTCTCAATAATGAGCAGTATCAAATTAGAAGAAGTTCTATTGAGGACGAATTATCGCAGGGCGAGAGTGGCGCATTAAAGCTCAGAATTTTATTGCATGACCGTCTTCTGAAAACGATCGACTTGAAGGCGGTGGATCGAATGTCAGAGCAAGAATTAAAGCCGTATCTGAAGACCTGTATTGAGAAGATTGTCACGATCGACAACATTGTTATCAGCGATGATAATATGGCGCGCTTGGTGTACGAGATCCAGAATGAGATTATGGGCTTGGGGCCGATAGAGCCGCTCATATCGGATCCTACTGTATCCGATATTTTGGTCAATAACTATAAGACCATTTTCGTAGAGAGAAAGGGCCGCTTAGAAAAGACCAAAGTTCAATTTGACAATGATGCCCATTTGCTCAAGGTCATCGAAAAGATTGTTGAGCGAGTGGGTAGACGGATTGACGAATCTAGCCCAATGGTGGATGCGAGATTGCCTGATGGCTCCCGTGTTAATGCTGTGATTCCACCGTTAGCGCTAGATGGACCCGCTTTATCGATTCGTCGTTTTTCAGAAGTCCCATTGACTGTCCAGAACTTAATTGACTATGGCAGTATGACCAGCGATATGGCTTTAATTATCAGCGCCTTGGTCAAGGTTAAAACCAATATGCTCATTTCAGGCGGAACGGGTAGCGGTAAGACCACATTACTCAATGTCATGTCTGCGAATATTCCGAATAATGAACGCATTATTACGATTGAAGATGCTGCTGAGTTGCGCTTACAGCAGCCACACGTGGTTCGCTTAGAAACTAGACCGCCCAATATTGAAGGTAAAGGCGAGATTAATCAGCGTGCGCTAGTCAAGAACACCTTGAGGATGCGGCCAGACCGAATCATTATTGGTGAGGTCCGTGGCATCGAAGTGATTGATATGCTTCAAGCCATGAATACGGGGCATGAAGGTTCTCTCACCACTATCCATGCCAATGGACCACGCGATGCCTTAACTCGCTTAGAAAATATGGTTGGTATGGCGGGTGTGAATGTAGTCCAAAAGGCTTTGCGTCAACAGATTATCTCTGGGATCTCGGTCATTATTCATATCCAGCGTTTGAGTGATGGACGCAGAAAAGTGACTAGCATCCAGGAAATTACTGGCATGGAGGGTGATGTCATCACCATGCAAGAAATCTTTTGTTTTGAACAAACCGGGGTTGCTCCCGATGGCACTGTATTGGGCCATTTTCATGCGACTGGTATTCGCCCCCGTTTTGCAGATCGCCTGCAGGCAAGAGGATCACCTTTAGCGGATTATTTATTTGATCCTGCGCGCATCAAGGAGTAGGTTTATGAGCATTCCTCTCCTACTTTTTCTATTTTTATTGCTCATTAGTGCATCGGTGTTGGTTTGGATTTTTTATGGAATTTGGCAGGATAACTACGGATTTTCTAGTATCCGCATCAGAAATCGCCTGAATTTCTTCCTAAATGAAGGTCTTAAGCGTCCCCCTGAGTCATATAAGGCGAGGATATTAAGTAAAAATAAAAGGCTCAATAGTTTTTTAAGTGGATCTAAATTTGCTAGTGAGTTGGATGATCAACTCGTTAAAAGCAAAGTGCGTATTCGTCTTGATATGTTCTTGCTGATAGTCGTTGTTGTTTGGGTTGTCACATTCGCCATTTTTTTGGCGATACATATATCGATATTATTCGCGCTTATTTCAGCCAGTATTGTCGGTGTCTTGCCTTTCTTAACCATTCGTATGCTAGTCGCTCGTCGGCAGGGTGAATTAGAGGAGCAGTTGCCTAATATTTTAGATTTTATTTCTCGCGCTATGCAGGCGGGACATACCTTTGTGGGGTCCTTGCAAATGGCTGCTGATGAATCGCCAGAACCCATTGGTAGCGAATTTAAAGAGGCATTTCGTGAAATCAATTTTGGCAAATCCGTACAAAGTGCAATGAGTGATTTGGCGGAGCGTATCGATTGTCCTGAAATGCGTTACTTCGCCGTTGCGGTTTTTATTAATCACGAAATTGGCGGTAATTTAGCATCCCTATTAAGCGGGGTGGCGGCATTGATTCGTGAACGCTTGAAGCTCAAAATGTCAGTCCATGCGATGACTTCTGAGGCTCGTGTTTCTGCCTGGATTTTAGGTTTGTTGCCGTTTGCTGTTGCTCTGATTCTATTTGCTGTTAGGCCTGACTTTATCTCGGTGCTATGGCGGGAGCCAGCTGGCAGAACGATGATGGGCTACACCCTAATATTGATGACTGTTGGGGTTATTTGGATGCAACGACTTTCGAAAATACGCTTTTAATGTTTGGAAATTAATATGTTTGTAGATATTCTCTTTGCCATATTTCTGTTCCTCATATTTGTGGGGATAGCTAGCGCCGTTTTTTCTGCGGCCTCGCAATATCTTACGTATTCAATGATTCGCAATCGCCTGAATGCCATTCGAGATGAATATGTCGACGATTCAAGGCATAAATATACTGGCATTGAGTTAAGAGCTCGAGAGATTTTTTATCGGGTCATTGAACTTTCGATGCCAAAAGATCAGTGGGAGAATTCTCCAGCGCGTGAAAAATTAATTAGAGCAGGTTATCAAAATGAATTTCATGCTCTGATATTCCTATCTTCGAAAACCATTCTTGCGTTTTGTTTTCCTACGCTCTACCTTATCTACTTTTTCTTTTTTGGCGGCAAAGCAGGGGTCTTTTTTCTCTTCTCCTTCGGCACCTTCTTAGCGGCACTCGGGTATTACTGCCCAGATTTATGGCTTATTTACCGCACTAAAGCTAGGCAACGCCAAATTTTTGATAGTTTCCCCAATGCCTTGGATCTCATGCGTGTTTGTATTAGCGCTGGTTTGGGCTTAGATGCGGCAATTGATCGCGTTGGTAAGGAGCTGAGGATTGAGAGCAAAGCCTTAGCTGAGGAGTTTCATACGCTCAATCTAGAGCTCAGAACAGGCGCCACCCATGAAAACGCATTGAAAAATCTAGCAACAAGAACTGGGGTAGAGGATATTCGTGCTTTAGTAGGAATGCTCATTCAAACAGAGCATTTTGGTACCAGTGTGGCAGAGGCTTTACGCGTTCATGCTGATGGCTTACGTAGTAAACGTACTTTACGAGCCCAAGAGGCCGCAGCCAAGATCCCTGTTAAGCTGACCATTCCCATGATCTTATGTATCTTCCCAGCGCTCATGGTGGTAGTTTTGGGTCCAGCAATTCTTTCTATTAGCGGGATTATGTTCCCTGCGATGTCAGGCTATGTTAAATAAATCGATACGTCGACATCTGCATTCTGAGCAAGGCTCTGTCGCAGTGGAGTTTGCCTTATTGGTACCTGTCCTTTTTTTAATCTTATTTGGCATTATTAATTTCGGCATATTGATGTACAACCAGGCAGTGATCACCAATGCTGCGCGGGAGGGTGCACGTTGGGCTGCTATTCACACAACTTCTACCGCAGGCACTAGCTGTACCAATGCCTATTCAACCGCTCCGGTTGACCCCTGTCAAACTGCCTATAGCTATGCATATCAAAATCTCATCAGTTTTGGCGGTAATTATTTGCTGACTGCAAGTTATATTCCATCAGCAGACTTTAATGCCGGTACCCAAGAGTCTGTCACTACCAGATACACCTATACTGGTATTGGCTGGTTCTTTGGCCAGCAGGCAGCTACGCAATATGGTTCAACCGCGGTGATGCTCCATGAGTAAATTCAGTAAGAATTTGAACGATGAGAATGGCTCCATTGCGCTTTTGGTGGCCCTGCTTCTCCTCATCTTTGTCGCGTTCTTGGGCTTGGCGGTTGACTTTGGTTACGCCTATTTACAGAGAAGTCGTCTTCAAAGCGTAGCGGATGCTGAAGCCCTTGCATGCGTTATCAGCCCATCCACCAGTCCCTGCCCAACATCCGGTGGAAATCTGTATCCACAAGTGAATCCCTACGGATTTAATGTCACCACCAGCAACCCTGGTGACACCAGCCTTTGCTTGGATCCTATCACCCAAAGTTTTTGTGCCAGCGCTACTGCGCAAACTTCGTGGAATACATTCTTCATCAACCTATTTGGAGTGAATTCACTAAATCTTAGCGCAACAGCGGTAGCAGCAAAGCCTCGCAACGTTCCTTCTTGCATGATTACTACGCAGAATTTCAGCGCTAATGGTACCAACATAGTGAATCTAAGCAATTGTGCCGCCTCTATTGGGGGTACCTTAAATACGACGAACCAATCCGGAATTGGCATTACTGGCAAAGGATCTACAACTGTATTTAATGGTAATAGCGCTAGCAATTGCGGAGCATGCAACCCAGCGCCAGTGAGTCAGCCTGGTGCAGTGCCGGATTTGCCATCGCCTATAGTCCCCAGCAAAAATATAAATGGCTCAACTTTAGCGACTTTGCCCTATACCAGCTGCACCAATTCATCATGCGTACCTGCAATTTATACGGGTGGCTTAGTATCTTTGAGCGCCGCGACTACCTTATCCTCTGGATATTATGTATTCAATGGGGGTTTTAGTAATAACGGCCAAACGCTCAATAGTGCGGCTGGGGGAGTGGGTCTTTATGTCCCTGGCGATATGCCATTAAGCTTAACGGGGACGGTCAATTTAACCGCCCCATCCCTATCAGGTTGCACCGAAGGAAGCGGTGTGGTTATAAGCCACCCTTTCCAAACATCATATAACTCATTGACACTCAGTGGTTCAGGTAACAGTCTTAATCTTACTGGTGTAGTGAATTTAGGGGCAGATAATATTACCGTGAATGGTAGCCCAGTAGCTATCACTGTAACAGGGAGTCTAGTGGCGCATTCCATTGTTTTGCATGGAAATATGAACCCTCAAGCCTCCTCCAATCCCTGCTTTAATCTATTTGAAAATAATGGCATGCCGATCTTGATTAACTAGGGATTCAGCCTAGCTTGTTAAGCATTTCTGATTAAAAATTGATTTATCTCAAAATTCAATTTTCAAAAAGTTTTATAAATAACCTATGAAGCTGGG
>CANCBK010000070.1 GCA_947374315.1 Burkholderiaceae bacterium | reverse complement strand
GATTCAAGCGGATGCGGCTTTCTCAGAGGCAGAAAAATCTGCCAAGATTAAGATCTTGCAAGATGAGTGGCAAAGCTTGCATGATCAAGTATTGGCTGCGGGTGGTTTGCATATCATCGGCACGGAGCGTCACGAAAGTCGTCGTATTGATAATCAGCTCCGTGGTCGCGCAGGTCGTCAAGGCGATTCCGGCTCTTCCCGCTTTTATCTATCCCTTGATGATTCTCTGTTGCGTATTTTTGCTGGAGAGCGTTTGCGTGCGGTGATGGATCGCCTCAAAATGCCTGATGGCGAACCTATCGAAGCAGGCATGGTGACTCGCTCTATCGAGTCGGCTCAACGCAAGGTTGAGGGCCGTAACTTCGATATTCGTAAGCAGTTGCTGGAATATGACGATGTTGCCAATGATCAGCGTAAAGAAACCTATCGATTAAGAAACGAAGTATTGGAAAGCAACGATGTTGGCGAGTTGATTGCTAATTTACGTGAAGATGTCTTGCGTGGTATTTGCGCGCTATATGTTCCGCGTGAGTCCATGGAGGAGCAGTGGGATTTGCTTGGGTTAGAAAATGTTCTAGCCAATGACTGGGGTCTGACTGTTGATTTAAAGAATTGGGTAGAAAGCTCTGCATCAATGGATGATGAGCAGATTGTTGAGCGCGTACTAGAAACAGCAAAAGAAACTTATGACGCCAAGGTGGAACTCTCTGGCCGTGCTTCGTTTGCTGGGTTTGAGCGCTCTGTTTTACTTTACAGCTTGGACACTCATTGGCGCGAACATTTAGCTGCCTTGGATCACCTGCGTCAAGGCATCCATTTGCGTGGTTACGCTCAGAAGGATCCAAAGCAAGAGTACCGTCGAGAAGCATTTGAGTTGTATGGCGAGTTATTAAATGTCATTAAGAACGATGTGGTGAAAAACATCATGACAGTACAGATTCGTAGTGCAAGCGAGTTGGATGAGGCTTCTGAGTCAATGAATGAAGATTTAGCCAAACTCTCAGATGTTCAGTATCAACATGCAGATGCGGATCTCGAGGTAGCTGGGTCAACGGGTGATCGTGGCGCAGCCATTGAAATTGCTCCGGCACCAATGCGTGCAGGCCCTAAAGTGGGCCGTAATGATCCTTGCACCTGTGGCAGTGGTAAAAAATACAAGAACTGCTGCGGCGCATTAAGCTGATGCCGTGAGGTAGTGATTGCGGTATCAATAGTTGCTATGCATGGCCCAGATAACTCTGGGCCATTTTTCTTGGTGAAATCCCTAAGTAGTCTATCGGCGGGATTATTAAAGATCTGTCATTATTCAAGCTATTAAATATAAAGAGGGTGACGCAATGATTTCTTTCAATCTCAACGGTAATGCTGTTAATTTTGAGGGAGATCCTGAGACCCCTATTTTGTGGGTATTGCGGGATCACCTAGATGTGACGAGTCCAAAATATGGATGTGGTGCCGCTCTTTGTGGCGCCTGTACGGTCCACCTTGAGGGTAGCGCAATTCGCTCTTGCTCAATCCCGGTATCTGCAGCTGCTGGAAAGAAAATCACTACGCTTGAAGGCTTGCCTGAGAAAGTGGGTCACGCTTTACATGACGCATGGCTGGAGTTTGATGTGCCACAGTGCGGCTATTGCCAGACGGGTCAAATGATGTCGGCAGCAGATCTCTTGGCTAAAAAGAAGCAGCCGAATTCTGAAGATATTAAGAATGCAATGAGTGGAAATATTTGCCGTTGCGGTACTTATTCGCGTATTGAGAAGGCAGTCAAACGTGCTGCAGATAAATTGGCGTAAGAGGCTAGAACATGAAAAATAATTCCGTAAAAAATATTGGCCGTCGTCACTTTATCCAACAAAGTTCCGCAGCCACTGGCGCATTCATCTTGGGGATGTATATTCCCGCAATCAGTGATGCAGCGATTGCTCCTAATAGTGAGCCTGCCTTGGCAAATGCGTGGGTACGTATTGCGCCTGATAATCAAATTACCTTGATTTGTGCGCGGTCGGAGATGGGTCAAGATACCTATACCTCAATGCCAGCAATGCTTGCTGAGGAATTAAATCTACCGCTTTCGATGATTAAGGTGGAAATGGCGGGGGTAGCGCCTGTTTACATTAATGCTATGTTGGGCGGTCAAATTACAGGTGGATCAAGCTCCGTGCGGGAGGGCTTTGATAAGTTGCGAACAGCTGGTGCAGCAACTCGTACTGTTTTGATTCAGGCGGCCGCTAACCGATGGAGCGTTCCAGTCGACCAATGCAAGGCTATGAATGGCAAAGTAACGCATTCTGGCGGTAAGTCAGCTACTTATGGTGAATTGGCTGCTGATGCTGCTAAATTGCCATTGCCAGAAAAGCCAGCCCTCAAGTCACCTGAGAATTTCATGGTGATGGGTAAAGAGAAGATGCGCCGCCTCGATACTCCTGCGAAGATTTCAGGTAAAGCTATTTTTGGTATTGACGTGAAAATTCCAGGAATGGCGATTGCCTCCTTGGCGCAGTGCCCTGTTATTGGCGGCGTGCCAACTGCAGTGGATGATTCCGATGCATTAAAGGTGTCAGGTGTTATTAAGGTGGTTCAGATTTCTGATGGTGTTGCGGTCTTGGCGAAAGATTTTTATGCCGCTCGAAAGGGCAGAGATGCTCTAAAAATTACTTGGAATGAAGGGGCTGGCGCCAACTTAGATAATGCGGAAATCCGTAAGCAGTTGGAGGCGGGTTTAACGAAGAAGGGTGCCATCATTAAAACGGTTGGTGATCCTGCTGGCGTGATTGCAAACGGAAAAGCAATTAGCGCACAATACTTCCTGCCGTATTTGGCGCATTCCACCATGGAGCCTGTGAATTGCTCTGCTGATGTCTCCAATGGAAAATGCAGGGTAATTGGCCCCATTCAATTTCAGCAAGGCGCACAAGCAGTTGCCGCTGCTGCTGCAGGGGTAAAACCGGAAGATGTTACGATCGAAACGACTTTCTTAGGCGGTGGATTTGGTCGTAAATTAGAGCTGGATTTTATTCGCCAGGCCGCTGAGATTTCACGTGCTGCTGGCATGCCGGTAAAAATGCTTTGGACCAAAGAGGATGATATTACTCATGACTTCTATCGCCCGATGAGTGTTCATCATATGGAGGCGACCCTTGGAGTAGATGGCCAGTTAACTGCGATGAAGGCCAAAATGGTTTCGCAGTCCGTGACGGCGCGGGCATTCCCCGGTTTTGTTAAAGATGGTTTTGATCCTTTTATGACGGAGGGGTCCAATAACCTCACTTATGGCATTCCTAACTTAGAGATTACCAACGTCATTGAAGATGTTGGAATTAGGGTGGGCTATTGGCGTTCGGTGAGCAATGCTTTAAATGCCTTTGCAGTCGAAAGCTTTATTGATGAGCTCGCTCGAGCTGCCGGGAAAGATCCAGTCGCCTTTAGGATGGCTGAATTAAAAAAACAACCTAGAGCTTTGGCGGTGCTAAAACTTGCGGTAGAGAAGTCTGGCTATAGAGCAGGCAGTAAAAAGTTTGGCGTTGCTCAAATGGAGTGTTACGACACTTACTCCGCTTGTATCGTTGAGCTGGACACCACGGCGGCTGAGACTAAGGTCAAGAAGGTTACCTTTGCCTCGGATTGCGGAATTACTATTCATCCAGATCAAGCTCGTGCTCAGCTCACTGGAGGCGTTATTTATGGCTTAGGCGCCGCCCTTAGTAATGAGATCACCATCAAAAATGGTCGAGTCCAGCAAAGCAATTTCAATAACTATCCATCACTTCGCCAAAATCAAGTTCCCGTAGTGGAAGTACACTTAGTCTCCAGTCAAGAGAAGCCCGGTGGGCTGGGAGAAGTTGGCGTGCCCTTGGTTGCTCCAGCTCTGGTCAATGCAATTGCGGCGGCTACTGGTAAGCGAATTCGGGAATTGCCAATCAAAGGCTAGTCATTTCAGCCTTGTGAGTGATTAAAGCGCGCCATTGATTGGCGCGCTTGCTTTTGAAGCCTCATCTACAATTGTCAGATCATGACAGTTAACCTACCACTCCCCCTTAAAGACCAATTGAAGCCTGTGAAAGGCTTTGAGATGGGTATTGCTGAAGCCGGAATAAAGAAGGCTCATCGCAAAGACCTTTTGGTGATGACTTTAGCGCCCGGCTCTCAAGTGGCCGGTGTATTTACCTTAAATCGTTTCTGCGCTGCACCAGTTCAGGTTTGCCGAGAGCATTTGGCTCAGGATGGGGCGAATGGCGAGATTCGTGCTTTAGTGGTAAATACTGGAAATGCCAATGCCGGTACGGGTGAGCAGGGGATGAGGGATGCCTTAGCAACTTGCGCTGAGCTGGCAAAAGAGTTGAAGCTAAATCCAGAGCAAATTTTGCCTTTTTCAACGGGCGTGATTCTAGAGCCGCTACCAATCGATAAATTAATTTCTGCTTTACCCAAGGCGGTTGCGAATCTAGATGAAGATCATTGGTTTGATGCTGCAGAAGCCATCATGACAACGGATACTCAGCCTAAAGCGACCTCCATGACGGTGGATACTCCGGCTGGACTTGTGACCATCACAGGTATTTGCAAGGGCGCGGGCATGATTCATCCGAATATGGCAACCATGCTCGGCTTTATTGCAACAGATGCTAGCTTTGCCCCAGGAATGCTTTCTACTTTAACTCAAGAGATTGCCGATCTTTCATTCAATGCGATTACGATCGATGGCGATACTTCGACTAACGATTCATTCATCATCATGGCGACGGGTCAATCTACGGTTCAGATTCAATCTACGGATGATCCCATTTATGGTCTAGTACGAATTGGCTTAATTGACCTTGCGCGAAAATTGGCTCAAATGATTGTGAGGGATGGTGAGGGCGCAACTAAATTTATTACGATTGATGTGCATGGTGGCAAGACGGAGGCAGAGTGTCGTTTGGTCGCTGAGGCAGTAGCCCATTCCCCATTGGTGAAAACCGCTTTCTTTGCCAGTGATCCTAATTTAGGCCGCATCCTTGCTGCCATTGGATATGCTGGTATTACTGACCTTGATGTCAACCAAGTTCAAATGTGGCTTGGAGATGTATGGGTTGCTAAGAATGGCGGTCGCAACCCTGACTATCAAGAGTCTGATGGCCAAAGAGTGATGCAAGCGCCAGAAATTACCGTCAAGATTGATTTAGGCCGTGGACCAGCCCACCAAACGATGTGGACTTGTGATTTATCGCATGACTACGTTTCCATTAATGCTGATTACCGTTCATAGGAAATCATGAAATGAATGAAAAATTAGAGCAACTCCTGAGTCATCTCGAAACATTTCTGCCTAAAGCGCTGACTGAAGATCAATGGAAATGCTCAACTGCATTTAGATGGCGTCGTCGGGATAGTATTTTCGGTAGTATTGGATTTCTGCAGCCAGTCAAGCATGTGGCGGACATCACTTTTGAAGATTTAAAAAATATCGATCGTCAACGTGATGCGATTCGAGATAACACTAAGAACTTTATTCAAAAAAAGCCTGCTAACAATATTTTATTAACGGGCGCGAGAGGCACCGGAAAGTCCTCGCTTATTAAAGCAAGTTTGCATGAATTTGCTGGACAGGGCTTACGCTTGGTTGAGGTGGAGAAGGAGCATTTAGCGGACCTGGCTGATATCACTGATTTATTAGCCGAGCGACCAGAGCGCTTTATTGTTTTCTGTGATGATCTCTCATTTGAAGATGGCGAATCTGGCTACAAGGCAATGAAGTCTGCTTTGGATGGTTCTATATCAGCCCAGGTAGACAACATTTTGATTTATGCAACCTCCAATCGGCGCCATCTTTTACCAGAGCGCATGAAGGATAACGAGACATATGCCCATGGTGATGATGGAGAGATTCATCCGGGTGAGGTAGTTGAGGAAAAGATTTCTCTCTCAGAGCGTTTTGGCTTATGGCTGTCGTTCTATCCTCCAAAACAAGACGAGTATCTAGAAATTGTTGCGCATTGGTTGCGCCATTTTGGATTGAGTGATGCTCAAATCGAGGGTGCGCGAGCTGAGGCTCTAGTTTGGGCGCTGGAGCGTGGTTCACGTTCTGGTCGAGTGGCTTGGCAGTTTGCTAAACACTGGGCCGGCTCCCATACTGCTTAATGAGTCCTATTTGATGGATGAATCCAACCGCCCCGTTACAGAAGTTGCCGCTGGCATCCTGCTGGATTCAGAAGGGCGCTACCTCTTGGGTCAACGCCCTGAAGGCAAGCCTTATGCGGGTTATTGGGAAGTGCCGGGCGGCAAAATTGAACGTGGCGAATCTGTATTTGCAGCATTGAAACGTGAGCTACAAGAAGAGCTGGGAATTGATATTGAGTCTAGTGAAGAGCTGCTTGTTTTGGAGTATGACTACCCGCATGCTTATGTGCGCTTGCATGTCAGCACCATTCGAAAATGGCATGGAATTCCCAGGGGATGTGAGGGGCAAGCGCTTTCTTGGCAATCGCTTGAAGCGGTTACTCCAACGGTTGAGCCCTTGTTGCCAGCGGCATGGCCAATGCTGGAAAAACTCAGACTCTTAAAAGCTTAGAGTTGGCAGAGGGTTAGTCTAAAAGCCACATCTTCGCTGACGAGCTGTGGCTTTGTGTCTCTATCGGTCTTTAAAAAACGAATCGACAGCAAATATTTGTTGGCGCTAATTTCAGAGTAGAGGGTGTCATCTTCTACGGCAATGCGCATCAATTGATACACTTTTCCGGACGGGGCTTGTTGATAGGCGCCTTGATGGGCAATGACATCTTTAGCTTCACCAGATTGGCGTAACAATCTCAAGAATATTTGGCAAGCCTCATGCCATGGCAAAAGTGGTGCAACATACTTTTCCAATAATTCCCTGCGCTGATTCGATGGCGTATTTTTCCAGGCATGGTAGCTTGGTAAATCAATTGGACTGGTGCCGCCAGGAATATTCAATCGAGTGCGAATGGCGTTGAGCCATTCACTTTCAGCAATCGCTGCATTCGGCTTGCCCATGGACTGGTTGATATTGAGCGCAGCCTTATCAATTTCAGAAAGCGTTTGTGACAGCGCCTCCTGATCCACTTTTTGAGAGGACTTTAGGCCATTTAAAGCATATTTTTGGCGCTCAAACTCTTTGAGTAATAAAGACTTAATATCCCCGCGGGAACCAATGTCGCCTAAATCAAATAAGGTGGCAATAGCGTTGTGGTGTAGCTCCGGGTCATCCGATCTGAGAAAGTGATTGAAGCGGGCGAACAGATACTCTAGCCGAAGCATGCTTCGGACTAATTCATTGAAGGGGTATTCGTAGACAATCACAAGCCTATATTCTATGACGAACTTAGGCGCACCCCTTGAATTTTGAGCAATTTTTGGTGCAAATTGAAAACTTCTACTTTGAGGTCCTCTAGACTGCCCTGATTTTCAATAATGGCGTTAGCGGCGGAAAGGCGGGCATTTCTGCTGGTTTGCGCATTTAAGATATTTTCCACTTCTGGGCGGGTCATATTGTTGCGCTGCATCACTCTTTGTATTTGGCTATCTTCAGGGCAGTCAACCACAATGAGGAAGTCGATCAGGTTTACCCATGTTCCAGATTCAATCAGAAGTGGAACAACAAATACGAGGTAAGGTACTCCGGATTTGGCAATCTCAATAGCCTGTTTGGCGGTTTCCTGCTGAATCAGGGGGTGGGTAATTTTCTCAAGAATTTGCCTGGACTTGGCGTCCTGAAAGACGAGTTCACGCATCTTCTGGCGCTTGAGGGCGCCTTGAGAGTCAATAAATTCAGTCCCGAATGCCTCGGCAATCAAGGGGATGGCACTACCGCCGGAGGCGGTAATTTGATGAGAAATCAAGTCCGTATCGATGATTCCAGCCCCGAACTCCCTCAGTAAATTACTGACTGCTGTCTTGCCGGAGCCAATACCACCCGTTAAGCCGATGAAAGGAATTTTTCCTTTTAGGGACTTTAGATTAGCCTGGGCAGGATCAGGGTTGGAATGAGTTGAGGCCATAGCAACTCAATGATGCCAGCAATAGCCAAAAAAGGGCCAAAAGGGAAAGCTTGGTGGAGTTTATGGCGATTCCATTTAAGCCAGGCAATGCCGCCCAGGAATCCTGTGACGGAAGCAATGAGGAGAATGTTAGGAAGGGCGCCCCAGCCTAACCAGGCGCCCAATGCCGCCAAGAGCTTTGCATCACCCATTCCAATCCCATTACGGTGTTTGTATAGACGATAGCCAGTATTTAAGGCCCAGAGTGATCCGTATCCTAGGGCCGCTCCAATGAATGCGGAGGATGGTGTTGCCAAGCGGGAGTCAGATGCCAAATTAAAGGCGACACCCAGAATGATTAAAGGAAATGTAATGACATCGGGCAGTCGAAAAGTGCGCCAATCAATATAGGCTAAGTAGAGTAGAGCCATTATTAATGGGGCTTTAATCATCAGATTGCTCACATCGGAATCCACTAAACGATTTGTCCTAAATTAAAGATTGGCAGATATAGGATTATGACTAAGCCGCCAATAATGGCTCCAACCAAAAGAATCAACGCCGGTTCTAAGCTTTGGCTGAGAGAGTTTAATAGACTGCTTAATTGTGAGCCGAGAGTGGTAGCGCGCTTATTCAGCATCTGGGCCAATGCGCCACTTTCAGCACCGATATGCAGTGGTAATAACGTTTCCACATCTAGTAATAGTGACTTAGGGT
>CANCBK010000069.1 GCA_947374315.1 Burkholderiaceae bacterium | reverse complement strand
TAAATTTTTGGTGATATTGCTTGAGGAATCAAATAGAAAGCCGGTACGACTAATATTCCCGGCGGTATTGATATTGTTGCCAGTGGATGGATCATAGCGAATTTCATTCTGCGTGACTGATTGGAAGATCATGGCTGAAAGATGGGAGTGATGAATATTCCAGTCCCCCCCAGCCGAATAAGTTTGAGAGATTTGAGGTCTTAGGATGCCATTAAAAACAGGAGCGCCGAAACCTCCGTTTGCATTTGGATCAAAGCCCCAGAATTCATCGGTATTTGGAAAGCGATAGGATTGATCCCACTTGATGAATATTTTTTGACCTGCTCGGTAGTTGTAATTAAAAGCAGCATCACCCGCATTAGCGGAGTACTTTTGGTTTGCGCTAATGGTCGAGCCAGTGGAGAGGTCGTTTGTAGAAGCATTCTGCGCTTGATGTCTAAAGCCGCCGCTAGCCTCCAACCCTTCGATTATCTGCAAGGGGATGCGTGAAACAAGATACATAGATTGATTGAGGACGCTAACATTTTGTTGAAGGCTTGTGTTGCCAAAGGACGAACCTGATGAATTGCTTTGAGAGGCTTGATTAAAGTCATACCCTAAAACTGTCGTACCCCAAGATCCAAAGTTTGCTTTTATCTTCGGAGAAACCGCAAGTTGCCAGTTTGGGTTTAGCAAATAATATGAAAAAGATGGGGTATTGGAATTAGTATTCTTATTTGAATAAGTTCCGTCAATATCAAGGGTGAGTCGATCATTAATTGCTTTGATAAATCCAGCCCTAATTCCTGCGTTATCTGTGGTTGTTGTCGATCCAATAAATTCAGCTCTAGCAGATTGAGGGTTACCGGTCCCCGCTTGACCTAGCACTGATCCTGGAGTTTGGGAGTTGGAGTGATTAAAGAATATGTCAGCATAGACCTGGTCAATCCCGCCTAATGATTGAGTTATCTTGCCGTCAAATGCATAGGCATTTGCTGCTGAGTTTTGGCGCCAACCATCCGTGTTGGAGGTATTTGCTGTAAGTTGAATGGTAGTGTCGTTAACCTTATTGCGCAGAATTGCGTTGTTAATGAGAGTGTTGTAGCTTCCATAAGTGGCAGATGCTTGATTTATATTTTTTGCACCACCATTAGTAATGATATTGATAACGCCACCCACAGCCCCATTGCCGTATTGAACACTGGCACCGCCTTGTAGGAGTTCAATTCGTTCAATCGAGTCAATAGGGATGGATTCCCAATTGATAGTGCCGGAATCTATGGGGTTTAATCGCTGACCATCCACCAATATTAGAGTGGTGCTGTTTGCGGTTGCGCCATACCCACCCATGTCAACTGACGCATCTAGATTTAATGGATTGCCGCTAGCATTTTTTACATTCAGCCCACCAATCTGGGAGAGAACTTCCGGCACATTGTTTGAGCTTGAGTTTGCAATTTCATCGCGAGTAATTACTTTGACATTTGCTGGCACCTCATTGAGGTTTTCTTCAAACCGCGATCCCGAGACAATCACTGTTGATTGGGAATTTTGAGCTATTGCATTGAATGTTATTGCTGCGCCGCAAAGTAGGGCGGCTATTGTTTTGCTGCTGAACTGCTGTTTCATGATGAACCTTCTGCCTTCGAATCACCTAGCTAACTTCCCCGTGAGCTGGGTCGAACAGAATTTCACATGCGAGAGTTCAAGCGTCAATTGGGTGCCAGGGCACTTTCATTAGCGCGCGAAGATCCCCGTCCGCAAAATTCCACCTGTCTTGGCCGGTATCCGGGCTGTAAATCTCAGAATCTGGCCTTCCCATGCGATTGACGCGCACAGTGGCTTGATCAGACTCCTGACACCTTTACTTTGCAGTTGGGGGTGCATTTACTTACCGTTGCGGGGGCAGCACACGTTTAGTGTTTCCCGTTTAACTTTATTGCATTGCAACAAAGCACCACGACCCCTGAATTCTATCCCAGCCTAGGGTTGGATCCGCTTAAAACGTCAAAAAAGCCTACAATAAAGGCTCTAGGATTAAGGATTCATGACAGTATTAGACAAGCACCCCGAAAAAAACCTGATTCGTTTACAGCTTAGCCAAAACTCGGTTCTAAAAAGCCTAGATTCAGCGGCAATGGCTGAATTAGAGCGCCATTTAGAGATCTCGGACCTTAAAAAATCAGAAATTTTGCTTCATCAAGGCGACCATCAGATGGAGCAGTACTTTGTGCTGGATGGTATTTTGAAACGCATTGTCTCTAGTGCAGATGCAAAAGAGATGATTTTGCGCTTTGCCATAGAGAAAGATATTGAAACTAGTTATGCTGCTTGGCGCCTTAAGACGGCCGCCCCATATAGCATTGCTTGCGTTACCAAGGCTCGTGTAGCCCGGATGCCCCTTAAAAAGTGGGCTGAATTTTTAGATGCCCACAGACCCCTAAAAGAGAGTTTTGAGTTCGAAGTCATGCGCCTCATGAGTGAGATCATGGCTCACACTATTACTTTGCATATGCTGGATGCCCCGGGTCGTGTAGAGCGCTTCTTGCGTAAATATGAGTCCTTATTTGAGTTGCTGCCTAAAAAAGAGCTAGCCGCCTACCTCAATCTGTCCCCGGAAACTTTGAGTCGCCTCAAAACAAAGCATCAAGAGCTCTTTATCTAGCTAGATAACCCCGGTTGCTTCTAGATTTCAGGGGAAATTGACCGAAGTCAATGATGAACTACACCCCCAGCCCTAAGATCCTACTTAGCCTTAACAGGGGTATTTACAAGTTACCCATGGCACTACTAATAACTTAATTGGAGACAGTTAGCGCGAGCTAAATTGCACTGAACGCAGCTTATGTTCGGGCGGTGCGATGAACTAAAAATTTCTATGACAACAGACAATCAAAATACACCCGTAACCGATGGCTTTCATCTCGTCATTGATGCTTTAAAAGCGAATGACCTTGACACCATTTTTGGTCTCGTTGGTATTCCAATTACGGATTTATGCCGTCTAGCTCAAGCCGAAGGCATCCGCTTTATTGGTTTCCGTCATGAGCAGCATGCAGGTAATGCTGCAGCGATCGCAGGCTACATGACTCAAAAGCCTGGTATTTGCATGACGGTATCTGCCCCAGGCTTCTTGAATGGTTTAACGGCGCTAGCTAACGCAACCGTAAACTGCTTCCCAATGATCTTGATCAGCGGCTCAAGCGAGCGCGAAATTGTTGACTTGCAACAGGGTGATTACGAAGAGATGGATCAGCTCAATGCAGCGAAGCCATACTGCAAAGCAGCCTATCGCATCAATCACATTGAAGATATCGGCATCGGTTTTGCACGCGCGATTCGTGCGGCGGTTTCTGGCCGTCCAGGCGGCGTGTATTTAGACTTGCCTGCTCAATTGTTAAGCCAAACAATGCCAGTTGAAGAAGCTAAGAAATCCATCTTCAAGGTAATCGATCCAGTTCCACGTCAAATCCCTGCGGCTGATGCCGTAGAGCGTGCATTGAATGTATTGAAGGGCGCTAAGCGTCCCTTGATTCTCTTGGGTAAAGGCGCCGCATACGCCCAAGCAGATGCCGATATTCGTGCTTTGATTGAAAAGTCTGGCATTCCTTATCTGCCAATGTCGATGGCCAAAGGCTTGTTACCAGATAACCATCCGCAGTCTGCTTCCGCAGCGCGTTCATTTGTATTGGCTGAAGCTGATGCAGTGTTGTTGGTAGGCGCCCGCTTAAACTGGTTGCTTGCGCACGGTAAAGGTAAAACTTGGGGCAAAGAGCCTAAGAAATTTATCCAGATCGATATTCAGGCAAATGAAATTGATAGCAATGTGCAAATTGATGCTCCATTAATTGGTGACATTGGTTCTTGTGTTGGCGAACTCTTAAAAGGCATTGCTGCAGTTCCAAAACCAGCGGCCGAGTGGATCAGCGCAATTAATGAGAAGAAAGATAAAAACTTAGCGAAGATGGCGGAGACGCTTGCTAAGGAAGCCTCACCAATGAACTTCCATGGCGCCTTACGCGCTATTCGTGATGTGATCAAGCTGAACCCTGATGTCAACTTGGTAAACGAAGGCGCAAACACGCTGGACTATTGCCGTGCGATTGTCGACATGTACAAGCCACGCAAACGTTTTGACTCCGGAACTTGGGGGATTATGGGTATTGGTATGGGCTACGCTATTGGTGCGGCAGTGACTAGTGGCTTGCCAACGGTTGCAGTAGAGGGTGATAGCGCCTTTGGCTTTAGCGGCATGGAATTAGAAACCATTTGTCGTTACAACCTCCCAATCACCACAGTTGTTTTTAACAATAACGGTGTTTATCGCGGTACTGACGTGAATCCAACGGGTGGTGCGGATGTGGCGCCAACCGTGTTTGTGAAAAACGCACGTTACGACAAGATGATTGAGGCGTTTGGCGGTATTGGTTATTACGTGACTACACCTGCTGAACTCGAGGCAGCATTGACTAAAGCGATTGCTGAAGGCAAGCCAGCTCTGATTAACGCAGTGATTGATGAGACGGCTGGTACCGAGAGCGGACGTTTAACTAACTTAAACCCATCTACCGCTGGCAAGAAATAATTAGCGGTCATTTTTTTAGAATACATTTAGTAATAAATAAGCAATACTTTAAGGAGAAGCAAATATGAGTAAACCATTAGACGGTATTCGCATTATCGATTTCACACACGTGCAAGCAGGTCCTGCATGTACTCAGTTGTTGGCTTGGTATGGTGCTGATGTCATTAAGGTTGAGCGTCCAGGTTCAGGCGACGTAACCCGTAGCCAATTGCGCGATATTCCAGGCGCAGATGCTTTGTACTTCACGATGTTGAATGGTAATAAGCGTTCGTTGACATTGGATACTAAGACTCAAGAAGGTAAAGAAGTTTTAGAGAAAATGATTCAGACATCAGATGTGATGGTTGAGAACTTTGGCCCAGGCGCCCTGGATCGCATGGGTTTCTCTTGGAAGCGTATTCAAGAGCTGAATCCAAAGATGATCATGGCTTCTGTAAAAGGCTTTAGCGATGGCCACTCATATGAAGACTTAAAAGTATATGAAAACGTTGCGCAGTGTGCCGGTGGTGCTGCTTCAACAACAGGTTTCTGGGATGGTCCTCCAACAGTTTCCGCTGCCGCTTTGGGCGATAGCAATACTGGTATGCATTTGGCGATTGGTATTTTGACTGCTTTGATGCATCGTCAAAAAACAGGTAAAGGTCAAAAAGTTTCTTGCTCAATGCAAGATGCCGTATTGAACTTGTGCCGCGTTAAATTGCGCGATCAACAGCGTTTGGACAAAATTGGCTACCTCGAAGAGTACCCACAGTACCCACACGGTACATTTACTGATGTAGTTCCACGTGGCGGTAACGCTGGTGGTGGCGGTCAGCCAGGTTGGGTATTGAAGTGTAAGGGTTGGGAAACAGATCCAAACGCATACATCTACTTCACTATTCAAGGCCACGCTTGGGAGCCAATCACTCGTGCGATTGGTAAGCCAGAGTGGGCAACAGATCCAGCCTACATGACTGCTGAAGCGCGTCAAGATAAGATTTTTGATGTCTTCGCAACAATTGAAGAGTGGCTCAAAGATAAGACTAAGTACGAAGCTGTGGATATTCTCCGCAAGTTCGACATTCCTTGCGCACCAGTGTTGTCAATGAAAGAATTGGCTAACTCACCTGACTTGCGTAAGAGCGGATCTATTGTTGAAGTTGACCACAAAGTTCGTGGTAAATATTTGACAATTGGTAGCCCAATCAAGTTCTCTGATTTGGAAATCGAAGTCGGTCCATCACCAGTATTGGGTGAGCACACTAACGAAGTGTTGACTGACCTTGGCTACAGCGCGGATGACATTGCTAAATTGCACGCAGCAAAAGCAGTTTAATAAAAATAAGCATTTGTTAGTTTAGTTTTAAAGGCGCTCCTAGTGGGCGCCTTTTTTCTTAGCAAAAAATGATTAAAGTCTATAGACTGATACTATGAAAACGAATGTAGATTTACTTCAATTGCTCGACTGTGTCGGCGATGCCGTTATCGTTTCTGATGCCCACGAAAAGATTATTCTTTGGAATGCAGCCGCTTCTAGAATTTTTGGGTATTCGGAAGAAGAGGCTCTTGGAAATACCTTGGATCTGATTGTTCCGGAGCGTCAACGCCAAAGGCATAGCGAGGGCTATACCAAGTCCATGGAAACGGGGACTACGCGTTATGGCACCTCGTTGTTGAAAGTGCCTGCCAAACATAAAGATGGGCACACCTTATCCATTGCCTTTACCGTAGGCATGCTCTTTGATGAGAAACACCAGGCCAATGGTGTGGCTGCCGTGATTCGCGATGAAACCGAGCGTTTTGCCGAAGAAAGGGCGCTAAAAAAGCGACTTTCTGACCTTGAAGCTTTATGAGGCTGAAGTCATGGGCCTAATTGGGGAGTCTGAAGCTAGACTGCACAAAAAATAGGCATCCAATGTTGCGCCGCAATCCGTCGCTGGTAAAATTGGATCAATTCAAAATTTCAATCTTATTAGGACTTTAATCATGGCAAAAGCATTAGAAGGGGTCAAAATCCTCGACTTCACACATGTTCAGTCAGGCCCAACTTGCACTCAGCTGCTTGCTTGGTTTGGCGCGGATGTGATCAAAGTGGAAAAGTCGGGCGAGGGCGATGCCACTCGTGGCCAGTTACGCGATATTCCCGATGCCGATAGTTTGTATTTCACGATGCTGAATCATAACAAGCGTTCAATTACCGTTAATACTAAAACTCAAAAGGGTAAAGAAATTCTCGAGCGTCTTATTAAGGAGTGCGATGTTCTGGTTGAGAACTTTGCGCCAGGCGCACTCGATCGCATGGGGTTTTCTTGGGAGCGGATTCAGGAGCTGAATCCGATGATGATCATGGCTTCAGTTAAGGGTTTTGGTCCTGGCCCTTATGAGGATTGCAAGGTATACGAAAACGTTGCGCAGTGCGCTGGCGGTTCTGCATCCACTACGGGTTTTGATGATGGCCCTCCAATGGTAACTGGCGCGCAGATTGGCGATAGTGGTACTGGCTTGCATTTAGCCCTAGGTATCGTGACGGCACTCTATCAGCGCACACACTCTGGCCGCGGTCAGAAGGTATTGGCAGCCATGCAAGATGCGGTATTGAATTTGTGCCGCGTGAAGTTGCGCGATCAGCAGCGATTAGAGCGTGCTGGCCTCATGAAGGAGTATCCACAATATCCAAATGGAGAGTTTGGTGACTCAGTGCCTCGAGCTGGCAATGCCTCCGGTGGTGGCCAGCCAGGCTGGATCGTGAAATGCAAGGGTTGGGAAACAGACCCTAATGCCTATATGTATGTCATTGTGCAAGCCCCAGTATGGGAAGCGGTTTGCAAGGTGATCGGTCGTGAAGATTGGATTACGGATGCTCGCTTCTCATCGCCAGTAGCCCGCTTACCCCATTTGATGGAGATCTTTGGTGAGATCGAGAAGTGGACTATGACCATGACGAAGTTTGAAGTAATGGATATCTTGAATAAATACGATATCCCTTGCGGTCCCATTTTATCCATGAAGGAAATTGCTGAGGAGCCTGCGTTGCGTGCTACCGGTACTGTGGTTGAAGTGGACCATCCAGTTCGAGGCAAATACCTTACTGTTGGTAATCCGATCAAAATGTCCGATAGTCCAACTGAAGTAACGCGCTCACCATTGTTAGGTGAGCATACCGATGAGATTCTCAGTGAATTAGGTTATTCGACTGATGAGTTAATCACACTTCGTCACGATAAGGTTATTTAAGATGCGTGTTGCCCTGATTGGGAGTGCTGATTTTGGTAAGGCGGCTTTAGAGGCTTTTTTAGATCGCGGCGATGAAGTGGTTGCCGTTTTTTGCCCCCCTGATAATCCTAAATCTAGCAAGCCTGAAGTGTTGAAAGAGGCGGCGATTGCAAGGGGCTTAACTCCTTTGCAATTTGCCTCTTTAAAGGGTGCTGATGCAGCGCAAGCGATGATTGATAGCAAAGCCGATATCTGTGTCATGGCTTACGTCCTTCAGTTTGTTCCGCAAGAATTGGCCAAGTTGCCACGCCATGGCACCATTCAATACCATCCGTCTTTATTGCCGAAGTATCGTGGCCCCAGTGCCATAAACTGGGCTATTGCATTGGGTGAAGAGAAAACAGGCTTAACGATATTCCGCCCATCCGATGGTCTAGATGAGGGCGAAGTGATTTTGCAAAAAGAGGTGGCAATCGGACCTGATGACACTTTGGGTAAGGTGTATTTCGATCAGTTGTTTCCTTTGGGTGTAAGAGCCTTGCTGGAGGCTGCAGATTTAGTGGTTTCTGAGAAGCATCAAGAGCTTGTTCAAGATGAGTCACAGGCAAACTATGAGGGTTGGTTTGATGTAAACGCTGCTCAAGTACATTGGGCGAGCCACATTACTCAAATCTATAACTTGATTCGTGCGTGTAATCCTGCGCCCGGCGCATGGACAAAGTTTGGCGAGCAAAAAGTGCAGATCTACGATTGCCATAAACATGTGGCGGCTACATTCGCCTCTGTAAAAGGCAAGCCTGGTGAAGTCACTCAAATTACTTTAGATTCCCTCTTTGTCACCTGCCATGGTGGGCAGATTGAGATCTTAAAGGCGAAAGGCGCCTCAGGAAAAGTAACTGGCGCTGAATTGGCTCAAGAGTTAAATCTAGAAGTGGGTCAGTTCTTCGCGCTATAGATTGATTTATTGGGCTGCATATCCTTTATGCAATCAATGGAGCAGATATTGACAAGGGTCGATATGAGGAATCTTGCTAAGGCAGGATT
The DNA here is from genome assembly GCA_947374315.1 of Burkholderiaceae bacterium. The sequence goes on along the minus strand of CANCBK010000069.1, from coordinate 219 downwards.
GATCATTAAAAGCGATAGCCGATTCCCAACAGCACATCATATCCCGTAGCGTTAGCAGTAGAGTTCACTATCGCACCGCTATCAGTGACTACGGTTACAGCTTTAGACCTGTTAACTGCGTAGTTAGCTTCTCCAAAACCATAAATTGATTCCGTGATTATTTGCTTGTAACCAATGCCGTAAACAGTGCCGTTGACATGGGTTATTTGCTCTGGATAG
>CANCBK010000068.1 GCA_947374315.1 Burkholderiaceae bacterium | reverse complement strand
TGACCCTTGCCTTCGCCTCCAGCAATCAACCAAATACGTTTGCCGGATTCACTTGCGCTCAGACCATTTAATGCGGCCACAGTTGCACCTACATTGGTGCCCTTGCTGTCATCTACATACTCGACATTAGATACGATGGCAACGCTTTGAACGCGATGAGGCTCGCCATGATAATCACGCAAACCATGCAGTAATACATTCATTGGCAAACCAGCCGCTCTAGCTAAGGCTAATGCCGCCAAGGCATTCAGCGCGTTATGGCGACCGCGGATTCGTAGAGCATCTGCTGGGATCAAGCGCTTTAACCTTAAAGGCTCATCCTCAACCACAGCCACCTTACGTCGGCGCTTCGGTTGAGGCTCTAGATCCTCATCTACCTCAGCCCATACCAACCAATCAATTCCGCCTGCACGCAAATCGTGCTCAATGCCAAACGCACCTTGCTCATCAGGGCGATTGGCGCCAAAAGTAGTAACTAATTGGTTTGCCTTTTGCTCAGCAGAGAGCAAGCCCATCACTAGAGGATCATCTCGATTCAAAATGCAAATGGTGTCTTGCCCAAAAATATTCGCCTTTGCATCAACATAGGCCTGCATATCGCCATGCCAATCCAAATGATCCTGCGTAATATTAAGTACTGTCGCCGCTGTCGCATTAAAAGTACTTGTATACATTAATTGAAAGCTTGACAACTCCAAAACCCAAATCTCAGGCATATCGGAGATTTGATCTGATTCATCCAAGCAAGAAATCAATTTATCTAGCGCAGCAGGACTAATATTCCCCGCCACCGCCACTCGCTTACCTGCGCGTTCACACAGCTGTCCCGTTAGGGCGGTTGTCGTTGTTTTGCCGTTGGTACCAGTGACGGCCAATACAGCAGGCTTATATTGCAGGCCATCTGCCTGCGCCATGCGATCTAGTGCAGCAATAGCCCTGGCAAAGAACTCGATCTCTCCCCAAATATCAATACCCAATGCCTCTGCTTTCGCCAAGAATGATTTCACTGGCTCTTGTAATGGCGATAAACCAGGGCTCATTCCAATGACATCAACATGATTCAATTGGACATCATCAAGAGACCCAAAGTGAACTTCTTTGAGTCCAGCAAACTCCAATTCACTCAACCAAGCCTTTTGCTGTTCATTGAGTTTTTCACGATCGCGTGTATCTACCAAGCGAAGACTTGCCCCATTGCGCAAACACCACTTAGCCATTGCAAAACCAGACTCACCCAACCCCAAGATGAGGATATTTTTAGGGGCTTGGTACGCTTCATCAGCAATAAGTGCTGGATTAGCGAAGGCTTGGTTTAAGTTATGCATATTCTTTGGCTTACCGTAATTTCAGGCTGGAGAGGCCAATGAGGACTAATAAAATAGTGATGATCCAGAAACGCACTACTACTTGCGTTTCACGCCAACCACCTAATTCGAAATGATGATGCAGTGGTGCCATTCTAAAAATGCGACGGCCTTCGCCAAAACGCTTCTTGGTAAATTTGAACCAAAAGACTTGTAGCACTACCGAAAGAGTTTCTGCCACAAAAATTCCACCCATCACAAAGAGCACAATCTCTTGACGAACAATGACAGCGATAGTGCCAAGCGCACCACCCAGCGCAAGAGCGCCAACATCACCCATAAACACTTGAGCGGGATGCGTGTTGTACCAAAGAAATGCCAACCCAGCTCCACCCATTGCACCGCAGAAAATCATGAGCTCGCCAGCGCCGGGTATGTAAGGAAACAGTAAATACTTTGCGTAAATTGCATTACCCATCACATAAGCAAATGCGCCTAATGCCGCGCCCACCAAAATCACCGGCATGATCACTAGACCATCAAGACCATCAGTTAAATTTACGGCGTTACTGCTACCTACAATTACCAAGTAGCTAAGAATGATGAAACCCATCACTCCTAGTGGATAACTGATTTCTTTCATAAAAGGAATTAGTAAATTTGACTTTGCTGGCAGATCCAAGGCGAAACCACTCTTTAGCCATTCAAAAAATAATTGCAATACCTTGAGATTATTTACTTCAGACACAGAGAAGGCTAAGTAAATAGCAGCGAATAAACCAATCATGGTTTGCCAAAAGAACTTCTCTCTTGAGGCCATTCCCTTAGGATCTTTGCGTGCTACTTTACGGTAATCATCCACCCAGCCCACCAAACCAAAACCAAAGGTCACAATCATCACAATCCAAATAAATCGATTGCTCAAATCGGCCCACAGCATGCAGGAGATAAAAATACCCAAAAGAATGAGGACGCCGCCCATCGTTGGCGTGCCAGTTTTTATTAAATGGGTTTGTGGGCCATCCGTACGAACAGCTTGACCCATCTTCAAGGTAGTTAACTTTTGAATTACCCAGGGGCCGGCAGCCAAACCAATCAGGAGAGCGGTTACGGTTGCCATCACAGCCCTGAACGTGATGTAGTTAAAGACTCGGAAGAATCGAACATCATCTTGTAGCCATTGCGCCAACATTAAGAGCATGTTTTAGCCTCCTCTAATAAGGCTTGTACTACACGCTCCATACGCATAAAACGCGATCCCTTAATCAAAATATCTAAATGCGGTGCGACCAATGCACCCTGCGCATCCAGTGCGGCGCTTAATTCTGCAAGCAATTGATCTACATTCATAAAATGTGAAGCAGTAGCCGCATGTCCTTGGTTTGCTTTATCAAAGCCTTGCACCGCAAACTGAGATTGCTCTCCAAGAGCAAATAGCTTAGCCACACCTTGCTCGGCAGCATAAGCGCCAACTTCTTCATGAAACGCAGGGCCTTGATCACCAACCTCACCCATATCACCCAGCACCAACCAAGAAGCATTTCCAGACAGCTTAAGCGCATCAATTGCGGCCCTCACTGAATCTGGATTGGCGTTATAACTATCATCAATAAGCGTGCGATGCGCGCTGAGGGATTTAGCCTGCATGCGTCCATTGACTGGCATAAACGATTCCAGGCCTGCTTTAATTTTCTCGAGACTCAAACCAGCCCCCAATGCAACCGCAGTAGCAGCTAGCGCATTGCGAACATTGTGATTTCCCAAGGTATTGAGTTGAACCTCAATACCTCCCTCCTCAGTCAAAATCTCAATTTTTCCATTAGCCAGTAAGCGGCCCGTTACGGCAGCCTGAGCTGGCGTTACATCGGAAGACAGCACAAAATCAATGACCTTACGTCCTGCGGCAGCTTGACGCCAAATGCTAGAAAACTCTGAGTCTGCTGGGAATACCGCAACCCCATCGATAGGCAGCGCACTTAAAGCGGTTGCATGCTCTTTAGCAACCGCTTCCACTGTCGCCATAAATTCTTGATGTTCGCGCTGCGCATTATTAATCAGAGCGATATTGGCTTGTGCGATGGCGGCTAACTCCGCAGTCTCACCTGGATGATTCATGCCCAACTCAATCACCGCCAAGCGATCACTTGAACGCATACGCAATAAAGTTAAGGGTAAGCCAATATCATTATTCAAATTGCCCCTGGTTACCAAGGTTGACTCTTCGCCCAAGGCAGCCCTAAAAATGGAGGCAATCATCTCTTTAACGGTGGTCTTGCCATTTGAGCCAGTCACCAAGGCTACAGGAATAAAAAACTGTGTGCGCCATGCTTTTGCTAATTGACCTAAGCCTTGCTTAGTATCCTTCACATAGACTGCAGCTATATTCGCAGGGCATTTTTCTTTGTCACTAATCAAGGCGGCGCTGGCGCCTGCTGATGCCACATCACCTAAGAAATCATGTGCATCAAAACGCTCGCCTGCCAAGGCCACAAATAATTCACCAGCCTGAGTCTGACGGCTATCACTACCAACACCAGAAATAGTGATTGCCTGTGCAGCCTCATTGGAGGCATGCACCAACTGACTGCCTGGCAACATTGCATGAACCTGAGCGAGTGTAGTCATCGATAGACTCATATAACGCCCCCTGCAGCCAAACGAATATGCTCTTGATCAGAAAAATCAAATTTCTTACCCTTGATCTCTTGAGTGGACTCATGCCCCTTGCCCGCAACCAAAATGACATCCTTGATATCCGCATGACGCACTGCAGCCATAATTGCGGCAGCCCGATCAGGGATCAACTGAACTGACTCAAAGTCGGCACTCATACCAGATCGAATCATTGCAATGATGGATCCCGGCTCTTCGGATCTTGGGTTATCACTAGTGATGACAATATGATCGGCAAACTCTTGCGCTACACGCCCCATTTGCGAGCGCTTACCCATATCTCGATCGCCACCACATCCAAATACACACCAAATTTTTCCAGCCCTTTGATCTGCAATTGGGCGTAAAGCAACTAGCGCTTTACTTAGAGCGTCGGGTGTATGCGCATAATCCACAACGACCAATGGGCCTTCAGCCCTCTGGGTTTTATTGAGTGCGATTAACTCCATGCGACCCGGCACAGAACTTAATTTAGCCAGGCGCTTGGAAGCCTCCTCGCAACTGAAGCCTTGAGTCAATAGCACTGTCCAAACTGCCAAGTAGTTGCTTAAATTAAATTCGCCTAGAACTGGAGCATGAAGGGCGCTTGAGCCGAGCTCATCGCAACTAAATTGAGTGCGATAACCAGTTGATGTGAGGGTGGTGTCTTTTGCATCAATCCGCCTCAAACGATCATCGAACTTCTCAAACCCAATAAAGGCATTCTGATTTAATGCATACCCCCAGACCTGAGGACCATGAGAGGTGAGCATCTTCATTGCAAGCTCGCGACCAAAGGAGTCATCAAAATTGATCACAGCATGCTTCAGGCCGGGATATTTAAAAAGCTTTGCTTTAGCCTCAGCATAGTCGCTCATCGTGCCGTGGTAATCCAAATGATCTTGAGTCAAGTTCGTAAAGACTGCGCAATGGATATCAAGTCCGGCAATGCGCTCTTGATCCAGTGCATGCGAGGAGATCTCAATTGCAAGCTGCTGAGCACCAGCATCCAGTAATTCTTTTAATTGGGTTTGCAAGCGTGGTGCGTCTGGCGTTGTATAGCCAGTCTCCACGAGCGCTCCCGGAAATCCCGTTCCCAAAGTACCCAGTACTGCGGTCCGATGGCTTGCTTCATCCAAGGCCTGTGCCAGCCACTGGGTAATACTTGTCTTTCCATTGGTGCCCGTGACACCGATGACATTTAATTTTTTACTTGGATATTCATACCACTCCGCACAGAGTGGCCCAGCCAAAGAAGCCAAATTCTCAATGGCAAAACATTGTGGACGATCTAAGTAATCGTTAGCAACTCCATCGGCAGGATCAAATACGATTGCCGCTGCGCCATTCGCTAAAGCCGCAGCAATGTAGTCGCGGCCATCTCGCAATGCATTGCCATGGCCAACTGCATATGCAAAGAAAATATCACCCGCTTTAATTTGGCGACTATCAGCAGTCACTTTCGCGTTAGCAGAAGTGAGATCACGTAAGTGAGAGATCAACAGATGGGCTTCCATATTCACCATCGCCATCATCTTTTTGAGACCACATGTTGGGGCACTTTTGCACTAGCAATATGGATGTCTGGAGTAGACTCCACATCAGAAGCGGCCTGTTTCACACTGCTATCTGGAAGCACATTGAGGGTGCGCAGCGTTTCGCTCACAATAGTAGAAAATACCGGCGCCGCAACATCACCGCCATAGTGGCTTCCGCCTGTTGGCTCATCAATCATGACGGCCACTACTATCCGCGGCGCACTAATTGGGGCAATTCCAGCAAAATAAGCTAGGTAACGATTTCCGTAACCCTTTCCAACCAGCTTATGTGCCGTACCCGTTTTACCACCTACGCGGTATCCCTCGGCTTGAGCTTTAATGGCTGTTCCACCCGGCTCGGTTACCGTCTCCAACATTGCGCGCATTTCCAATGCCGTTTTTGGGGACAACACTTTTGTTCCAGACTTAAATTCTGGGCTACGCTCTATTGTCAACGGCACTAACTCACCATCGCGGGCAAAAATCGTATAGGCACGAGCAACTTGAAATAGAGATCCGGCTATGCCATAGCCAAATGCAATACGTGCCTGGTCACTAGACCCCCAATTTTTATAGGGGTGCAAAGTTCCACCAACAGCCCCCGGAAAACCAATTTTTGGAGCCTGCCCAAATCCCACGGCAGTGTAAATATTCCACATCTCTTCAGGAGAGAGGTAGTTCATCGCAATTTTGGCGGCTCCAATATTGCTAGATTTTTGAATCACCTGAGCGACGGTGAGAGTGCCATAAGGATGGGTATCAGTAATAGGCTTCTTGCCCACTAAATAACTAGCACCAATTGCCATGTTGGTATTAGGGGTGATGGAGCCCTTTTCCAGTGCCGCAGAAATCGTAAATGGTTTAATGGTTGAGCCCGGCTCAAACATATCAGTCAGCACGCGATTTCGGAGCTGCTCGCCATTCAGATTTCTTCGGTCATTTGGGTTGTAGCTTGGATAATTTGCCAGCGCAAGAATTTCGCCAGTTTGGGTATCCAGCACTACAGCCCCACCCGCTTTTGCATGATGAGTCTCAACTGCACTTTTTACAGCGTTATAAGCTAGATATTGAATTTTGCTATCGACCGACAGCTGTAAGTCTTTGCCATTTTGCGGCAACTGGTCAATAGAGATCTCCTCAACAATACGCCCCAAACGATCAACCACCACACGGCGTTGTCCTGCATGGCCAGCCAAATCTTTCTCTCTCGAAAGCTCCATTCCCTCTTGACCACGATCCTCTACATTGGTAAATCCAACAACATGCGCCATCGCCTCACCTTCAGGATAGAAGCGGCGGTATTCATTGTTGAGGCCAATACCTGGGATCTCTAATTGCTTGATTTTTTGTGCAGTCTCTGGATCTACCTGGCGCTTCAAGAAAACTTGCTTACGCTCTTCACGCAATTTCTTGCGCAAGTCTGCCTCACCCATCTGCAATAAGCTAGCTAGCTGATGAACCTTATCTGCAGCTAAATCATCTGGCACCGTATCGTTATAGGCAATCACCGACTTCGCCTCAAGACTGGTCGCAATGACTTGACCATTACGGTCCAAAATTTTTCCTCGAGAAGCTGGGAGCTCTAATTCACGTTGCGTACCTCGTACACCCTTAGCCTCATAAAAAGCATTTCCCGGACCTTGAATCCAGAAAGCGCGAATGAGCAACAACATAAATACGAAGAACAGCATAAATAACATTAAGCGTGACCGCCACATTGGCAGACGCAATACTAAATTTGGCGTAGTTGAAAATCCTACCGGCCTCATCTAGCTTCCTTTAAGTACAAGGTACGTTCAGGAGAAATTGGAACCATATGCAATTGATTGCGAGCAACATCACGAATCCTGGCTGATTTAGATAAATTGCGTTGCTCATATTCCAAACGCAACCAGTCTTGATTGAGCTTACGCTCTTCAATTTGCGAATACTCCAAGGAAATAAACAATTTACGCGCGCGTTGCTGTGCTGCGACCAAAGATAAAGCGCATACCAATAACAGAGCGAGCAATGTGAGGGTGGCGCGATTCAAGCCATGACTCCCGCACGTTTTTCAGCAATGCGCATAATGGCCGAGCGAGCACGAGGGTTTTCTCGAACCTCGTCATCGCTTGGTTTAACGCGCCCAATAATTTCTAAAGCGCTCTGCGGTAAATCTCTATCGCGGACCGGCAAACCACGTGGCACAACCACCTTGGCGTGTGACTGTAGAAACTGCTTCACAATACGGTCTTCTAGCGAATGAAAACTGATCACAGCTAAGCGTGCGCCTGGCTTTAACAACCTGAGAGCCGCTTTCAATCCAAGTTCTAAATCCTCTAACTCGCGATTGATAAAAATACGTAAGGCTTGGAAAGTTCTCGTGGCGGGATCTTGCCCTACTTCCCTTGTGCGAACCACGCTAGCTACTAAGCCCGCCAATTGCAAAGTGGTTTTTGGAGGCAAGCCTGCTTCTCGCTTGGCCACAATAGCCTTAGCGATCTGAAATGCAAAACGCTCTTCACCATAAGTCTTAATCACGCGTGTGATGTCCTCTTGTGATGCCTGTTCCAACCATTCTGCTGCCGTTAAGCCGTGATCCGTGTTCATCCGCATATCGAGCGGACCATCTTTGCGAAAAGAAAATCCGCGATGTGCCTCGTCCACCTGTGGTGAGCTGATACCGAGATCCAACAAAATGCCATCGACAGATTCTGGCTCCGCATATTGATCCATCTGCGCGAAGCTGTCGTGCACGATTCGAAGACGTTGATCGTTGATTTGTTCCGCTACTGCGATCGCATCCAAATCCTTGTCGAAGGAAATCATTCGCGCATTGGGGGGAAGTTGCGCAAGCAGAGCCTGCGTATGACCGCCGCGCCCAAACGTTCCATCGATCAACAGTAGATTTTTTGATGCTTCTGGAGAAGTGATGCGTGGGCCACTGATCAGCGCCGTCACCGCCTCGGCCAGTAACACTGGGCGATGAGTTATGTTCATGGCACCCTGTCATCAAAAATTAAATTGCTTCAGGGCTTCAGGCATGCCTTGCGCAATGGCAGCCCGTTCTTTTGCAGCGTAAGTAGTGGCATCCCATAATTCCAAGTGACTGCCCATTCCCAGCAGCATCACTTCCTTCTCAATACCAGCAGCAGCCCGTAACTCAGGGCTGACCAAAATTCTTCCAGCGCTGTCTAAATCGACTTCCGCGGCATTACCGAGGAAGATTCGACGCCACCAATGGGCATCCATTGGCAGCTGCGCTACACGAGAGCGAAAGGTTTCCCATTCGGGGCGGGGGAACAAAAGCAGGCATCCATCAGGGTGTTTTGTGAGCGTTATTCGGCCCTCACCTTGAACTAACAAGGCGTCACGATGCTTAGCCGGCACAGACATGCGACCTTTTGCATCTAAATTGAGAGCTGACGCACCTTGAAACACCATTTACCCCACTTTTTCACACTTCCTCCCACTTTAGAGGATCGCACTAAGAGGGTCAAGTGTTTTTAGGAGTTTTTTTAGGAATTTCTCTAGTGTTTACAAACACTTAGCGTCATGTGTTGAGAAAATGGTGATA
>CANCBK010000067.1 GCA_947374315.1 Burkholderiaceae bacterium | reverse complement strand
CCAATGTACCGCAGCTTGATATAGAAGGATATTAGCTTTATAGCTAATAGTAGAGCTCAGCCAGCAAATACAATAAAGAATTCCGCTTATTGCAGTGCACCAGAAAATGAAGGGGATGAGCTCATAAACCCCTGCATTCTCTGTTGTCTCACGGCACAATAGAGCTTTTCGTCACATTCTTTTCTGGAGTCAATATCAGCATGAAACGCCTTAATGAACGCTCACGCAATGTCACTGAAGGGGTTGCCCGCGCTCCCAATCGCTCAATGTATTACGCGATGGGCTACCAAGAAAAGGATTTTTCCAAGCCGATGGTTGGCGTAGCGAATGGTCACTCCACTATCACCCCTTGCAATAGTGGTTTGCAGAAATTGGCTGATGCCGCAGTAACAGCACTTGAAGAGGCTGGCGCAAAAGCGCAAATGTTTGGTACCCCAACAGTATCTGATGGTATCGGCATGGGCACTGAGGGCATGAAGTACTCCCTTATTTCTCGCGAAGTCATTGCAGACAGCATTGAAACTTGCGTTAACGGCTTATGGCAAGACGGTGTTGTCGTGATCGGCGGTTGCGATAAAAATATGCCGGGCGGCATGATGGCGATGGCACGCACCAATGTACCCAGCATTTATGTTTATGGCGGAACCATTAAGCCAGGTCACTACAAAGGTAAGGACCTCAACATTGTTTCCGCGTTTGAAGCCGTTGGTGAATTTACTTCCGGCCGCATGAATGAAATTGACCTCAAAGGCGTAGAGCAACATGCCTGTCCAGGTAGCGGCTCTTGTGGCGGCATGTATACCGCCAATACGATGAGCTCCTCATTTGAAGCCTTGGGAATGAGCTTGCCCTACTCCTCTACCATGGCCAATGAAGATGCCGAGAAAGTATCTAGCGCCCATGAGTCAGCTCTAGTTTTAGTTGAGGCCATTAAAAATAATCTGCGTCCACGCGACATCATCACTAAAAAATCTATTGAGAATGCAGTCAGCGTGATCATGGCGGTGGGCGGCTCAACAAACGCCGTACTGCATTACCTGGCTATTACCAGCGCTGCGGAGATCGACTGGACGATTGATGACTTTGAGCGCATCCGTAAACGCGTTCCAGTGATCGTGGATATGAAACCTTCTGGTCAGTATTTAGCAACCGACCTGCACCAAGCTGGCGGTATTCCGCAAGTGATGAAGCTGTTGCTAGACGGCGGACTCTTGCATGGTGACTGCATCACCATCACCGGCAAAACCATCGCCGAAACATTGAAAGATGTTCCATCGGTGCCGCGTGCAGATCAAAAAGTGATCCGCACTCTTGATAATCCTTTATACAAGCAAGGTCACCTAGCGATCCTGAAGGGCAATATTTCTCCTGAAGGCTGTGTTGCCAAAATTACCGGCCTCAAGAATCCATCGATTACCGGCCCTGCCCGTGTATTTGATTCTGAAGATGATGCAATGGCCGCCATCATGGCGCAAAAGATTAAAGATGGCGATGTGATGGTGATTCGTTACGAAGGCCCTAAAGGAGGCCCTGGCATGCGCGAGATGCTTGCCCCCACCTCGGCCCTGGTTGGTCAAGGTTTAGGCGAGACAGTAGGCCTCATTACCGACGGACGCTTCTCCGGCGGCACCTGGGGCATGGTAGTTGGTCACGTTGCTCCTGAGGCATTCGTAGGCGGTGTGATTGCGTTGATCCACGAAGGCGACTCCGTCACCATCGATGCGCACAAGTTACTCATTCAACTCAATGTCAGCGATGAAGAAATCGCTCAACGTCGTGCGGCATGGGTACAACCAAAACCACGTTATACCCGCGGCTTGTTAGCTAAATATGCCCATCTTGCCAGCACCGCGAGTAAAGGTGCCGTAACGGATTTGAATCTGGATTAAAGATCTAAAATATCAAAGATGCAAAACAAAAGCCCCTAGAGAAATCCAGGGGCTTTTTCCCTTCGGGTACCTGGCATTAATGCATGCCACCACCCATCGCTTTAACAGGAAATTTCACCTCAAGCTCACCGGCCTTCGCAAACTTGAGTTTGACTGGAATTGTTTCACCCGCAGCTAAGGGTGCCTTGATGTTTAAAAACATCAAATGAAAGCTACCCGGCTTTAGCTCTACAGCGCCGCCAGCTGGAATAGTAATATCTTTTACTTGACGCATTTTCATGACCTGCCCTTCCATGGACATTTCATGTAACTGCACTTCACCGGCCACTGGGGAGCTTGCAGACAACAATTGATCTGCAGCGCCCTTGTTTTCAATTTTCATGAAGCCACCCGCAGCCATCTGGCCAGGAACCGTAGCCCGCGTATAGGCGCCCTCTACTTCCAAGCCGCCAACTTTAGCAGTCTGGGCATAAGTGGAAACACCAAAAGAAGCTGCCGCGGCAAAGATACTCATTGCCAAAAGTTTTTTACTCATTACCCATTTACTATTTATCATTACTTTCTCCTGTAAATATATTTCCATGAAATACTGATCGCAATGCAAACATTCCGTACCCTTCTGTTCATCCTGCTAACTGCTTGCTTCTGTAATGCAGTCTTTGCCGGCCCTGAAGTTGGGCAGCTTGCACCCAATATAGAAGGAACGCTTTTAGATGGCAAGGCTTTCTCTCTCAATACCAATAAAGGAAAAGTTGTTTTAGTGAACTTTTGGGCCAGCTGGTGCGAGCCCTGCAGAGAAGAAATGCCTATCATTGAGGCCTACCTAAAAAAACATCAAGCACAAGGATTTGAAGTGCTAGCAATCACGATGGATAAACCATCGGATCTTGCGCAAGCTCAAAAAATGATGCAAAGCTACTCCTTTTTATTTGCCGATAAAAAACAAATGGACTACTCGGGCTACGGAAGAATCTGGCGCATACCAAGCACATTCATCATTGACAGGCAGGGCATTCTTCGAAAGAACGGACTCACAGGTGACCCCAAGATCGACCACAAAGCTTTAGAAGAAATAGTGACCCCACTGCTTTAAAAAGCAACCCTCACTCCGGTAGATGCAATATAGGATGGAGTCAACTGAATACCATTGACATTCTGATACACAGGCAATTGCACGTTTGCATATACCTGGGTTCTTTCTGTTAGCCGATAAAGCAAGCCCGGAGTTAGGTATGCCAGTGTTCCGCCAGTCGCAAAGGTATCGGCAGCAGTTCCGCTATCCGCAGTTTTGTTGATGACATTCAACTGTAAAGTAGGCACCCATTTATCCAAGTTTTGATAATTAAGACCAAGGTTGAAATTGGCGGCATTGCCTGGGCGATAAGTGCCTCCAGGACTATATCCCGCAGAAACCAAAGAGCCTGGAATGGACTGCACTATGACAGCCGCTTGATATTGCGCTTGAGCAAAGTAACCCCAATTATCAGAGTTACCAATCAAGCCAAACTTATAAATACCCCCGATCAAATCTGTGGATCCAGTGCCTGCCTGCAACCCAGGATCCACAGCAATCGCACCGCTACCATCAGCCAGGGCGCCAGTTTGATTTCTGCTTCCTGTTGGCAGCTTCACCCCAAATTGAAACCCCCAATCCTTTTGTTCTGCAAATCCAAAGTAGCGGCCGATAATTTTCATATCACCAATACCGGCAGTTTTAGAGCTGTAAGCCCCTTCACCAGGGGTTGGCGGCAATGACCCGCCATCAGCGTAGGTACCAAAAGTGCTGTGATTACGCATGATGTAAGGCAGCACTCCTGTAACACCCCAGCTCTCACCATTGTTGTAATCCAGTGAGGCCGTTAAATAATTGTTCTGCGTATAACCCTCTACCTCGGCGTTCTGTCCAGTCTTTGGATTAGGCGTCACCGCAGCCTGAGCTTGAGAAATGCCCTTGGTTCCAGCTCGCAATTTATTCTGATTCAGAGTGTCATAGCGAACATCCAGAGTCCACCCCTCATTCATACCCATTCCCTGGGTACCAATATCGGTATTTAAACTACACCCACAACTAGCACAGGCCATTACAGCTGCTGTTGGAGCGATCAACGCCATAGCGACTACGATTTTTTGTAACTTCATTTAAAACTCCACACAATATTCCGGCAACATCGTTGCCAATGACATAGCTAGGCTATGACCCAAAAATAATTAGGCTTGTGCTGGAGGAGCTGCTGAAGGGGGTGTTACCCAAACAGCGAGTGGCTTGGGTGATTGGTAGAAAAGCTGAGGCAGTAAAGCAAAATTTTGTGGCGCTTGAAACTTGAGATTGGTATTAAATGCTGGAGTAATGCTGCCATGGGTCACACAGTACGGGCAAGGCTGAATAGATTCGGAATGATCAACCTGATCGCCCTGCACTTGAACCTGCATCTTGCTGCCATCAACTGAGCAAATCTCCATCGCAAAACCTTGACCATGCTTAGCCAGCGATACTGCCTGAGAAACTGCCGGCGCAAGCGCGCTCATGAAGATTGCCAAGGCGGCAAACCAATGAACGAGGCGGTTTTTTGGGAAACTCATAATGAGGAATATTTTAGCTGACTCTGACTCCAGCCCCTCCCATAGAAAAAGGGGTCCGCAGACCCCTTTATTCAGGCAATACCAACGAAATTAAGTTGCAGCCCTATTCGCCTCTTCAATAAAGCGCTTACGGAAAGGGGCTAGAACAAATTTAGCAGCAAACGCAGCAGTGATCGTGACCGTCGCTCCTAACAAGAAGACTCGGTCCCAGTTTCCGCCGGCAGATAATACAGAAGCCAAAGGTACGATCAAAGACGCGGTACCTTTTGCAGTGTACAGAGTGCCTGCATTACCAGCAGCATTTTTTACGCCAAATGTATCTGCGCAGATCGCTGGGAAGATGGAGAAAATTTCACCCCAGAACAAAAAGATCAACGCCGCAAAAGTCATAAATGCAACTGGCTCATGTCCGTAGTTCATCAAACCCAACATCGCCAAACCTTCGCCAAAAAACACAATAAACATCGTATTTTCGCGACCGATTCTATCGGAGATAAAACCACACAATGGACGTGTAAACCCGTTACATAAATTATCAATCGACAGAGTCATGGTTAGCAATGGCAGGGTTAAACCAAACAAAGTCATTGGCAATTTATCTAAGCCGTAATCCTTGGCAATAGGGCCAATTTGAGCTGTTGCCATCAAGCCACCAGCTGCAACCACTACAAAGATGATGTAGATCAGCCAAAACAAAGGTTTCTTAATCATTTGTCCCGGCGTGTAATCAACCTTAGTCGTCACAATACGTGGTGCAGCCTGAACTCCCTTAGGAGGCGTAGGCTTGGTCATAAATAGGGCGAGAATAAAAATCAATATGCCCTGAGCCAAACCAAAGAATAAGAATGCATGCTCATAGCCCTGGCTTTGAATCATGTTTCCAATTGGAATAACAGTCACCGCAGCACCTGCACCGAAGCCTGCAGCAGTTAGTCCAGCAGCCAAGCCACGCTTATCTGGGAACCACTTCAATGCATTACCAACGCAAGTTCCATAAACACAACCTGCGCCAATACCAGCCACAACAGCACCTGCGTATAGCGTCTCTAAATTAGTGGCATAACTATCAATAACCCAACCACCCGCAGCAAAAATAGATCCAATAAGAATCACAAAGCGAGGGCCAAACTTATCAACCATCCAGCCTTCGACTGGGACAAGCCATGTCTCGACGACGATAAAGATAGAAAAAGATAATTGGATTGCGGACAATGCCCAACCCGTCTTAATTTGCATTGGATTAACAAACAATGTCCAAGCATACTGAAGATTGGCAACCAACCCCATGCAAATAATTCCAAAAACCAACTGTGCCCAACGGTTATGCCATGGCTTAGTCACGATGTGTGCTCCCCTTCAATTTCTTTTTTATAAAAATATTTGCCCAACATTTGGGCTTAATGATTCTCAAACATTGGCCCTCTTATTATCTTGACGGCCATCAAGAAATATTACTTTCCTAACTAGTGATTACCCTCGTTGAACCCCTGAATTCATTTGGATCTCTCGGACTTTTGAGCTTACTGAGGTGATCTGAAATTCAGC
Source organism: Burkholderiaceae bacterium (assembly GCA_947374315.1). Next base: position 3,289 of record CANCBK010000067.1, on the reverse strand, counting down.
GCAACTTGTTCTGAGTAATAACCCTTGTCTCTGCTTTAAAAACGATTTCCAATGAATGATTTGAATCTTTAAAACAGAAAAAGCCACCCGAAGGTGGCTTATTTGCAGACTACTTTTTTGAATTACATGCCGCGATAGGCGCCATCAAAATCATAGTGACGGGCTTTCTTGGCAACTGGCTTGCTCTCAGAAAAAAACTGGTTAAACATATTCAATAATTGAGTCATTTGAATCTCCTTAAGGGTTAGTACCTAGAGTATAACCCTAATATTATTGCGTTGCAATAACCAGAGGCTGGGGCTTAGAGTACATGTATGTTAGCGAAAATTAACATACATGTATTTGATTTAAAAGGATTTATTCTATCGGAATCGATCCAAAAGCTTCTTGCTCACCTTATCCAATTGGCTTGAGTCTTTAATCAAGAACTGAAGACCATTGGAGTCAGCAATTAACAAGGTATTGCCGGCGACACGGCGGATATCCTCTTCCCCCTTCAGGCGAATTCTGGTGGGCCCACGGTCAGTATCAATATCCCAGATGCTTGGGGTGGCAAATGTAGACACTTTCGTAATCTTTTCAATGACCGGCATGAACTCGCGCGCGGCCATCTCCTCCTCGATCAAAGCCAGCTCCAGCTCTGAAATGGCACCAACGCCATCAAACCAACATAACTCCTTGCCAGATTGATCCATCAAAGAGATGCCTGCGCCAGGCGCAGTAATTGGGAAGGCCCTGACTGGATAAACACCTACATGCCGATTGCCGGCGGCATCAATAAACACCAGGCGGCCGAGAGAATCTCGCTCTAGCGAATGGGGTTTTTGATATTGACTCATACCTCGCCCCCCGTTTGCTTCTCAATGACTTCCAAGCGCTCTTCCTGATGCTCTTCAATACTTTCACCGATGGCGCCGCCCTCCACCAACTCGGCAGCATGTCGCAGTTGTGCCTGATACAAAGCGTAGTACGCGCCCTGTGTATCCATCAACTCATCATGCGAACCAATTTCCACAATCTCACCCTTATCGAGCACTACCAAGCGATCTGCTTTTCTTAAGGTGGAGAGGCGATGCGCAATGGCAATGGTTGTGCGACCTTTAACCAAATTGTCCAACGCACGCTGAATTTCCTTTTCAGTAGTCGTGTCAACTGAAGAGGTGGCCTCATCCAAAATCAGAATGCTTGGATTAATCAGCAATGCGCGTGCAATAGAAATACGCTGACGTTCACCACCAGAGAGTGATTGACCACGCTCACCAACAAGGGAGTCATAACCCAGCGGTAGGCGGAGAATAAATTCATGCGCATGGGCGGCGCGTGCGGCTTCAATAATTTCCTCGCGAGTAGCATCCGGTTTACCGTAAGCAATATTCTCAGCAATCGTGCCAAAGAATAAAAATGGCTCTTGAAGAACCAAGCCAATGCACTTGCGATAATCAGAAATTCCGATACTACGAATATCGCGACCGTCTAATGAAATCGAGCCCGCACTGACATCATAGAAGCGACAAATCAAATTCACCAAAGTGCTCTTACCAGAGCCACTATGCCCCACTAAGCCAATCATCTCTCCAGGGGCAATATCCAAGTCAATCCCTTTGGATACCGCACGATTACCATAGCGAAAGCCCACGCCCCGTAAGGAGATGCGGCCCTTGACCTCAGCTAAAGGCGCTGGATTGATTGGCTCGGGAACACTGGAGACATGATCCAAAATATCAAAAATCCGCTTTGCTCCTGCGGCTGCTTTTTGAGTATGCGAAACGATGCGACTCATCGAATCCAGGCGAATATAAAAACGACCGATGTAAGCGAGGAAGGCAATCAGCACACCAACCGTGATATGACGATGAGCCACCTGCCAAATTCCGAAGCCCCACACTACCAATAAGCCCGTTTCTGTTAGCAAGGTCACCGTTGGAGAAAACAATCCCCACACCCGATTCACGCGATCATTGATTTGTAAGTTGTGCTTATTGGAGTCTACAAAACGTTTGAGCTCACGCTCTTCTTGTGCGAATGCCTTGACTACCCGAATACCTGGAATTGTGTCAGCCAAGATATTGGTGACTTCAGACCAAATCCGATCAATCTTTTCAAAACCAAAGCGCAACTTATCGCGCACCGCATGAATCATCCATACAATGAATGGCAACGGTGCAAGAGTTACCAGGGCCAATAAGGGGTCGATCGAGATCAAGATGGCAGCAGTCATCGCAATCATCAAAACATCGGTTGCAAAGTCCAAGGCATACAGCGATAGAAAGACGCAAATACGATCGGTCTCAGCGCCAATGCGAGCAATCAAATCACCCGTTCTTTTACCGCCAAAGTACTCCAAGGAGAGTTTAAGTAAATGCTCAAAGGTGGTATTGCGTAGATCGGCGCCAATGCGCTCACTAACCAAAGCCAATAAGTAGGTTTTCCACCAGCCTAGACCCCAGGCAACAATCGAAGCGGCCAATAGAGCCAATAGATACTTGCTGGCCAATTGAAAATCAATCGGATTGCCCCGCTCATACGGTATCAACACATGATCCATCAAGGGCATCGTGAGATACGGCGGTATCAAGGTTGCGCCCGTAGAGAGCAAAGTCAAGGCAAAACCCAGTAAAAGCTCTTTCTTATAGGGGCGTGCAAAGCGCCATAACTTGAGTAAGGTCCAAGTTGAGGGAGGGGCATCCTCTTCTGGATCGCAAGTCGGGCAAGCATCTGAATGAGTAGGCTTGGGACTCAAGCAAATAGGGCATACCTGCTTATCGTATTCAGTGGCCTCATGGGTGGGCTGACTAGCCATACCAACATGAGCCAACTGCTTAAAGCTACTCTGTAAGCGCAATATTTGCGGGTTTACGGCCAAAGTAAAGTGCCAAAGCCTCAACAGACTAGCCTCAGACTCCAACTTGAGATGCCCTACTCCCGCATGGTCACCATGCAAAAGATGCACCCCAGGACTCATGGGCCAAAATTCAGAGCGATGGCTATCAGTCCAAAACAGTCCTGTAGGGCTTAGGCAAAGCAAGCTTTTTTCGAAGCGCATTTCACCATCAAGATCCAATTCAACCCAGGCCAGTATTGAGTCAAAGTCTTTAATAGGAGATTGAGGGTTCTCTAAAACGCCAACCCAATGGCTTGGCAGGGGAGGAGCGGATGGGGAAATTTCTAGCTTCATTAGTTCTAAAAGTATAGTGGAGCTAGATTTTTTAGATTTGGTAACTCTGTCAACTTTAATAGGCAGAAAGCCGTTAAATTATCAAAGTAAGTTTTTTTATGTATTTTTGCTAAT
>CANCBK010000066.1 GCA_947374315.1 Burkholderiaceae bacterium | reverse complement strand
CGCTCTGAAGAGGGCATGAGTTTATTTACCGAGGCAGGTGTCAGCCATGTGAAGGCGCAGGCACGTGAAGTGTTCGATGTCTCTGGTGCGGGTGATACGGTTATAGGAACGCTCGCAGTGGCATTGGCGGCTAAGTGGCCATTGGAAAGAGCGATGGCCTTGGCTAATCGTGCGGGTGGTATTGTGGTTGGCAAGCTTGGTACAGCTACTGTTACTTCAGAGGAATTGCAATGACAATTATCGTAACCGGCGCTGCTGGTTTTATTGGCGCCAATATAGTTCAGGCTCTAAACGCGCGTGGCGAAAAAAATATCATCGCAGTCGATGATTTGCGTCCTGCGGATAAGTATCGCAACCTAGCGGATTTAGACATCATTGATTACCTCGATAAAGATGAATTTCTAGAGGCATTCAGAGGTGGTCGCTTTGGCAAGGTTAAGGCAGTGTTTCATGAGGGGGCTTGTTCCGATACGATGGAAACTGATGGCATCTTTATGATGGCGAATAATTTCCGCTACACCATGGACTTGCTGGATATTTGCACTGAGCAAAAAGTGCAATTGCTCTATGCTTCTTCTGCGGCAACTTATGGCGGCTCCGATATATTTGTAGAGAGTCGCGAGCATGAGAAGCCATTGAATATTTACGGCTATTCTAAATTCTTATTTGATCAGGTCATGCGCAAGCGCTTTGCTGAGAATGCCAATACCGCTCAGGTTGTCGGTTTTCGATATTTCAATGTGTATGGCCCACGTGAATCACACAAAGGCCGCATGGCTTCGGTGGCGTTTCATCAATACCATCAGTACAAGGCTAATGGCCAGGTAAAACTCTTTGGTGAGTATGGCGGCTATGGCCCTGGCGAACAAAGTCGTGACTTTGTTTCTGTTGAGGATGTGGTTAAGGTGAACCTCTTTTTTTTGGATCACCCTGAACTCAGCGGCATTTTCAATTTAGGTAGCGGTCGTGCCCAGCCATTTAATGATGTAGCTCATGCAGTGGCGAATGCCATGCGTAAGTTCGACAATGCCAATCCAGCTAGCTTAGGGGAATTAGTAAAAGAAAAAGCGATTGAGTACATCGCTTTTCCAGATGCGCTCAAAGGCAAGTACCAATGTTTTACTCAGGCTGATTTAACAAAATTGCGCGCTGCTGGATATACCGAGCCCTTCCTAAATGTAGAGCAAGGCGTCAGTCGTTATATTGCCTGGCTATCAGCTAATGCTGATTTCTTAGCAAGCCCGCTCTAGAGGATTAAAAGCAGTCAACCGACTGAATTTTCATTCGTTGTAACTGATCCACTTGCACTTTGTGTAGGTGGATTTTTTATTAACAAATGGAGATTGAATGAATCAATTATTAAAGTCTTTGGTATTTTCGCTATTAGTCGCTGTCTCTGGTTTGGCTGTTGCCTCACCAATTAATGTCAATACTGCCACCCAATCTGAGCTTGAGAGTATTAAGGGGATTGGCCCATCTAAAGCAAAAACTATTATTGCTGAGCGCTTAGATGGCGGGCATTTTCAGGATGCCAATGACCTACAAAAACGTGTGCGTGGTATTGGCATGAAATCGGTGGAAAAAATGGTGGATAACGGTTTAACCATCGAAGCACCTAGCTCTTTTCGTGAACCGAATGGCCGCACCATTAAAGAGGGCTCCAGGGCTGGTAGACGGGGTTCACGCAGTCAAAGTGGTTCTCGAAATTCTCCAGATCGTGAGGAGCCACGTCGCCGAAATTAAACCCTTTTATGTCTAGGTCTGCTTATGGCTAAAATGGCTTGATGAGCATACCTTCTTACTTAACTATTTCGCAGACCGTGGGGAATACCCCCTTGGTTCGTTTGCAACGCATTCCAGGTCTTGAAAACGAATCTCGAAACAATGTGATTTTAGGAAAACTAGAAGGCAATAATCCAGCGGGGTCGGTGAAGGACCGACCTGCGCTGTCGATGATCACGCGCGCCCAAGAGCGCGGAGAAATTAAACCAGGCGATACTCTGATAGAGGCTACCAGTGGTAACACTGGAATTGCTTTAGCGATGACCGCGGCCATGTTGGGCTACAAGATGATTTTGGTTATGCCTGAAAATCAAAGTATTGAGCGTCGACAAAGTATGGCTGCTTATGGAGCGGAGTTAATTCTGACGGCAGCTTCTGGTGGCATGGAGTTTGCTCGTGATTATGCTTTGCAACTTCAAAAAGAAGGTCGCGGCAAATTGCTGGATCAGTTCGCCAACCCAGATAATCCTCGCGCTCATATTGAGACTACTGGTCCAGAAATCTGGCGCGATACCGATGGTCAAGTTACTCACTTTATTTCGGCGATGGGCACTACCGGAACTATTACGGGTGTATCCACCTATCTGAAGTCGATGAATCCAGCCATTCAGATCATTGGTGCGCAACCCGAAGAGGGCTCACAAATTCCAGGTATTCGAAAATGGGCTCCAGAGTATCTGCCGAAAATCTACCAGGGCGATAAAGTTGATCGTATCGAATATGTAAGCCAAGCCGATGCTGAAGAGATGGCTCGCAGACTTGCCGCTGAAGAGGGTATTTTCTGTGGCATTTCAGCAGGCGGCGCTTTGGTAGTCGCCTTGCGAATCGCTCGTCAGGTAGAAAACGCAACCATTGTCTTTATTGTTTGCGACCGTGGTGATCGCTATCTCTCCACTGGGGTATTTCCAGCGTAAGGGTTGCAAGCGGCACTATTCAAGCCTGTTTTAACTTTTTCTTGGCGTTGGTTTTCTTGCGTTTTGATTTGGCTGGCTCAGTGGCCTTTATTTCTTTTGAGCTTGCCTTTGTTGACATCACTGGCACCACGCTCTGATTTTTATATCCCAGGGCCTCTGCAAATTCTGCAACGCTTTGTGCGTAAAAATAACTACGGTTGTATTGCACTATCGTGAGGAAGTTATTGAGTCCAACTACATAACGGATTTGGTCACTTCCATCCTTATCCGGATAGGGTAGATCAACAATCAGAGCTTTGTTTTGTGGGGCAACCCCACCTGTTTGTAGGTCACCTTGATCTTTGCTTAAAACCCCTTTGTCAATTAGCTCTTGAATGGTGTACTTCAGTTGCGGTTCTCCATCGGAAAGTGCTTTTGCTTCATCGACTTTTGCCTCTTGTATGGGGAAGTAAATCGGCATTCCAGGCTGCCAGCCATGCATTTTCATGAAGTTTGCAACACTTGCGATTGCATCCTTGGGGCTTTGTTTGAGGTCGATATGACCATCGCCATCCCCGTCAACAGCAAAGCTACGAATGCTACTCGGCATAAATTGCGGCAAGCCAATAGCGCCAGCATAGGAGCTATTTTGATTTAAGCAGGCATTGAAGCGGGTGGCGTTCAACCCTTCGTTGTTATTTTTGGCGGGGAGCATTCCGCCGGCCTCTGACCAGCACAGCAGAATGAGCTCTTGCAGCTGATCTTTAAAGAGTTGCTCACGACTGGCTTTATTGGGTGTTTCTGGGTAGCTGAAGGCAAGAGTAGAAAGCACATCCTTTACTCGAAAGTTGCCAGTTTGGCGCCCATAGATGGTTTCAATGCCAATAATGGCCACAATCACCTCTGCCGGAACTCCATATTCTTGCTCAACCTTGCTCAAGTACGCTTGGTTTTGTTCCCAAAAGGCCCTTCCTGCCTTTAATCGAATGGGTTCAATAAATCGCTTGCGATAGGCGACCCAGTTCTTTTTAAAGGTTCCCGATGGGGGTAATACCAATTTCCGAATGGATGGAATCGTTTTAGCATCTATGAAGCTAGATTCAAGAGTGGCTTGGGGGATTCCTTGTGCTTGCGATACTTGTGTAATCAACTGATTCAGGTTTTGGCTAAAACGGGCTTCCGTAGCGGCTTCATCGGACTGGTTTACGATAGTCTCTTTAGGGCTGGCTTGTTGGGTGGGTGTGCTTGAGCAAGCCCCTAAGACCAGCGTTAAGAGTAGGGTTGAGATGAGGTGGGAGGCGCGAAAATTCATGGATATAAAAATGGATTTTTGAGGAGTGAATAGATGTTATTAAATTATAAAAATAATAGTTTTACTATTGAGGATTTCTAGTAATGACAACAGGATACATAACCCACTCTGATTTTCTGAAACATGAGATGGGGAGCCATCATCCCGAGTGCCCAGAGCGCATTCAGGCAATCAATGATCAGTTAATCAGAAGTGGTGTTGACCATTTTCTACAGCACCTAGATGCACCACTGGCGACAGAAGATCAGCTGGAGTTGGTACATAGCCCAGAGCATATTGCCTTTGTTAAAGAGCGTTCGCCAGCTAGTGGTTATTTCATGTTGGATGGTGACACCATTATGAACCCTCATACCTGGAGTGCCGCTCTACGAGCAGCTGGTGCAGCTATTGCGGGTGTTGATGCGGTAATGAAGGGCGAAGTAGAAAATGTATTTTGTGCAATTCGCCCTCCAGGGCATCATGCGGAGCCAACCCGCTCAATGGGATTTTGTGTATTTGATAATGTGGCGATAGCAGCGCGATATGCAATCGAGCAATATGGCATTACCCGCCTAGCCATTATTGATTTTGATGTGCATCATGGGAATGGCACCGAAGCTGCCTTCTTTAACGACCCAAATGTACTCATGTGCAGCTTCTTTCAACACCCTTTTTATCCCTATAGTGGCTTAGATGGGGCAAAAAACATGGTCAATGTGCCACTTCCCGCTTCTACGCGCGGCGATGTGGTGCGCTCCATCGTGGAGGAGCAGTGGTTACCGCGTTTGCGAGATTTTGAGCCAGAGCTCATCATCATTTCTGCTGGGTTTGATGCGCATCGTGAGGATGACTTGGGGCAAATGGGCTTGGTTGAGGATGACTATGTCTGGATCACTAAAAAGCTAAAAGAAATCGCACATCAATATGCCCAGGATCGTATCGTGAGCTGCCTCGAGGGAGGCTACAACCTTTCTGCTTTAGGTCGCAGCGTGGTGGCCCATATCAAGGCGCTGGCTGACATATAACAATACTCAAGGAACACATGGCAAATATCTTTGAACAGGGCTTAGAGCGTAACCCTGCAAATTTCACTCCAATTACTCCACTGTTGTTTCTTGAACGTTCTGCCGAGGTATATCCAGAGCGTTTGGCGATTATTCATGGCAATTTGCGCCAGACTTGGAGTCAGACCTATGAGCGCTGCCGTCGTTTAGCAAGCGCCTTGCAAAAACATGGAATTGGTTTGGGGGATACGGTTGCCGTGATGCTGCCCAATACGCCGCCAATGGTTGAGGCCCACTTCGGAATTCCGATGGCTGGTGCGGTATTAAATGCCCTCAATACCCGCCTTGATCCGGAGTCGGTCGCTTTCATGTTGAATCACGGAGAAGCAAAGGTCGTGATCGTCGATCCAGAGTTTTCTGGGGTGATGAAAAAAGCACTCGAGATAGCTAAAAAAGAAAGTGGTCGCGAGTTCCTGGTTATTGATATTGAAGAAAAAGAGTTTGATATTCCCGGTGAAAAACTGGGTACGCTCACTTATGAAACACTCTTGACCGAAGGTGATCCTCAATTTGCCTGGGAGGTGCCGGCAGATGAATGGCAAGCTATTTGCTTGAACTACACATCAGGTACTACGGGTAATCCCAAGGGGGTGGTGTACCACCATCGTGGCGCAGCGATCAATGCTGTATCCAATATTTTGGATTGGGATATTAATAAACACCCAATCTATCTTTGGACTCTCCCGATGTTCCATTGCAATGGCTGGTGTTTTCCGTGGACGGTAGCAGCCCGCGCAGGCGTTAATGTCTGCTTGCGCCGCGTTGATGCGCAACACATTTTTACTGCTATTAAAGATCATGGCGTAACGCACTACTGCGCTGCACCGATTGTGCATAACCTTTTAGTGAATGCCTCTGATGAGTTAAAAGCGGGCGTACCTGCTGGTGTCAAGGGCTTGATTGCTGGTGCGGCGCCACCGGCATCCATCATCGAAGGCATGGAGAAGCTGGGCTTTGACTTAACGCATGTCTATGGATTAACAGAGGTATACGGGCCAGCAGCAGTGTGCGTGAAGCAGGATGAATGGAATGACTTGGATATTGGCGAGAGGGCGCGACTCAATGCGTGTCAAGGCGTTCGTTACCACATGCAGCAGGCCATTAAGGTATTGGACCCTGACACTATGGAGCCCGTTCCCGCTGATGGCGAGACTATGGGGGAAATTATGTTCAAAGGTAATATCGCTATGAAAGGCTATCTTAAAAATGAGAAAGCCACTAAAGAGGTCTTTCAGGGTGGCTGGTTCCATTCGGGGGACTTGGCGGTAATGAACCCTGATGGCTATGTGAAGATTAAGGATCGCAGCAAGGACATTATTATTTCTGGTGGTGAGAATATTTCTTCGATTGAGGTGGAGGATGTTTTGTATCGCCACCCCGCTGTAATTGCTGCGGCTGTCGTAGCCAAGCCCGATCCAAAGTGGGGTGAGACGCCTTGCGCCTTCCTGGAGATTAAGTCGGGCATTGAGGTGACAGCAGCTGACATCATTGCCCACTGCAAACAGCATTTAGCAGGCTTTAAGGTGCCTAAGATGGTGATATTTGGCGAGCTCCCCAAGACCTCTACTGGCAAGATTCAGAAGTTCGAGTTGCGGAAACAGGCTGGCTCTGCCTCGGCAATCGACGTTTAGCCTAAGACGGTGTGGGACGGATAAAATAGAGAAGTTACCTCAATAGTAGAGAACCAAGAATGAAAATCTTAGTAGCAGTAAAGCGCGTTGTAGATTACAACGTCAAAATTCGTGTGAAGTCAGATAACTCCGGTGTTGATCTCGCCAATGTCAAAATGAGTATGAATCCGTTTGATGAGATTGCCGTAGAAGAAGCCGTGCGCTTAAAAGAAGCGGGCGTTGCTACTGAGGTAGTAGTAGTTTCCGCTGGTCCTACTCAGTGCCAAGAAACTCTGCGTACGGCTTTGGCGATTGGTGCTGATCGCGCCATTTTAGTAGAGACGGATGCTGAGTTGCAGCCATTGGCCGTAGCCAAGATTCTTAAGGCCCTTTGCGAAAGAGAGTCTGCTCAGATCGTGATTTTGGGTAAACAAGCAATTGATGACGATAGCAATCAAACCGGTCAAATGTTGGCAAGTTTGATGGATATTCCGCAGGCAACTTTTGCTTCTAAGGTGGTAGTTGCTGATGGTAAAGCGAGTGTGACTCGCGAAGTAGATGGCGGCCTAGAAACTATTGCGATTACATTGCCGGCCGTTATCACAACTGACTTACGTTTGAATGAGCCGCGCTATGTGACTTTGCCTAACATTATGAAATCCAAGAAGAAGACGCTTGAGGTCATCAAGTCTGAAGAGCTTGGCGTTGATATTGCGCCTCGTCTCAAAACCCTCAAAGTGGAAGAGCCGCCGAAGCGCTCTGCTGGCGTGATGGTGTCTGATGTAGCGGCTTTGGTGGATAAACTTAAAAATGAAGCGAAGGTGATTTAAATGGCCGCACTCGTTATTGCTGAACATGACAATGTTTCTTTAAAGGCAGCTACGCTTAATGCAGTCGCTGCTGCCCTGCAGTGCGCTCCAGAGGTTGATGTGCTGGTAGCTGGTAGTGGTGCCGATACGGTCGCTACTGCAGCGACTCAAATCGCTGGCGTGCGCAAAGTGATTTTGGTGGATGATCCTAGTTTGGTAGATCAACTGGCCGAACCTTTGGCTGCACAAATTTTTGCGCTCGCAAGTGGCTATAGCTACATCCTCGCACCTGCAACAGCAAATGGTAAAAATGTCCTCCCACGTGTAGCTGCAAAATTAGATGTGGCGCAGTTGTCTGATATTACTAAAGTGATTAGCGCCGATACATTTGAGCGTCCCATCTATGCCGGTAACGCTATTGCGACCGTGCAGTCAGGAGACGCTGTAAAAGTAATCACTGTCCGCACGACTGGCTTTGATCCGGTAGCAGGCATTGGTGGATCTGCCGTTATTGATAAGCAGGCCGTCGCTGCTGGCGCGAGGAACTCCGCTTCCTCTGCTTTTGTGGGTCGTGAGCTCACTAAATCGGATCGCCCTGAACTCACTGCGGCTAAGATCATTGTTTCTGGTGGACGCGGCCTAGGTTCTGGCGAAAAGTATCAAGAGATCATGACGCCATTGGCCGATAAGTTGGGCGCAGCATTAGGCGCATCCCGCGCAGCAGTTGATGCTGGTTATGTTCCTAATGATTATCAAGTGGGGCAGACTGGCAAAATCGTTGCCCCAGAGCTGTATGTAGCAGTCGGTATCTCCGGCGCTATTCAGCACTTGGCGGGTATGAAAGACTCCAAGGTGATCATCGCGATCAACAAAGATGCGGAAGCGCCAATCTTTAGCGTCGCTGATTATGGTCTCGTTGCCGACTTGAATGCGGCCGTTCCTGAGCTGGTTCATTTACTTCCTTAAGTGTCTCTTAAACCACTCTTTCCTGATTGATAGGAGTTTTATGCCGTACATAGCCCCAGTAAAAGATATGCTGTTTGTGATGAACGAATTAGCGGGGCTATCGGAAGCGGTGGCATATCCTCGGTATGCAGAAGCGGGCGCAGATGTAGATCTCGCACCAGCCATTTTGGAAGAGTCCGCTAAATTTAATCAAGATGTCGTGGCACCACTTAATTGGCCTGGTGATCAGAATCCGAGCTCGCTAAAAGATGGGGTTGTCACTGCCGCCCCTGGCTTTAAAGAAGCTTTCGAACAATTTGCAGCAGCGGGTTGGCAAGGCGTAGTTCATCCAGCAGAATTTGGTGGACAAGGCCTACCAAAACTCATAGCTACCGCTTGTTTTGAGATGGTTCACTCAGCAAGTCTATCCTTTGCTTTATGTCCCATGTTGACGGATGGTGCAATCGAAGCTTTGTTAACTGCAGCAAGCCCGGAACTGCAAGCACGTTATGTTCCTAAGATGATTTCTGGGGAGTGGACTGGTTCTATGTGTCTCACGGAGCCACAAGCGGGCTCAGATCTGTCGATGGTACGTTCGCGTGCTGTGCCAGAGGGTGATGGTACGTACAAAATTTTCGCTACTAAGATTTACATTACTTATGGCGAGCACGATATGGCAAAGAATATTGTCCATCTCGTATTGGCCAGAACTCCAGATGCACCAGAGGGTGTAAAGGGTATCTCTTTATTTGTCGTGCCGAAGTTTTTGGTAAATGCAGATGGCACTTTGGGCGAGCGTAATGATGTGCACTGCGTTTCCATCGAGCACAAGTTAGGCATTAAAGCCAGCCCTACGGCGGTATTGCAATTTGGTGATCATGGTGGCGCCATTGGTTACTTGGTGGGTGAAGAAAATCGCGGTCTCGAGTACATGTTTGTGATGATGAATGCGGCTCGCTTTGCAGTCGGCATGCAGGGTATTGCGGTTGCAGAGCGCGCTTATCAAAAGGCGGTGCAGTACGCAAAGGATCGCGTTCAAAGTCGTGATCTTGCCGG
>CANCBK010000065.1 GCA_947374315.1 Burkholderiaceae bacterium | reverse complement strand
GCGCGCTCTTCACCTTGGCTAGCTTCAACAACTGCACGACGTGACAACACAACGTTGTTACGCTTGCGGTCAAGCTTGATAACCTTGAACTCCATAGTCTTACCTTCGTAAGGACTGGTGTCTTTAATTGGGCGAGTATCAACCAGTGATCCAGGTAAGAATGCGCGGATACCATTAACCATCACGGTCAAACCACCTTTAACCTTACCAGTAACAGTACCAGTAACGATCTCTGCTTGCTCGAGAGCTTTTTCCAAGTTCATCCATGATGCCAAGCGTTTTGCTTTATCACGAGAAAGGATAGTGTCGCCATAGCCATTTTCAAGGGCATCGATAGCAACAGAAACGAAATCGCCTGGAGCTACTTCAATCTCGCCAGCGTCGTTATGAAATTCTTCAACAGGAATAAACGCCTCAGACTTTAAGCCGGCGTTCACAACGACGAAGTTATGATCGATGCGAAGTACTTCAGCCGAAATAACTTGGCCGGTCTTCATATTCGATCGGGTTAATGATTCTTCAAATAATTCTGCAAATGATTCAGACATGTATATTCACTTTGTGCCGCCAGAAGGCCCGACGGGTTAGGTTAAAAAAGCCTCAAGAAACACGCTAAATTAGATAATCGCGTTGTAGAGTTCCTTAAGACGCTAAAACTACTGCTACTGCTTTTTACTGCCCACCAAAGAATTAAGCTATTTTTGATTGATACCAATCCAAAACGGTCTTAACTGCTTGATCTATCGATAATTCTGATGTTTCTAGCACTTTGGCGCCCTCTGCGATCAGCAAGGGTGCGGTACCTCGACTACTGTCTCTGGCATCGCGCTCCTGCAAATCATGCAGCAAGTCCTCAAGTTTAGCAGAAATTCCCTTAGCTATCAATTGCTTATACCGACGCTCGGCCCTAGCCTGCGCTGTCGCTGTTAGGAAAACCTTCAATACCGCATCAGGAAATATCACACTAGCCATATCCCGGCCATCAGCAACCAAGCCTGGAATAGCACGAAAACCATGCTGCACCCCGACCAAAGCCTGACGCACCTCTGGGTGCACGGCAATCGCTGAGGCACGCAAACCAATATTTTCAGTACGAATGGCCTCAGTTACATCTTCAGAATTCAGCAGAATTTGGCCATTTTTGAAAGAAATCACCAGTTTTTTAGCCAAAATACCCAGTTCTGGGCCATTTTTGGGATCAATCGCTTGTTTTTGACTGCCTAACGCAACCAGCCGATAAAGCGCGCCACTGTCCAAATAATGAAAGCCCAGTTTTTCTGCGACCAAGGAGGCAACCGTCCCTTTGCCAGAGGCGGTTGGTCCATCAATGGCGATAACCGGAGGCAGATTCATGAGATCAAGATGGGCTTAGGCAACAATCTTCGCAAATTCAGCAAAATAAGCGGGGAATGTTTTAGCAACACAATTGGGGTCATTGATCTTCAGGGCATTGGGGCCAAAAGCCGCCAAAGAGAAACACATGGCCATGCGATGGTCATCATAGGTATCAATGCCTTCGCTAGGCGACTTCCAATTAGAGGGGGATTGAGGCGCCTGGACCACGATATAGTCAGCACCCTCTTCAACAATGGCGCCTACCTTTTTTAACTCTTTAGCCATAGCCGCAATGCGATCCGTCTCTTTCACTCGCCAACTCGCAATATTGTTTAAGCGGGTGGGTCCGTCGGCAAACAATGCGGCGACCGCCAAAGTCATTGCCGCATCCGGGATTTCAGTGCAATCCATCGTGATGCCATTTAACTTGCCCGTGGCATTTTTCACACCAGCAACCTCAATCCAATCTTCGCCGAAGGAAACCTTTGCGCCCATTAACGCTAATGCATCAGCAAAGGCAACATCACCCTGAATGCTGTCGCTACCCACACCAAGAACCCGTACCGGTCCACCACCTAAAGCACCAAGCGCCAGGAAATAAGATGCGGAAGATGCATCGCCCTCGACAGATAACACTCCAGGACTTTGATATACAGCCTCAGAAGTTTTAGCAGGAATTACAAAAGACTGCGAATCAGGGCAAATCACTTTGACACCAAAGCGCGCCATGAGTTTGAGAGTGATCTCAATATAGGGACGAGAAATGAGTTCGCCAATCACTTCAATCTTGACTGGCTCCTTAGCCACCAAAGGTAAGGCCATCAATAAGGCGGTTAGGAACTGGCTAGAAACATCACCACGAACTTTAACGACATCCTTGATTTCAATATCCGCCGCAGAAATCTTGATTGGCGGGTAACCTTCCTGCAATTCGTAATCCATCTTCGCGCCCACTTGACGCAAGCCATCTACCAAATCACGAATGGGACGCTCATGCATACGTGGCACGCCAGACAAACGATAGCTACCACCTTGCATTGCAAGCGCTGCAGTCAATGGACGAATGGCTGTGCCTGCATTACCCATAAAAAGATCCGCATCACGTACTGGGAATTTTCCTCCGCTACCCTCAATCACACAGACACTATCAGCTTGATCAGTGACCGATAGACCTAGTTGACGCAGTGCATTACGCATCACCTGCGTATCATCGGCGTCCAATAGATTTTTAAGGGTAGTCGTGCCCGAGGATAGCGCCGCTAACAGTAGCGCACGGTTGGAAATACTTTTTGAACCAGGCAAAACAATTGAGCCTTGAGCGCGATTGAATGGTCCAACATTAATACTGGGCAAACTACTCATCAAAGCGCATCCATATCTTGGCGTGCTTGGCTAGCCTTCTGAAACAACTTCTCGATACCAGGACCATCATTGTCAGAAATGAGTTTGCGCATATGATTCACGATTAATAGGTATTGATCCAATTCCTTAAGAACTGCAGTGCGATTTCCCAAGCAAATATCACGCCACATTTCTGGGCTCGATGCCGCAATGCGCGTGAAATCTTTAAAGCCCGCCCCCACATGACTGAGCTTCTGCTCGGCATCTTCAGAGTTCACTACGCTCGCCATTAAGGCATAAGACAGAATGTGCGGCAAATGTGACACAGCCGCATAAATGGCATCGTGCTGCACACAAGAAATCTTTTTGACAACAGAGCCAACAGACTGCCAAAAGCCTTCAATTAAATCCGTATCCTGCGGGGAGTTTTCTTGTAGCGGGCAAATAATGGTTTGCTTACCGCGAAAGAGATCTGCTTTTGCTGCACTCGCGCCATGTTGCGCTCCGCCGGCAATCGGATGGGCCGGCACAAACTGACAAGCTTTCTTCC
Organism: Burkholderiaceae bacterium; assembly: GCA_947374315.1. The sequence continues at coordinate 6,568 of CANCBK010000065.1, read as the reverse complement.
CCAGCACTTCCTTGGCGGCCAAAATGACGTCCCCTTTTGTGCTGCCCGCATCCGTCAACATTGTCCGAGGCTCAAGATGCGGTTCCATCACTTCAAAAGCAGCACGCATCTGCGCAACCGGCACACACAGCACAATCACATCAGACTGTTTGGCGGCATCAACTAAATCCACCACAGCATCAATCGCGCCCATTTTGAGCGCTTGATCAAGATTCTCTGCGCTACGGCCTACACCTAACACCCTATTAACCACGCCTGCTTTTTTTAGAGCCAAACCCAATGAAGCGCCAATCAAACCAACACCAACAATGGTGACAGTTCCGTAATTGCTTGCAGGATTAATGATGGTCATTAGCGAATATATTTTGTATCTGTATTTTTAAATTACTGCTGCGCCAATATCTCACGCAGAGCGACAATGAAGGCGGCATTCTCTTCGGGCAAGCCAATCGAAATGCGCAACCACTGTGGCAAGCCATAATTTGCAACCGGGCGCACAATGATGCCGCGCTTGAGCAAAGCCAGATTAATGCGAGCACCCGCACTATCATCTTCACCCACCTTCACCAGTACAAAGTTTCCAGCCGAAGGAAGATAAGTCAGACCAAGCGCATCAAATGCTTGAGTGAGCTGAGTCAAGCCCGCACGATTTAATTCAAAACCTTGCTTCAGAAATTCAAGATCTTGGAATGCGGCAATCGCTGCAGCTTGCGCAAGGCTGTTTACATTAAATGGTTGACGAATACGATTTAATAAATCAGTCAAGGCAGGCTGCGCCACGCCATAGCCAATCCGCAATCCTGCCAAGCCATACGCCTTAGAAAAGCTGCGCGACAAAATCATATTCGGGAAGCGCTTAACCCAAGCAATCGCGTCATAGCGCTGCTCCGGGGCAAGGTATTCGTTGTAAGCCTCATCCAATACCACCACCACATTAGCTGGCGCAGCGATTAAAAAATCTTCAATCTCTTTCGCGGTCAAGTAACTACCAGTAGGATTATTAGGATTGGCAACGAAAACTAGTTTTGCTTTATCACCCGATGTCTTGATTGCCTGCAACATTGCAGGCAAATCATGACCGTAACTAGCGGTTGGGGCAACCTCAATCGATTTGGCGCCAATGGCCTGTGTAGCCAGTGGATAAACAGCAAAAGCATGGCGAGAAAAAATCACCTCATCGCCCGCTTGCGCAACTGCTCGAGCAGCCAATTCCAAAATATCGTTACTGCCATTGCCAAGCGTGATCCAATCTGCCGGAACACCCAAGCGGGCTGATAAAACATTTTTAAGTTCAAAACCATTTGAATCTGGATAGCGACCTAAGTCCGATGCTGCCTTGAGCATCGCCTCTTGTGCAGACTTTGGCATACCCAATGGATTCTCATTGGAAGCCAGTTTCACTATCTTGCCTTCATCCAGGCCGTACTCACGCGCGACCTCGCTGATCGGGCGCCCACCGATGTAAGGTGCAATGGCATGAATATGTTTTAAACCGATCTTAGAGCTCATGCTGAATGCGGGTATGAGCCGAGGTTTTTATAAAAGGCTGCAATCATTTTGAGCTCTTCCAAAGCCTTGGCTACCCTTGGATCTGCCGCATGACCAGCCACGTCGATATAAAAATGATATTCCCAGGTCCCTTTACGCGCAGGGCGGGATTCAAAGCGATTCATCGAAACGCCATGCTTTGATAGGGGCTCCAGCAAACGATGAACTGCGCCTGGCTGGTTGTCCACTGAAAGCACTAAAGAAGTTTGATCCGCACCGGTTGGCTGACACTCGTATGTTCCAACCACCACAAAGCGAGTGCGATTATGAGGATCATCCTGAATCTGCGTAGCAATTGCCTGCAATCCATAAGCCTCTTGCGCTGGATCACCCGCGATTGCAGCTAGGCTTGGATCGCTTGCCGCCATGCGAGCTGCTTCCGCATTACTACTCACAGCTTGGCGCTTTAATTGAGGCGCATGCAAACTTAGCCACTGCTGACATTGGGCTAACGCCTGAGCATGAGCACACACTGTGGTTACGCCGTCCAAATTCCCGCTCTTAGTTAAGAGATGGTGACGAATAGGGAGAACTACTTCACCACTAATGCGCATCGAAGAATCTAGAAGTAAATCTAAAGTACGAGAAATAGCCCCTTCGCTAGAATTCTCAACAGGAACAACTCCAAACTGAGCCGCGCCCTTTTCTACCGCCTTAAATACCTCATCAATACTATTACAGGGGAGGCCGGCAATAGAATGGCCAAAATAGGTTTGCGCCGCTTGCTCTGAAAATGTACCTACCGGCCCAAGATAGGCAATGGTTTGACGAGCCTCTAGGGCTCTGCACGCTGACATGACTTCACGCCAAATCGCAGCGATGCCATCTGGCAATAAAGGGCCAGCATTAATGGCCTGCAAGCGTGCAACGACTTGACGTTCGCGCTCAGGACGAAATACAGGCGACGAAAAACCACCCTTGACATGACCCACCTCTTGCGCCGCTTTTGCCCGCTGTGTAAGTAAATCTAAAATCTGCGCATCCAGCGCATCGATCTTGTCGCGAATGGGCGCCAGGCGCTGTTCTTCAGTACTCATTAAGCACGCCTTTCAAAGTCACGCATAAATTCCACTAGGGCCTGAACTCCTTCGAGTGGCATGGCGTTATAAATACTGGCACGCATACCGCCCGCCGCCTTATGACCGCGCAGCGCGACCAGTCCTGCCGCATTGGATTGCGCCAAAAACGCCGCATTTAAATTCTCATCTTTCAGGAAGAAGGTCACATTCATTCTGGAGCGATATTCTTTAGTCACGCGATTCTCATACAGGCTACTTTGATCCAAGAAATCGTAGAGCAAATCGGCTTTTTCCTGATTGCGTTTCTCGATGGCCTTTACACCACCTTGTTTTAGTAGCCACTTAAAGCCAAGGCCCGCCATGTAAATAGCAAATGTCGGCGGTGTATTTAGCATCGATTGATTAGCGGCTTGCTTGGACCAATCCCAAATCGATGGAGTGATCTTCATGCTGTGACCCATCAAATCTTTACGGACGATCACAATCGTTACGCCTGATGGACCAATATTTTTTTGCGCGCCACCAAACCAAACGCCACACTTGGATACATCCATCTCTTTGGAGAGAATATTGCTCGAGATGTCCGCAACTAAAAGTTTGCCATTCACATCAGGGATATCTGGAAACTCTACGCCGCCAATAGTTTCATTTGCGCAGTAGTGCACATAAGCGGCGTCATCAGATAACTGCCAAGTAGAGCGCGCTGGAATCGTATTAAATTTTTCTGATACAGAAGATGCTGCTAGATGCGCAACTCCATACTTATCCGCCTCTTTAAAGGACTTTTCAGACCAGACGCCAGTTACCAGGAAGTCTGCCTTAGGGCCATTCTTAGCGAGGCCCATGAGGTTCATCGGAATAGCGGCATTCTGGCCCAAGCCACCGCCTTGTAATAGCAAGATTTCATAAGACTCGGGAATATTCATTAAGGTGCGCAAATCATGCAACACCTCTTCGTAGACGGCCATGAACTCTTTGCTACGGTGACTAATTTCCATCACGCTAGTGCCAAGCCCCTGCCAATTCAACATCTCCGCAGCGGCCTGCTTTAATACCTCTTCAGGTACTGTGGCAGGCCCCGCAGCGAAATTGAAAATGCGGCGGTCAAACGTCATAATGAATTAATTAACCTTCAATGGATGCCAATTAGGCATCACCAGATTCATCAGAGTTGGAATCAACTACTGGATCAGCGGCTACGTCACCCTCTTCAGCATCATCAAGATCGCTTTCATCGTCGGTATCGCTTTCGGCAATCCGCTGCAGACCAGACAAGCGCGTACCCTCATCGACATTGATCAATGTAACGCCTTGTGTCGCACGACCCATTTCACGAATCTCTGAAACACGTGTTCGGACTAGGATGCCGCCGGTAGTGATCAACATAATTTGATCTTCAGGGGATACCAATGAAGCAGCAACCACTTTACCGTTACGTTCAGTTGTCTGAATCGCGATCATGCCTTTAGTGCCACGACCATGACGGGTGTATTCACCAATCGGAGTACGCTTACCAAAGCCATTCTCGGTTGCAGTCAATACGCTACTTGGAATAGCCAGTCCATTTACATCAACCACAGCGGCTTCAGCGCCTTCTGCCGCCTCCGCTGGAGCAACCAACATCGCAATAACTTGATGGCCTTCACCTAAATTCATGCCACGTACACCACGTGCTGTGCGACCCATTGGGCGAACATCATTCTCATCAAAGCGTACTGCTTTACCGGCATCAGAGAACAACATCACATCATGTTTACCATCCGTAATAGCTGCGCCAACTAAGAAGTCATTCTCATTCAAATCCACCGCGATAATTCCAGCTTTACGTGGATTAGAGAAGTCGGATAGACGGGTTTTCTTCACGGTACCGAGGCTAGTAGACATGAATACATAGTGATCATCTTGATATCCCTTGATCGGGAGAATCACAGTAATCTTCTCACCTTCAATCAGCGGGAACATATTGACGATTGGCTTGCCACGTGAAATGCGACTACCTTGTGGAACCTCCCACACCTTGAGCCAATACATGCGGCCACGATCGGAGAAGCACAAGATGATGTCATGCGTATTCGCAACGAAGAGTGTCTCAATCCAGTCTTCGTTCTTCGTAGCGGCAGCTTGCTTGCCACGACCGCCACGTTTTTGCGCACGGTACTCACTCAACGGCTGACTTTTCATGTAACCGGTGTTTGAGAGCGTGACCACCATATCTTGCGGAGTGATCAAGTCTTCCGTGAACAACTCGGTTGCATTCATTTCAATAAATGAGCGACGACCACTGTCACCACCAGCAATACCAAATTCTGCCTGCACTTCTTTCAGCTCTGTTTCAATGACTTGAGTGACACGCTCTGGCTTGGAAAGCAAATCGAGTAAGTCAGAAATCTCTGCCATAACATCTTTGTACTCATTCACAATCTTGTCTTGCTCAAGACCAGTCAAGCGTTGCAAGCGCATCTGCAAAATTTCTTGTGCTTGGCTGTCGGATAAACGATAGAGTCCCGTTGTTTGCATGCCGTATTCCGGCAACAAACCTTCAGGGCGATATGCGTTTCGGCCGCCCGGAGTATCCGTCTCAGCACGCGCCAACATCTCACGCACCATTGAGGAATCCCATGGCTTGCTCATCAATTCTTGCTTAGCAATCACAGGGTTTGCGGCGGCCTTGATCGTCGCAATAAATTCATCAATGTTTGCCAATGCAACAGCTAGGCCTTCCAAGACATGACCACGGTCGCGTGCTTTGCGTAATTCAAAAATAGTTCGGCGCGTTACTACTTCACGACGATGCTGCAAGAAGTACTCGAGCATCTGCTTCAAGTTCAACAGGCGCGGTTGGTTATCCACCAAAGCCACCATATTCATACCGAAGTTATCTTGCAGTTGAGTACTCTTATAGAGATTATTCAATACAACCTCAGGCACTTCACCACGCTTGAGTTCGATCACTACGCGCATGCCTGACTTATCAGACTCATCGCGCAAGTCAGAAATACCCTCTACTTTTTTCTCATTGACCAACTCGGCAATGCGCTCAAGCAAGTTCTTCTTATTCACTTGATATGGCAACTCATCAACGATGATGGCCTGGCGTGCACCCTTATCAAGATCTTCAAAGTGGGTTTTAGCGCGCATCACTACACGGCCACGGCCGGTGCGATAACCTTCACGCACCCCTTGAACGCCATAAATAATGCCGGCGGTCGGGAAATCCGGCGCTGGAATGATCTCGATCAGTTCATCAATCGTGCATTCTGGGTTGTGCAATACGTGCAAACAGGCCGCAATCACTTCATCCAAGTTATGCGGAGGGATATTGGTCGCCATACCCACCGCAATACCCGAACTACCGTTAATCAATAAATTAGGGACTTTTGCAGGAAGAATTAGGGGTTCTTTCTCGCTACCATCGTAATTTGGCCCGAAATCAACGGTTTCCTTGTCCAAATCAGCCAAAAGCTCATGGGCGATTTTACGGAGGCGGATCTCTGTGTACCGCATTGCAGCAGCGTTATCGCCGTCTACTGAGCCAAAGTTACCCTGTCCGTCAACCAACATATAGCGCAGTGAGAAGTCCTGGGCCATGCGAACAATGGTGTCATACACCGCAGAATCGCCATGTGGATGGTATTTACCGATCACATCGCCAACTATACGGGCAGATTTTTTGTAAGCTCGGTTCCAATCGTTGTTTAATTCATACATCGCAAATAAGACCCGACGATGAACCGGTTTTAGACCATCACGTACGTCTGGCAGGGCTCTGCCGACAATGACGCTCATTGCGTAGTCCAAATAGGACCGCCGCATTTCGTCTTCTAGGGATATTGGTAGTGTTTCTTTAGCGGCTTGTTCCATTTAGAAATAATATCATTTTGATGACTGATAGCCCCTATGCTAAGATTCTGTCAGTTTGTACGAAATTGAGATGTGTCGCTTTGCGGTTTTTTGCTTCAAAGTAGGGCGAATTACATTTAAGTTTGACTTTAATTAAAAAA